>JAJYCT010000483.1 GCA_021778125.1 Myxococcales bacterium
GATCTCGCGCCCACCTGCGCGTGCGCCGCGGGCACGTCGAACGCCACGAAGTGACCGTCGTCGTTGGGCGCGGGGACGAACTGCCCGAGCGCGCCGGTCGCCTTGCCGCCGGCGAGGTTGCCGCGCAGGCCGGCGGGCGGGATCGTCGCGTCCGCGAGCCCGCCCCACGCCGCCTGGACGATCGTGTGCACGCCCGGCGCCTCGCGCGGCAGGCCGAGCGCGACCGAGTGGACCTCGATCCCGAGCGGCGGCGCGAACGTGTCGCCCGTGCCGTCGGGGTTGACGCCCTCGGTCTGCAGGATGCTCTTGGGCGCAAAGCCAGGCCGGGGCGCCTGGATGATGTAGCGCGCGTAGTTGACCGGATCGGTGGCGTCGACGAGCGCCTGCGCGAGGTTGAGCACGGGGTGGAACAGGTTGAGCTCCGCGGCCTCGTCGGCCGTCTTCAGCTCGAGGATGAGCTTCACCGCCTGCGCCACGCTCGGCTGGGGCGACGTCTTGTCGAGGAGCGCGACGGTGATCATCGCGCCCGAGCCGCTCAGCACCCCGCCGCGCGTCTGCGCGTCGCCGGCGAGGAAGAGCGGGCCGTTGAGGCCCCCCTCCGAGTGCCCGAGGAAGACGAGGTTGGACGGGTCGAACGCGATCGCCGCCCCCGTCTTCGACACGCTCGCCGGCACCCCCAGGTGCGAGTCGGTGAAGAGGCGCGCCTGCTGCACGACGTCGACCGCCGACTGGCGACAGTTCGTCCGCGCGGCGACCGGGTTGTTCAGGTTGAAGAAGAGCAGATCCTCGGTGCTCTCGTAGTTCGGGTCGGTGACGCCGGGCGAGCCTGGGCGGTCGCCGGAGAAGATCTGGTTGATGCCCATCGACGCCATGCAGTGCTGCGCCAGAAGCTCGCCGAACGAGTTGCCCTCGAGGACGATCGACTCGAAGTCGCCGCCGGTGCCGTGGGCGTAGAGCACGACGGGGTAGCCGCTCGCGGGCATGGGGCACTTCTGCGCGCTAGGCACGACGAGGCAGAACTGCTGCGTGAAGGTGCCCTGCACGACCGGCTTGCCCCCCGCGAAGACGAACGCGCCGCCCTCGGTGCTGTAGGGGGCGGTGCCCGCCTGGTAGTTGGGCGACGGCCCGTAGCGGCCCTCGTAGACGTCGTAGTCGGCGGTCTGCAGGGCGGCGGGCTTCGTCCACGTCGTCGCGTCGACGGTGGGCGCCGGCACGTTCGCGTGCACGTCGTCCATCACCGCGAAGAGCTCCGCGGTCGGATCGTCGGTCGTGAAGACGGCCAGGTGCGCCACGTCGCTCGCGGCGATCCCGGCGCTCTTCAGCTCCGCCACCGCCGGCGCGTACAGGTCGTGCGCCGCCTGCACGCGCGGTTCGACCGCCGCGAGGCCGAGGACCTCGGCGAGATCGGCGCTCGGCGCGATCGTCGTCCCGTCGGCCGCCTTCACGCCCTGGGTCACGACCAGCGCGTACTTCGTCGAGGGCAGCAGGGGGTAGCCGAGGGCGGGCCGCACGGCGAGCGTGTCCTTGAACCAGTAGACGCCGTCGGCCTGCCGCCAGAACGTCTCGAGCAGGTGCCGCTTGCCGTGCTCGGGGCTCTTCGGATCGACGTCGAGCAGGACGACCGACGACGACGCCTGCGTGGAGTGCGGAGGGTCGGCCGGGAGCGTGCTCGCGTCGATGTCGCCGGTGAAGCGCAGGTACATCGCGGCCGTCGGCGAGAAGCCCTTGAGAATCCCCTTGGTCGACGCGACGTACTGGTCGATGAGGTTGACGAGGTGCGGGTTGTAGAAGCCCGCGGCGTGGATGCTGCCGTCCGGATCGCGCCGCAGATCGCTGGGCCAGGGGTGGTCGTAGAAGTGCGCGTCGGCGAGATCGGAGAGCGAGGCCGGGGCGACCCAGAGCGCCTGCGTCCCCGACGAGCCGGAGGGCGCCGATGCGCCGGAGGGCGACGAACACGCCGGCTGCAGCACGAACGCGAGGGCGAGGAGCCAGGGCGTGGAGCGCATCGCGCTCGAGGATACCCCGTGCTACGCCCGGAGTCGCGCGATGGACCCGCGTCGACCCTCCTTCGCCCGCGACTTCCCGCGCGAGCCCGCCCTCGACGCGCTCGTCGCGGCCTTCGGCCGCGGCAACTACGCGCAGGTGCGCGCCGAGGCGCCGAAGCTCGAGGCCTCGTCGGCCGACGAGGCCGTGCGCCGCGCCGCGGCGACGCTCGTCGAGAGGACCCACCCCGATCCACTCGCGGTGCGCCTGCTCGTCGTGACCGGCGTGCTGCTCGCGGCGATGACCGCGTACTGGGTCCTGCACGGACACGCGCCGCCGGGCGCGGCGCCCCGGCCGGCGGCAACGTCGACCTCGCGCTGATCTGCCGCCCCCCCGGGGCGCCTCCGCCGCAGGTGGCACACTCCGCTCACGCGCTTCGCGGGAGATTCCGCACCGGAGGCGGCGCCCCCACGTGGCACGCGCCTCGCAGTACGATGCGGCCATGTCGCTCCGCCTCGCGCTGCTGCCGCTGCTCGCCTCCCTGTCGCTCGCCTGCACCGGCCAGATCGCCTCGGAGCCGGGCCCCCCGGGCGACGGCGGGCCCGGCGCCGACGGCGCGCCGGCGCACGACGGAGGGCCCTCGGTCCCCTGCCCCGCGAGCACGCCCGCGATCGGCTCGAGCTGCACGCGCGAGAGCCTTCAGTGCGAGTACGGCTCGTCGCTCTACCCCGGCTGCGACGACGTCGTTCAGTGCTCGGGCGGCACCTGGCAGTCGTCGCTGCTCGGCACCTTCTGCCCGGGGCTCAACACGAGCGGGTGCCCGGCGACGATGGCCGACGCGGTGGGCCAGCTCTGCGGCAGCGGTAACGGGAGCTGCTTCTATCCGACCGGCGGCTGCTACTGCGGCTCGCTCGGCGGGCCGGTCCCCGCGAGCCCCGACGGCGGCCCGATCGATCCGCTCTGGAGCTGCGACAGCCCGTCGCAGGGCTGCTCGCTCCCGCGCCCGCGCCTCGGGACGACGTGCCCGCAAGAGGGCCAGTCGTGCCAGTACCTCGAGTGCGCCTTCTCGCAGCAGTGCACGGGCGGCGTGTGGGTCGGCTACCCGGAGGGCTGCGCGGCCGCCGGGGGCCTGGGCGGTCCCTAGTGCGGGAGCGACCTACACGTCCGGCTCGTTCGAGCCGGGGATGCCCTTGATCTCGCGGCGGGCGTGCTTCCACGCGCGCTGCACCACCCACGACATCGAGCGCTGGAGGCGCGCGGCCTCCTTCTGGATCTCGTCGAGCATCTGCTCGGGGAAATAGAGGCTCTGCTTGCGCTTGTCGGTCTTCGACGACTCCGAGCTCTTGGGATCGTTGTCGCTCATGGTGTGCGCAATTGTGGCACGAGACGCCGGCCGAGGGGAACGGTCGCGGTGCGATGCGGGGACCGGCGGCCTCGCGCGGCAAGCGAGCGGGCGCTTGAAGCCTTTGGCGGGCACCCCGTCTAACGCTATGGTCGGACCCGCCTAGGAGGACTACGGGGATGAAGATCGATCGTTCCGCATTTCTGGTGCTGACGGGGGCAATGGCGGCAAGCGCCTGCACCATCACCACGTACCCGGCACCGACCGACCCCCACGCGCAGGCGGCCGCGAAGCCGCCGCCGCCGCCGCCGCCCCCGGCCGC
>JAJYCT010000083.1:0-10798 GCA_021778125.1 Myxococcales bacterium
AGCGGCGGCGTTGCGGGCGAGACGCGCCCGGTGACCTCGCTCACGATGTGCATGACGTGCGAGTAGCGCTCGATCTCCATGTGCCGCGCGACGCGCACCGAGCCCGTCTCGGCGACGCGGCCGACGTCGTTGCGCCCGAGGTCGACGAGCATCACGTGCTCGGCGCGCTCCTTCGGATCGGCGAGCAGCTCGCGCGCGAGCGCCTCGTCCTCCTCGGGCGTCGCGCCGCGCCGCCGTGTCCCGGCGATGGGGCGCACCGTCATCTGCCCGTCCTCGAGGCGCACGAGCGTCTCGGGGCTCGCGCCAGCGATCTGCGTGCGTGTCCGCTCGACCGGGGCGGGCGGAAGGTCGAGAAAGTACATGTACGGGCTCGGGTTGAGCACGCGCATCGCGCGGTACACGTCGAACGGGTCGCGCGCGCGGCGCGGCACCGAGAACGTGCGCGCGAGCACGATCTGGAACGCGTCGCCCGCGGCGATGTACTCTTGGGCGCGGCGCACCCGCTGCGCATACGTCGCGTCGTCCACGTCGACGTCGGCGCCCGGGGCAACCACGGTTCGGTCGGGGAGGGCGAGCGGCGCGGGCGGCGGCATCCGGTCCAGGTGCGCACGGGCGCGCTCGACGTCGGCGGGGTCCTCCGCGGCGATCGTGACAGTGTGCGAGAGACCGTCGAAGACGACGATCGTGGCGCCGCCGAAGAAGCGGGCGAGCGGCGCGGCCTGGCGCGCGCCCCAGCCGGGGACCTTCTCGATCGCGTGCACGAGGTCCCATGCGAGGTAGCCCACCTGCGCATGGACGAAGCGCGTCGCCGGGTGGCTGGCGTCGGGCGGGGACGAGCGCCCCTGGAAGAGGCCGCGCACCGCCTCGAGCGGATCGCGCGCGCCCCCGGCCCCCGGCAGCGTCGCCGGCTCGCCCCCCGCGCCGACCCATCGCCCGTCGGGCAGGAGCGTCAGCTCGCTCGTCGGGTTGTAGCCGAGGATCGAGTAGCGTCCCCAGCGCTCGCCCCCGACCACGCTCTCGAGCAGGAACGACGCGGCGTCACCGGCCGCACGACGGAGCGCGGCGTACGCGCGCACCGGCGTCATCGTGTCGGCGACGAGCGTGAGCGTGGCGACCATCGCCCAAGGTTACCGCGGCGCGAGGCCGAGCATCTCCCGGGCCCGCGCGGGCTCGACCGGCGTACGCCCGATCGAGCGCGCGTACGCCGCGGCCCGCGCGACCAACGGCGCGCTGCCCTCGGAGAGGACGCCCTTGGAGAGGTAGATGTTGTCCTCGAGCCCGACCCGGGCGTGGCCGCCGAGGCGCATCGCCAGCTCGGTCATCGGCTGCTGGAACCGCCCCGTGGCGGCGACCGCCCACGTGGCCCCCGCGGGCACGAGCGACCGGAGGAACTGCACGACGTCCTCGCGCGCCGGCGCCGCGCCCTTGATCCCGAGCACGAACTGGAAGTGCAGCGGTTGCCCGAGAGCGCCCTCGGCGTGCAGGGCGAGGGCCTCCTCGACGTGACCGACCTCGTAGCACTCGAGCTCCGGTACCGCTCCCGACGCGCGGATGCGCGCGGCCAGCTTTCGGATGTCGGGGCGCGAGTTGACGAAGACGTCGTCGCCGAAGTTGATCGTCCCGCAGTTGAGCGTCGCCATCTCGGGCTTGCAGGCGAGCGGTCCCGAGCGCTCCTCGATCGACATGCCCACGGCGCCGCCAGTCGACGGCTGGATGATGCAGTCGCACTTGCGCCGTACGGCCGCGATGATCTCGGCGAAGCGCTCGGCCGACTGGGTGTTGGAGCCGTCGGGGTTGCGCACATGCAGGTGGACGACCGCGGCGCCGGCCTCGCGGCAGCGGGCCGCTTCGTCGGCGACCTCCTCGGCCGTGATGGGCAGGTGCGGCGTCTGCGCGCGCGTCAGCTCGGCGCCGACGATGGCGGCCGTCAGGACCAGCTCGGCCCCGGCCGGGGGCGTGACGAGTGGCCCCGTCGTGGGCGCCGGCCCCGGCGGCAGGCCGGGCATGTACAGCGCGCGCGGCCGCCGCTGCATCTCCCGCGGCACGACGCACGTGCCGACCGCGCGGGTGACGACGACCGGCTCCTCGAGCACGTCGGCCGCGCTCGGCGCGAGGCCCGCGCCGCGGACGTTCGCGACGACCTTGCGCGCCTCGAAGCGCATCTTCCGGCTCGTGTTGCCCATCGAGAGCAGCTCGGCGCTCGCCTCGATGTAGTCGCCCGCGAGCACCGGCGCGAGGAACTCGACGCTCTCGTACGCGCGGAACAGGCCCTCGTCGCCGTCGAGGCGGATGAGCAGCTCCGTCGCCAGGTCGCCGAAGAGGGCGAGCATGCGCGCGCCGTCGACCAGCTCGCCGGCGTAGTGCGCGTCGTGAGCGCTCATGCGCAGGCGAAGGACCACCCGGGTACCGATCATGGGGTGGGCATACCACCCTCAGCCGCGGGCGTGCACGTGGACTCGGTGGCGCACCACCCAGAACGCGGCGGCCCCGGCGTCCGTGGCGGCCGGCCGCAGCGTGTCCGCTGCGCTGCGCGGCAAGGCCTCGGGACGCCCGACGACCAGCGCGAGATCCCAGTCGCCCGCGGGCACCCCCGCGAAGAGCGTGTCGTCGGCGCCGGTCACCTGGATCGAGCCGTCGCGCTCCACCTCGAAGTGCGGCTCCCACGGGCGCACCTCGTCGCCGCGGACGAGGTAGCCCCGCGCGGCCACGGCGCCCGTGAGCTGACCCTGCGGATCGAGCGTGAGGGAGAACTGGCGGCCGGGGACGATCTCGCTCACCGCGCCCGCCGCGATCGCGTAGGGCGGGATCGTCCGGGGTTGGACCTTCACGCGCAGCAGCAGCATCACGGTCGCGACCAGCACGGCCGCGGGGACCAGCACGAACGCGATGGTCTTGCCCGAGGTTCGCGGGGCGTCGGCGGGCGAGCTCACGCGGAGGCGACCGCGGCGCCGCGGGGGCCCGCGCGGTGGTCGTCGTGCGTGTGTTCGGCGTCGAGGTCGCCGCCGCAGACGCGCTCGAGCTCGTCGCGCATTCGTCCGCGCGCCGCCAGCCAGCACATCCTGAAGTCGCCGCGCAGCGACCAGAGCGGGTGCTCGAACGTCGCCGGTCTGTTGCGCTCGAACACGAAGTGACCCACCCAGGCCGGGCCGTACCCGACGACGGGCGCCGCCAGGAGCCACGCGGGGTTGAGCGTCAGCGCCGCGGCGGCCACCGTCCCCAGCATCGCCGTCGTGCCCGCGTAGTGCAGCGCACGGTTGACCGGGTTGCGGTGGGCGTGCACGTAGTGAGGCCAGAACTCCGCGAA
Organism: Myxococcales bacterium; assembly: GCA_021778125.1. Taxonomy (GTDB): domain Bacteria; phylum Myxococcota_A; class Polyangia; order Polyangiales; family Polyangiaceae; genus Palsa-1150. The sequence continues at coordinate 3,305 of JAJYCT010000083.1, forward strand.
GGTGTCGATGCGCGCCGTCATGATGTGACCCTGATGCCGGAGCCTACCACCGGGCTCCGGGGCCGACACCGGATTGCATGCGGGGGCGGACCGACGCACGATAAGCGGGTGATGCGTCCGCTCGTCTTCCTCACCGTGCCGGTCGCCGTGGTAGCCTGCATCAACAGCGGCAGCCTCCCGCAGCCCATCAGCAACGGTCAAGCCGACGATCCCGACCAGCCGGGTAGCGGCGGCACCAGCACGGGAGCGGCCCCGCCCATCGACGCCGGCTCGAAGGTCGTCGCGTTGCCGGGCGGCGCCGGCGGCGTCGGCTTCGACGACCTGCGCTTCTCGGGGAACCTCGCGTCGCTCCTGGTCCCCGGCGGGCGCACGGGCAACCTCGATTTTATCGATCCGTCGTTGGAGCTCGTGTCGAGCGTCGGCGGCTTCTCGTCGGCCGCCACGTACACGAAGGACACATCCTTCGGCGTCACGTCCGCCGACGAGGGCAACGACGTCGTCTACGCCACGGACCGCACGACCAAGACGCTGAGCGTCATCGACGGCAAGACGCGCAAGGTGGTCGGGAGTCCCGTCGCGCTCGCCGACGTCCCGGGCTACGTGCGCTACGTCGCCGCGACCAACGAGGTGTGGGTGACCGAGCCCGCGAGCAAGCAGATCGAGGTCTTCTCGCTCGGCACCTCGGGCCCCACGCACGCGCAGTCGATCGCCGTGGCTGGCGCCGAGTCGCTCGAGATCGACGCGACTCGCGGCATGGCCTTCACCAACGACACGTCGAGCACGCTCGCGCTCGACGTGAGCAAGCACGCCGTGTCCGGCACGTGGCCCAACGGGTGCAAGACGTCGCGCGGCCTCGCGGTCGACCGTGCCGGGGGCTTCGTCTTGACCGCCTGCGAGGAGGGGCTTGTCGTCGTGCTCGCCGAGACGTCGGGCGCCGTGCTCGGCAAGGCCGCCTTCGGGTCGGGGCTCGATCGGCTCGCGTACGACTCGCTTCGCCAGCGCCTCTACGTGCCGTCGCCGGCGGCTTCGGCGCTGGGGGTCGTGTCGATCGACTCCACGACCGGCGCGCCCGCGCTGCTCGGCTCGGTCGAAGCGACGAGCGACGCCCACTGCGCCGTGACGCCGGGCGGCGGCCAGGTCTTCGTCTGCGTTCCGTCCCTGGGGCAACTCGTCTACCTCTACGATCCTTTCTGACGGTCGCGGGGCAGGGTAGAGTACCGCCGTGCGGCGGCTCATCGGCTCCGGGGTGGCGGTCTGCGGGGCGCTCGCGGCGCTGTGGGCGTGCTCGGACGGGCCGCCGCCTCCCGCCGGCTCGGGCAACGTCGTGATCGTCGACGTCGATGCGACCCGGTCGCCTCCGCCCCCCGACAACGACGCCGACGACGACTCGCCTTTTGCGCCGCTCGACGGCGGCTACGCCTACCTGGGAGACGCCTACGATCCGCTCGGCAACTGCGCGTCGTGCGCGTGCCCGGCCACCGACTACTGCTTCGGCGGCGGGACCGGCTACACCGCCTTCGCGTGCACCCCCTCCGGCTTCGGCGCGGGCTGCCAGCCCATCCCCGCCGCGTGCGCGGGCGACGCGAGCTGCGACTGCCTGCTGCAGGCCACGTCGGCACAGATCTCCTGCGTCGGCGTCTGCGTCCAGAACCCGACGCAGGGCGGTGGCCCTGTCGTCTATTGCCCGCACCCCTGAGATCGCGCCCCGCCGGCCCCCTCCTTCTTGCGGCGCAGCAGCAAGAGATAGTTGAAGCCGCGCAGGAAGAAGCGGCCCTCGTCGGCCGCCTTGCGGTAGTTGCCCATCTCGAGGGTGCGGTTGTGGCGGGTGACCGCGATGATGTCGACCGGGACGAAGTGCGCGCGGGCCATCTCGAAGAGGTCGAAGCCGAGCGGGTAGAAGCCGCGGCCCTTCTGGAAGACGTCGCACACGTAGATGGCGAGCACGCCGTCCTCGCGCAGCACGCGCGCGCACTCGTCGAGCACCAGGCGCATGGCGCGCTGGTAGCGGCCATCGGCCTTGAGCTTGCCGATGCACCGCGGGTCGTCCGAGTAGGTGAGGTTGTCCGCGTACGGCGGGTCCATGAAGACCAGGTCCACCGTCCGGTTCTTGAGCGGCAGGCTGCGCGCGTCGGCCTGTCGGACGTCGGGACGGCTCGGGGCCAGATCGAAGCCGAGCCCCTCGCGCCCCAGGTCTTTGCAGACGTCGAGCGTCGTGCCGCTGCCGCAGAACGGGTCGAGCACGCGGTCGCCCGGCGAGGAGAATCGGTGCACGACGTTCCACACGACGTACGAGGGCGTCGCGCCGCGGTAGGCCTGGCTACCCTGCTGCCCCTCGCCGTAGTGCTGCGACGGATAGTCCCAGAGCGTGGTGACCTGCGGGGCGAGCTTGGGCTTGCGCAGACTCATCGGGGGCAGGGGCCCACCATAGCGCGGAGGCCAGGCTCCGCGGCCCGCCTACGACGCCGTCGCCGCGCTCCAGCCTCCGAGCGTGACCTCGGGATGCGCCGCGAGGAAGGCGCGCACGGCCGCGGGGGCGACGGTCCAGGGGCGCAGGGCCGCGGGCAGGGCGGACAGCGGCTCGGCGGTCGACTTGCTGTAGCTCGACCAGGCGCCGTCCGAGCACGCGTAGCAGGACGGCGCCGTGAACTGCATCGCGACGCGGAGGGTGGCCCGGGGCCCATCGAACGCCGGCAGCAGCTCGGTGGGCGCCACGTCGATCTCGCCGTCGTCGCCGAACGATGTCACGTCCTCGTCCTCGCCCAGGTCGGCGAGCGCGCGCCGGTGCGCCTGCTCGCTCACGTCCGGCTCAACGAAGGTGCGCGGCTCGGTGTCGCCGGAGCTCCAGACGGCAGCGCCGCGTTCGGCGTCCCACACCGAGAACGAGACGCCGACGCCGCCGTGCGCGCCGCACGAGTAGACGTACGTCGCGTCGCGCACGAACAGGTACGGGCCTACCGTGGCCAGGAGGTCCACGGTCTGCTCGACGTCGGCTGCCCCCTCGCACGCCTCGGCGGCGACGATCTCGCGGATCTCGCCACCGTCGACGCGCTCGAGCGTGGCGCGCACGCCGGTCCCGGGCGTGGCCGGCTCGCCGGGGGGCAGTTCGCCACCGTGCTCGTCGTAGAGGGGGCAGGCCTGCGTCTCGATCGTCTGCTGCGCCTGCTTCCACTGCCAGAGCTTGCCCCGCGCGGTCAAACGGATCCCGGCGGTGCGCGCGAGCACGTTGCCCGTGGCGTCGAGCGTCCAGGTCTCGCGGGCATCGCTGTCGTCGGAGGTCCACACGAGCGCGGCCGGCACCGGGCGGGCCGCGGCGGGCGGGGACGGGGCGCCCAGCGGAGCCGTCACCGCGCCGGGCGATCGGGTGCACGCCGGAGCGAGGAGCGAGAGCGCGAAGAGCGAGGCGAGGCCGGGGCAGCGGGTCATTTCGCCCGTCCCCTGGAGCAAGGGGCGTGCGCCCCCTCCGATCCTTTTGATCCGCGCACTTGCTCGACCTCTGGCGTGGGCACGGCGACCCATGGGCGAGGCGCGGCGGCCACGGCCGCTCCGCGCTCAGCGCGTCGAGCGGGCCACGACGTGGCCCACGGCCGCCAGGAGGGTAGTCGCGTCGACCGGCTTCTCGAGGACGCGGTTGGGGACGCGGGCGAGGGCGGCGCGGGCGGGGTCGCTGATCGTTCCGCCCGTGATGAAGACGACGCGTCGCTCGTAGCCCCGGCCGTCGCGCTGCAGCGCCTCGTACAGGTCGAGGCCGGACAGGTCGGGCATCACCACGTCGCACAGCAGGCAGTCGAATGGCTCGTCCAGAAAGCGCTGCAGGGCCCTGCAACCGGTCTTCTCGACGACCACCTCGTGCCCCTCGAGCGCGGCGGCGAGGGCCTCGGCGACGCGCGGATCGTCGTCGACGACGAGCACCCGCCCGGGGCTGCTGGCGGGGCCCGTACTGCGCGGCGGCACGCTCGGCTCCTCGGCCACTTCGGCGGAGGGGAGCACGACGCGGAAGGTGCTCCCCTTGCCGGGCGCACTCTGGCAGGCGATCTCGCCGCCGAACGACGTCACGATGGTGTGGCAAACCGCCAGGCCGAGCCCCGTCCCTTTGCCGATGGGCTTGGTCGTGAAGAACGGATCGAAGATGCGCGCTTGGATGCGGTCGGGAACCCCCACCCCGTTGTCGCGCACCTCGACGACGACGAGCCTGTCGTCGCGGACGCCCGTGCGCAGCGTGATCTCGTTGTCGTCGGCGCCCTCGCGGAAGGCGTCGCCGGCGTTGAGGAGCAGGTTGACGAAGACCTGACCGAGGCGGAACGCGTTGGCGTGGGCGGGCACGTTCGCGCGGTAGTCGCGCGTGATGCGCGCGCCGTGGCGGAGCTGCATCGACGCCATCTCCACGGCGGAGTCGAGGACGGTGTTGACGTCGACGGGGCCCATCTTGTCCTCGTCGCCCCGCCCGAACGTGCTCAACGTGCGGATGATGCGCCGCATGCGCTCGGCGCCCTCGCGCGCGTCCTCGATGGACCTGCGGAGGGGCACGAGCTTGGCGGGATCGGCGGGAGGGGAGAGCTGCCCGAGGCGGCCTGCGACGAGCTCGAGGTTGAGCATCACGTAGGCGAGCGGGTTGTTGACCTCGTGCGCCACGCCGCTCGCGAGCCGGCCAAGCGATGACATCCGGTCGGCGAGCAGGAGCTGCGCCTGCGCGGCCTTGCGATCGGTCACGTCGCGCACGACGACGAGGTACGTGCCGTCGAGCAGGTGCCGCGTCGACAGCTCGCCCTGCATGACCGTGCCATCTTTGCGCACGAAGCGCCGCTCGCTGAGGATGACGCCGCCCGGCGGGATCGTGCCGAAGCGGAGGGGGATCGCGGCCAGATCCTCGGGGTGAACGACGTCCTCGGCCCGCCGAGTGAGCAGATCGTCGCGCCCGTAGCCGAGCATCCGGCAGGCGCTCTCGTTGGCGTCGACGATCGCGTTCGACGACGCCACGACGAAGATACCCTCGAACGCTTGGGTGAAGATTGCACGGTAGCGCTCCTCGCTCGTGCGCAGCGCGGCCTCGGCCTCCTTGCGCCGTGCCTCGCGGTCGAGCAGGTCGAGCGCGTGGCTGAGATCGGCCGCGAGGTCGTCGAGCAGCCCGACCTGCTCGTCGTCGAAGACGCCGGGGCGGTCCGCGTAGACGTTGAGCGTGCCGACGACCCGGCCCGCGCGCCAGAGCGGGAAGGCTCCGCACGCACGGTAACCGCGCTCGAGCGCGCGCCGGCGCCAGGGCGCGTAGTCCTCGCTGGCGGCCACGTCGTCGGTGATGTGGCGGCGCCCCTCGCGCACGGCGATGCCCGTGGGGCCCCGGCCGCGGGGCGTGTCGGCGACGTCGATGACGACGTCGTCGAGGTACCCCTGCTCGAGGCCGCAGCGCGCTGCGGGCGTCACGTGGGCGCCGTCGGGCGTGACGAGCCCAACCCACGCGAAGCGGAACAGCCCCATCTCCACCGTGATGCGGCACGCGCTCTCGAAGAGCTCCGCCTCGCTGCGCCCATGCAGGATCTGCTTGTTGACCGCACGCACCACCGAGCAGAGGCGACTGACGCGGGCGAGGTTCGCCTGGCCCTCCTTGCGCGCGGTGATGTCCCAGACCACCCCGGCGATGTGCAGGGGCTTGCCCGTGGCATCGCGGAAGACCCGTCCCCGCGCGGCCACCCAGCGCACGCGTCCGCCGTCGCCCGCCGGCACGCGGTGCTCCACGGAGTAGTCGGAGATCTCGCCGCGCAGGGCGCGTTCGACCGAGTCCCTGACCTGCGCCCGATCGAGCTCGGCGACGCCGCGGAGGTACTCGTCGAAGGTCCGGACATGCTTGCCGCGCGGCAGTCCGAGGAGCGCGTCGATGCCCCCGGACCACGTCACGCGGTCGGTGGCGAGGTCCCAGTGCCACGGGAACATCCCCGCGGCCTCGACCGACGCAAGCGTCTCGCCCAGAGGCAGCCTGTCTTCCCGCTCCCGCACAGCAACCCCCCCACCAAGCACCGATGATACCCCCGCGCCCGGCACGGAGGCGGGCCCTTTGCGAGGGGGACCGAGGAGCCGCCCGACCGGCGATGACGCTCGAGGTGGGAGCTGCTCCAACGGGGGAGCAGGGGGCGCCGCGACGACGCGACTTGACGGTGCCCGAGCAGAACGGTAAAGCTCCCGAGCTTTTCGATTCCGGCTTAGCTCAGTCGGTAGAGCAGGCGGCTGTTAACCGCCGGGTCGCTGGTTCGAGTCCAGCAGCCGGAGCCCAAGGGTGCTTTTTACGAACATTTCGCCCCGTAGGTTGGCTCGAAGGGACGCGGTGTTCGCCACGTTCAGGGATCTCGAGACGCGCGCTGAGAATTACGAGACGCTGGAAATCAGGCTGCCGCGCGCGTTCTCAGCAGGGTCTCGGGCACCCGAGAAGTGAGAGTGGTTAACAGCTGTTCACCGATGGGTCGCGAGAGCGCCCCGGAGGTTAGCGCTGTTCTCGGCTCTCGCTTCCGCGATGAGCCCTCCTGCCCCTCCCGCCACGATCGCCGACCTCGACGCGCTGGGTGAGGACGCGCGCGCGGAGCTCATCGACGGAGTGATCTACGAACGTCCGGTGACGACGTTCGACCACGCCAACATCGCGGCCCTGGTCGTGGCGGATCTTCTGCCGCCCTACCAGCGCGGGCGTGGCGGCCCCGGTGATTGGTGGATCCAGGGCGAGAATGACTTCGTCGCGGCGGGCGCCGAGGCGTTTCGGCCCGACGCGCTCGGGTGGCGGAAGGCGCGGATGGCGGATCCACCGCGCGCGGGACGCGTGCCGCTCGTGGCGGACTGGGTGCTGGAGGTGATCTCGGAGAGCAACCGCGATCACGACGAGGTCGTGAAGCGAGCTGCCTACGCGCGGATCGGCGTCGCGTATTGGTGGCTCGTGGATCCGGCGGGGCGATCGCTCGTGGCGCATGTGCTCGAGGGCGGTGTGTGGCGCGTGACCGGGCGCCACGAGGGGGCTGCGATCGCGCGCGTGGCGCCGTTCGCGCTCGTCGAGCTCTCGATGGCGGAGTGGTGGCGGTGATGGCGCGCGCGGCACAGAAGAAGGCGGCGCCGAAGCGAGCCAAGAAGCGACCGAGCCCGATCGACGAGCTGCGGCCCGAGGAGGCCGCCGAGATCCTTCGCGCCCTTCTCGCGCGCCACCCCGAGCTCTCGGCCGAAGCCGCGTCTCTGGCCGAAGAGATGAACACGCGTGTCTCCGGAGACGACGTCGCTGTCGCTGTCGAAGAATCGATCCTCGCGCTCGACATCGATGCGCTCGGCGATCGGGCCGGGGAGCACTCCGACGGCTACACCGAACCCGGCGAAGCAGCGTGCCAGTTGCTGCAGGAAGCAATCGATCCGTTCTTCGACGACCTGCGGCGACGCATCGCCCTCGGCGCCGAGACCCCGGCCACGGAGACCTGTCGCGGCATCGTCGTCGGCCTGTATCGCGTCCGCGGCAGGAATGCCGACTCCTGGCTC
>JAJYCT010000083.1:10808-17475 GCA_021778125.1 Myxococcales bacterium
ATGGGCGGAGGACTTCCCGGTTGAAGCAGCGGCGCAGGCGGTATCGATTCTATCCGCGGCGGGCCGAGGGACACGGCGATGGTCGCTGCCGAGCGAGATCCAAGACGAGATCCCTGATTGGGCTTCGCGGGTCGCGCGCTGGAGAGGTCGATGAGCGAGTACCAGTGCTACGAGTTCGTCGCGCTCGACCGGCCGCTCACGCCGAAGCAGATGGCGGAGCTCCGGGCGATCTCCACGCGCGCGGAGATCACGCCGACGCGTTTCTGGAACGAGTACCAGTGGGGAGATCTGAAGGCCGACCCCGCGAAGCTCGTCGAGCGGTACTTCGACGCGCACATGTACTTCGCGAACTGGGGGACACATCGGCTGATGCTGCGCGTCCCGTCGGCGCGCGTGGACGCGAAGGCGATGAAGGCATACTTCGTCGGCGACGCCGCGAGCGTGCGCGTTGCCGGCGATCACTTGATCGTCGATCTGCACGGCGAGGACGAGGACCCCGACTACTACGAGGAGAGCCAGGGCTCCCTCGGGGCGCTCGCGCCGCTCCGCACGGAGTTGATGCGCGGCGACCTACGCGTCGCGTACCTCGCGTGGCTGCTCGCCGTAGGCGCGGGCGACGTCGGCGAGAAGGACACGGAGCCGCCCGTCCCGCCGGGCCTCTCCGACCTCACGGCCGCTCAGGCGGCGATGGTCGAGTTCCTCCGCATCGACGAAGACCTGATCTCGGCGGCGGCGGCGGCGGGCAGCGAGCAGTCCGACGATCGACCCGCGCTCCGGAAATGGGTTCTCGCGCTCGCTCCGCGCGCGAAGGACGAATGGCTCCGCCGCGCCATCGACGATCCGGACCTCGCGCTCGGCAGTGAGCTGCTGCGGACGTTCCGAGCGGAGGCGAAGCCAGCCCGTGCAGCAGGGCGGCGCACGGTTGCCGAGCTTCTCGCGAGTGCCGAGAAGCAACGCGAACGACGTGAGCGCGCCAATGCAGAGCGCGCGGCGAAGACGAAGAATGCCGCCGAGGCCGCGCGCAAGAAGCGCCTCGATGCGCTCGCGAAGCGCGTCGACGCCGCGTGGAAGGAGCTCGAGGCCCTGGTCGAGAAGAGCGCGTACGAGCAGGCGATCCAGCTCGCAATCGATCTGCGCGATCTCGCGAAGCGCGACGGCGCCTCTATCCCGTTCGCCGCGCCGTTCGAGGCGATGCGCAAGCGACAGCTGCGGCGCCGAGGGTTTTTCGATCGCTGGAAGCGCGAGAACGAGCCGAAGCGATGGTGACGCACGCGAAGTCGGACGCCGGCGCATGAGCGAGCCGGAGCCGCCGGAGCGCGCGAGCCTTGCGAACGCGCTCGAACAAGAGGAGGCACGGCTCCGACGCCTCGAGGAGGAGCGCGCGGAGGCGAAGGCGCGCGCGGACGCGCTCCGTGCGCGACTCGCGGCGCTCGACGCCGCACCGGGCGTGCGCGGCGAGACCGTCACCGCGCCCGACGCGGCGCCGCGTACGCCGGGCGAGAAGGTGACCTCGTCAGCCTGCTCCTCGCATCGGGCATCCTCGCCGCCGTCGGCGCGGGGATCACGATGAGCCAGGTCGAGCTCACCGGTCGTCTACGCGCGACCACGCGGGTGCAGCGCGCGGCGGTAAGAATGAAGCTCCAGCCGCGATCCCCGGACAGACGAAGGAACCCGTACGGCCGTTGGCCAAGCAGATAGACTGCGGCGCGAACGGAGGGGACCATGGCCAACCGACCCGCAGACATCGTCAGCCCGACCACCGACAAGCCCTTGGCGCCGCGCACCTCGGCGGACGACGCGCGCAAGGCATCGCGCTTCGTCTACGACAAGCCCACGGCTGCGAATAGCATCATGCTGCTCGTCGACCATCAGATCGGCTTGCTCGCCGGCATGCGCGACTCGTCGTCGCTCGCAGAGCTCAAGAGCAACATCGTCGGCCTTGCGCGCGTCGCGAAAGCGCTCGCGATGCCGACGCTGCTCACGTCGTCGAACGCCCAGTGGCAGAACGGCGACACGCTGCCGGAGCTCAAAGAGCTTTTCTCCGAGCAGCCGATCTACCGTCGAACCGGCATCATCAACTGCTACGAGGATCCGACGTTCCGTGGCGCTTTCGAGAAGCTCGTGAAGGACACCGGCCGAAAGCACGTGATCATCGCCGGGGTCACGATCGGCACCTGCTGCGCGCTGCCAACCATGTCCATGCTGCAGGACGGCTACCAGGTCTATCCGGTGGTCGACGCGTGCGGCGCGTGGAACCGCTACGAGGCGGACGCCGCGATGTCGCGTATGGCGCGCGCCGGCGCGGAGCTCGTGACGACGTTCGCGCTCGCGTGCGAGCTGCAAGCGGATTGGAAGTCGCCGACTGCGAACGCGATGCTCGATCCGTTCATTCAGAACCTCCCCGAGTACGGCTTCGTCCTCCAGAACTTCTGGAACAACGCGAACCAGCACGCGGTGCCCGATCCGTTTGGCATGGTGAAGTAGCGCCGTCGCTGCGAGCGCGGCCGGCGTCGTCCGCTGGCCGCGCGCTGCTTCTCCGTTGCTCGAGAAGGACTCCGTGAACCCTCTCACGACCGCGCTGAACTCCACGCTCGCAACGGTGCTTCCGGAGCTCGAAGCCGTTTACAAGGATTTGCATCAGCACCCCGAGCTCTCGATGCACGAGGTGCGCACGGCGAAGGTCACGGCGGACTGGATCGAGCGCCTGGGGTACGAAGTGAGCCGTGCGGTCGGCACGACGGGCGTGGTCGGCGTGCTCCGCAACGGCGCCGGCGCGACGGTCATGCTGCGCGCCGACATGGACGCGCTCCCCGTGGCGGAAGCAACGGGCCTCACGTACGCCAGCCAAGTGAAGGCAACCGACGACGACGGCGTGAAGGTCGGCGTCTCCCATGCCTGCGGCCACGATCTGCACGTGACCTGGCTCATGGGCGCCGCGCGCGTTCTCGCCGAGCACCGCGATCATTGGCGCGGCACTGCGCTCGTCGTGTTTCAGCCGGGCGAAGAGGTCGGGCGAGGCGCGGCAAGCATGATGGACGACAAGATGGCGGAGCGCTTTCCGAAGCCCGACGTCATCCTCGGGCAGCACGTCATGGTCGGCGCCGCCGGCACCGTCGGCCATCGGTCCGGCGTCATTCTGTCGGCGGGTGACAGCCTGCAGGTGAAGCTCTTCGGCCGCGGCTCGCACGGCTCGCAGCCGCAGACTTCGATCGACCCGGTGATCATGGCCGCCGCAACGACGTTGCGGCTGCAGACGATCGTGTCGCGCGAGATCTCGCCGCTCGACAGCGCGGTCCTCACCGTCGGCGCGCTTCAAGCCGGCACGAAAGAGAACATCATCCCCGACGACGCGACCATCAAGTTGAACGTGCGGACGTACGACGAAGACGTTCGCGCCCACATGCTGTCGGCGATCGACCGCATCTGCCGCGCCGAGTGCATGGCCTCCCACGCGGACGAGCCCCCGGAGTTCACGACGCTCAGCAGCTACCCGCTGACCGTGAACGACGCGGCGTGCTCGGAGCGCGTTGCAAAGGCCTTCGAGGCGCAGTTCGGGGACCGCGCGTTCGAGACGCCGCCGGCGTCGGCGAGCGAAGACTTCAGCGTCTTCGGCCGGCGGTGGGGCGCACCCTACGTGTTCTGGATCGTCGGCGGCACCGATCCCGTCGCCTATGCAGAGGCGAAGCGGACGAAGACGCTCAACGCGCTTCCGAGCAACCACTCCCCGAAGTTCGCGCCGGTGCTCCATCCCACGCTGCAGACCGGGCTTGAGGCCATGCTCACCGCCGCGGCCGCGTGGCTGTGCCCCGCGGGCTAGGGATGGAGCACACGCTCTTCGTTCTGGTCGATCTCCTCGGCACAATCGCGTTCGCCATCAGCGGCGCCGCCGCGGCAGCGGAGCGGCGTCTTGATTTGTTCGGGGTCTACGCCGTGGCGTTCATGACCGCGTGCGGCGGCGGAATCGTGCGCGATCTCTGCCTCGGCACGCTGCCGCCGGTCGGCATTTCGGACTGGCGCTACTTGGCGTGCTCCGCGGTCGCATCGACGCTGACGATCTGGGCCGCCCCGTGGGTCGAGCGCCTCAAGCAGCCCGTCACGTTCTTCGACTCCCTCGGCCTCGGCTTCTTCGCGGTCGTGGGCGCGCACAAGGCTCGACTCCATGGGGCGAACATCGAGGCCGCGATCGTGCTCGGCGGCGTGACTGCGGTGGGCGGCGGCGTCATGAGAGACGCCCTGCTCACGCGCGTCCCGGCGATCCTCGCGAAGGAGATCTACGCGCTCGCCGCGCTCGTCGCCGCGGTCATTCAGGTCGTCGCGGAGGTCAACGGGTGGTCCATCGGCCTGACGCCGTGGTTCGCGGCGGGCGCGTGCTTCGTCATCCGCTTCCTCGCCGTGCGCTACTCGTGGGGCCTCCCCGTGGTCGACCGCCGGTGAAGCGACGCGGTCCTCTCGAGGCGCGTCGCCGCTAGTCCAGCGTCGCCGGCTACCGCTCGGGCAACGGAATGAACTCCACCTCGTCGCCTGGAATCTTGGGAAAGCGACCGCTCCTCCAGTCGTCCTTTGCACGCTCGATGCGCTCCTTGGAGCTCGACACGAAGTTCCACCAGATGTGCCGCTCGCCCGCGAGACTCGCGCCACCCAGCAGCATGGCGCGGCTCGGCACGGCGCAGCCGACCGTCACCTTCGCGCCCGGGCGCAGGACGACCAGCACGCCGGGCGGGAACGTTCTCCCGTCGCACTCGATGGCGCCCTCCACGACGTAGAAAGCTCGCTCTTCGTGCTCGACGTCGATCGACACCCGCGCGGCGGCCTCGAGTCGCGCATGGACGTAGAGCGTCGGCGAGAGGACGGACACGGGGGACGCGCGCCCGTATGCCGTGCCGGCGATCACGTCGAGCGTCGAGCGCTCGATCTCCACACGCGGAATCGTCGCAGAGGGATGATGCTCGAAGCGCGGCTCCATGTCCTCGCGCTCGATGGGGAGCGCGACCCATGTCTGGATGCCGTGGATCCCCAACGCTGCGCGCCGCGACTCCGGGCTGCTGCGCTCTGAGTGCGCGATCCCGCTCCCCGCGATCATCCAGTTGACGTCCCCGGGCTGAATCGTCTGCGCCGAGCCCAGGCTGTCTTTGTGGTCGAGGGCCCCATCGAAGAGATACGTGACCGTGGCGAGGCCGATGTGCGGGTGCGGTCGCACGTCGAAGCCTTCGCCGGCGGCGAGCACCGCTGGGCCCATGTGATCGAAGAAGACGAACGAGCCGACTCGTCGGCGCTTCATAGCCGGCAGCGCGCGGCGCACGGCAAAGCCACCGATGTCGCGAGGTCGCGCGTCGATGAGAAGCTCGATGGACGCGGACTCACGAGCGGTGGTGGCCATCGCGACATCCGACATCACGATCGAGCTCGCGTCCACCCCCCCGATCGACCCCGTTCCCGCGCGTATCGCGGCGGTCCGTCAACGCGTACGCGCCCAGCGGAGTCGCAGCGCATTGATCACGACGGACGCGGAGCGGAGCCTCATGGCGAGAGGGAGGGCCTACAACTTCCCCCCGCTCACTCTTTGTCGTTGAAGCGGATCGATGCGTGAGAGCCATCGCAGTACGGCTTGTTGCTCGATGCCCCGCACCTGCACAGCGCCACGCGATTGCGTACCTCGTACGGTCGGCCGTCGGCGCCGGTGACGGGGAGCCCGCCTCTCACCCAGAGGGGGCCGCTCGTGCCCTGCGCGGTGTCTTGGATCAACCCGATGGATGGCTCGAAGTGCGGCTCGACGGCTGCGCCCGTGGCGCGGTGCTTGGCGACCAGACGCCCCCCGGGGCAATGCCCGGCTTCGTGCTCGACGAGCTTCAGCGAGCGCGGATCACTCTTCTGGACCAGGTTCCACACCTGCCCGTGCGGATCGCAGAAGCGCGCGAACGCGCAGAGCCCCTCGGCGTCTTCGAGCACCATCGCGGGACCGTCGATGACCCCCGCCTGACGCTCGTAGGGCTCGTGGCTCGCGGTCTCCGTGCCGTCGAAACCGATGCGCTTGTGCGTCCCGTCACAGAACGGCTTCGTCCCCGAGCGGCCGCAGCGGCAGAGCGCGTACTTCGCCGGGGCGGCGACCGCTGCGCCTTCACGCCATTCGAGCGACTCGCCCTCGGCGTTCGTGACGATGTGCTGGTGCGCGATCGGCACGCCTCCCTCGACGAGGTAAGGCCCGTTCTCCGTGACCGTGATCTTCTTCGTCATGGATCCCTCCCTTCATCCGCCGCGCGCCGTCACGCCCCGGGCTCCTCGGCGTCATGCGAATGCCCGATCGCGCGCTGCAGCTTCGGCTCGAGCTTCTTGCAGTCGAGGACGACCTTGTTGGCGTGCACGGACGCGACCGCGGTGAGCGGCACGACGAAGTCTCCAGCGTTCTCCACGTAGATCTCGAGCTCGGGACGCCCGAACGGCGCGACCTGGCGGACGGCGCCCACCTCTTGCCCTCCGTCGGAGACGAAGACCTGAAACCCGACCTGAATGTTCGGCAGCTTCATGACTGATCGATCCTCTCGCCCGCGTTGTCGGCTCGTGCGAGGAATCAGCGTTGCCCCGACCCGAGGTGGCGTAGCCTATCGGCTTCCTCGAACGAGCATCCCTCAATCTTCACCGCGAGCGAGAAGGGCGGCGCGTATTCGCGCGA
>JAJYCT010000084.1 GCA_021778125.1 Myxococcales bacterium
CGCCGTCCAGTCCCGCATGTCGCTCACGATGGTCGCGCCGGCCGCGCGGAGGGCGTCGCCGCCGAGGCCGAAGGCGGCCACGCCCGGGAGCCGCTCGAGGACCGCCGCGCCCGCGCGATCGCCCGAGGCCTCGCCGGCCACGACGAGCAGGCTCACGGCGTCGCCTCCGGGCCGCGCAGCGCGCGCAGGATGGCCTCGCCGTCGCGCTCGACGCGGAAGGCTCCGAGGCCGGGCACCCGCGCGAGCTCGCTCGCCTCGCGCAGCTCCTCGCCGGCGGCGTCCTTCACGCAATGCCCGGGCAGCACGACCTGCTCGTCGACGTCGCGGCGCTTCGCCTCCTCGCGCCTCCAGGAGAGCAGCCGCCCCTCGCGGTCGCGGCGCGCCTTGAGCACGGCGGCCGGGATGCGCGGGCGATCGAAGCGCGCCCGCTCGGTCTCGGAAAGCGTCTCGCCGGCCTCCGCGATCGCGCGGACGACGCCGTCGACGAACCGCGCCGCGTCGCCGGGCCCACGCGACACGCCGCGGAGGCGCAAAACCTGGGCGACCGTGGTGGGACGCGCCCGCGCGATCGCCACGAGGGTCTCGGCCGACGCCACCCGGTGGGGCGGAACGTCGCGGCGCTCCGCCTCGCGCTCGCGCACGTCCGCGATCGCGCGCAGCGCGGCCAGGTCGCGCTCGGAGAGGCGCTCGACGCCCTTGACGCGCGCGTAGGGTGGCCGCGTATCCGGCTCCCGCACCGCGTCGGCGGCGGACGCCAGCCGGTAGCGAGTCTCCTCGAGGACTTCGGCCTCGATGCCGCGCCCGGTCACCTGGGCCCAGAGCTTTGCCTCGAGCGAGGCGAGGTGGACGACGTCGTGGGCCAGGTAGTCGAGCATCCGCGCATCGAGCGGTCGCTCTCGCCAGTCGTGCTGCTGGAGGTCCTTCTGGATGTGCACGTCGAGTTCCTGCGCGAGCAGCGTGGCGAGCCCGGTGGACGTGTGGCCGAGCATGCGCGCGGCGACCGACGTGTCGTGCACGCCGGCGAGCGGTGCGCCCGCCTCGGCCAGCAGGCGCGCGTCGAACGAGACGTCGTGGACGATCTTGGTCGGGCCGTCGGGCCCGAGCAGCGCGGCGAGCGCCCGGGCCGGCGCCGCGAGCGTGTCGAGGATCGCGACCTGGTCGCCCCAGGCGAGCTGCACCGTGCAGATGCGGGCCCGGTACGTGAACATCCCGCTCGCCTCGAGATCGACCGCGACGCGCGACGCGGCCGCGAGCTCCGCCGCCAGCGCGCGGGCGTCGTCTTCGCGAACGACCACGCGCGCGAGGGGGGTCGTGGCAGCGGTCACGGGCGGCTTGCTAGCACACCGATCACGGCTCGTGCGCGCCCGCCCACGCGGCGGCGACGTCGCGAAGCACGTCGTCGACGAGGCGGCCGTGGACGACCTCCGCCGCGAACCGTACGGGGCCGGCGGCGTGCGGCGGGACGAGCGCGCCGACCGCATAGCTTCTCACGAGGTGCGCGGGCAGCTCGGGGCGCG
Source organism: Myxococcales bacterium (assembly GCA_021778125.1). Lineage (GTDB taxonomy): Bacteria > Myxococcota_A > Polyangia > Polyangiales > Polyangiaceae > Palsa-1150. The sequence goes on from JAJYCT010000084.1 coordinate 1,518, forward strand.
CGGCGTCGGCGATCACGGGGAACTGCCCCTGACCCCGCGCGGTGACGACGTAGGCACCGGGAGGGCCGGGGTGCAGGAACAGGAGGGCCGGCAGGCCCGGCGTCAGGACCGCCTCGCCGTCGACGCTCTGGCCGCTCTTGCCGACCTCGCCGCCCATCGTCCGCACCCAGGCGTCGGCGCCGGGCGCGAGGTTGCCCGCGGCCGCGCGATCGACGCGCACGCGCGAGTAGGTGTAGATGCGGCCGTTCTCCCAGACCGAGCGCGCCTCGACCGGCGTGGCGACCACCGCGGCCGTCGAGTCGTGCAGCAGCTCGGTCCAGGTCACCTCGAGCGAGACGGAGGCGAGCGCGTCTCCGGAGGCCGAGGCGGCGATCGCGACCGCGAAACCGGCGAGCCAGCGCGCCATCTCGCCAGAGCTTACCACCGCACGAGCGCCGTGCCCCAGTGCACGCCCGCGCCGAGGGCGAGCAGCATGCACAGGTCACCGCGCTTGAGCTTGCCGGCGCGCGTCTGCTCGTCGATGAGGATCGGTAGCGTTCCGGCGCTCGTGTTGCCGAAGCGCTCGATGTTCGACGGGAGCTTCTCCGGGGGGACGCCGAGCTGCTCGCGCACGTACTCGTTGATGCGCGCGTTGGCCTGGTGGGCGAGAAACCAGTCGATCGCGTCGAGGGGCGTCCTGGTCTCGGCGCAGAGCGCGCGGGCCGACTGGGGGAGCTTGGTCACCGCGAACTTGAACAGCTCGCGGCCGTCCATCGTCGGGATGTACTTCTGCTCGTCGTAGTCGCTGTGCTTCCAGTACGGGCGGGTCCGGAAGCCGCCGGCCTCGACGTACAGGAGCTTGGCGGCCGTGCCGTCGGTATGCAGCTTCATGCCGCGCAGCCCCGCGTCGCGCTCGGTCGCGCGGAAGACGAGCGCCCCCGCGCCGTCGCCGAAGAGGATGGCGAGCGCGCGGTGCTTGTTCGCCTTCTCGCGCTGCTCGGGCGTCGCCGTCCGCCCGCTCGCGGGGTCGAGCGCATCCCAGTCCTCCCAGGGCATGAAGCCCGCGTGCGCCTCGGCTCCGACGAAGAGGATGGTCCGCGCGGCGCCGCTCTTCACGAGGCCGTCGATGATCTGCATCCCGAAGAGCATCGCGGCGCACTGCTGCCGGATGTCGAGGGCGGGCACGCCCTTGAGCCCGAGCTTCGCCGCGAGCAGCGCTCCGGAGCCCGGGAACACGTACTCCGGGGTCATCGTCGCGAAGACGACGTAGTCGATCTCCTCGGGCGGGATCCCGGCGGACTCGATGGCGCGGCGCGACGCCTCGGCGGCGAAGTCGCTGCACCCCGATCCTTCGGGCGCGAAGTGCCGCTGGCGGATGCCCGAACGCTGGAAAATCCAGTCGTCGCTCGTGTCCATCACGCGCGACAGATCGGTGTTCGACACGGGGCGGCCGGGCACGTAGTGGCCCGTGCCGATGATCTCGAATCCAGGCATGACTAGTCGCGGTGGCTCCGGTTCCAGGGGTAGTCGAGCGGCATCCACGCGGGCTGCTGGCCGAGGCGGGTGCGCTTCTCGCGCTCCCAGTCGGCGACGTACTGCCCGAGGAGTTGCACCGTGATGGCCAGCGTCAGCCCGGCCACGATGTCCACCAGGTAGTGCCAGCGCAGGAACATCGTCGCGATGATGATCTGGGTGGCCACGAACGCCATCACGGGCCACGTGTACCTGAACGGCACCCGATCGCGGTGGCGAAAGCTGAAGATCGCCATGAACGTGGGCGCGGCCGTGTGCAGGCTCGGGAAGATGTCCTTCTGCGCGCCGCCGGCGTCGACGGTCTCGCGCACGAGGCGCCAGAACGTCCCGCCCGTGAGCTCGTGCGCGAAGGTGCCCCTGAGGTACCAGTAGGGGCCGTAGCCCGGGACCAGCATGTAGAGCAGGTGCGCGGACATGAAGAGCAGCAAGATCCCCGTCGCGAACCGCCCGAGCAGCACGGTGTCGCGGTTCCAGAAGACCAGCGGCAGCACGTGCACACTGAGAATCAGGAAGTAGAGGAAGTAGAAGAACGCGAACCACTCGGTGGTGGAGGCCGTCACCCATCGGTCGAGGAGGACGCTCGGCTCGAAGCCGAAGACGCGCAGATCGAAGGCGTAGATGCGGTCGTCGACCCACCACGGGCTCACCGCGGGCAGGATCTCGCGGAGCTGGAAGAAGGACGCGAGCAGCGCCCCGATGAGCGCGCAGCGGTAGAGGAGGCTGCTCCCCAGGGAGCCCCAGGGCAGCACGCCGCCGCGAACGACCGCGAGCACGCAGATCAGCACGCCGAGGTCGAGCGAGACGCGCTCCATGCACGCGCCGCGGTGGGGCCCCTTGCCGACGGCGAGCGCCGCAAGGAGCAGGGTGAGGTAGGCGACGGCGATCCAGTCCTGGGACGCCCAGTTGCGTACCCACCCCAACGCGGAGAGGGGCTCGTGCCCGGTGTGAAGGGCGGACGGCACCGCGGCGCCGCTCGGAGGCGCGTGAGTCATCCTCTCGGGGGCCCGGTGGGGCCCCCCGGCGTCCGTCATTGCCATGCGCGCTACCGGGTCTCTCCCGGGGCGAAGGTGCCACGAGTCGAATGCTTGGACAATTCGAGTCCGATGCGAACTTCCGGTGGCGGAGAGCGAACCACGCTACGCGCTCTGGCGGCCCCGCGACAGACCGAGGACGACCAGCGGCTCGTCCGAGCGACGCATCGTGACGACGTCGCCGATCGCGATCTCGTGGACGATGTGGTCACCGTCCAGGAACAGGCGGGCATGGCGCATCTTGTTCTTGAGGTGCAGGACCTGACCCTCTCCGACGAGGCCGCGGGCGACCTCGAGGGCGTGGCCGTCGGCCCGGTAGGGCTCGCGCACGACGAACTGCAGCTTCCGCGACGAGAGGGGGAGCACCCGCCCGCCGGCGCTGCGCTGGGCCGCGGTCGAGCCCGCCGCCGGGCCGACCCAGATCCCGCTCGACTTCTGCTCCTCGCGCGCGAGCGTCCGTCCGCCCTGGGCGAGCCGCAGGATGTAGCGCGACGTGGCGGCGGGCGACTGGTGGCAGAAGAGGGCCTCGTTGAGGACGCGCTCGTGCAGCGCCTCGCCGTTGCGGGCCACCCGCATCCGGGTGAGCGTCGTGCGGCGGAGCGTGCCGGCGAGGGCGCCCTCGAGCGCGGCGCGCACGCGGCCCTTGCGCGCCGCGCAGAAGAACCCGACCGAGAACCTGGGCGCGCTGTTGACGCCGAGCAGCGGGACGCCGGGTCCGAGGCCGTGCGACGCGGCGAGCAGCGTGCCGTCCCCGCCGACCGTGACGACCAGATCGCAGGCCCCCGTGACGCGGAAGGTGTGCGGGTGCTCGTGCCAGCGGACCGTGGCGCCGAGGGTCTGGAGGGCGCGGCGCACCTCTTCGACGGTCTCGGCATGCTCGCGGTGCCCGGGGCGCATGCGGCGCACGGTCTCGTCGTCGGCCGCGATGAGGCGGCGGACGTGCGGATCGTTCTCCTCCTCGACCCACTTGCGCCACGACGAGCGCTTGAGGACGACCTCGACGCGCGGGCGCGCGCTCATGGCCGCTGCTCCGCGAGGCGACGCAGCCCGAGCTCGGTCTTCGCGTCGGGGATCGCGCCGAGACGACAGTGCTCGAGGGCGTCGCGCAGGGGGAGCGCCAGGATCGCCGCGCCCCGCTCGAGCGCGGACCCGTCCTCGCCGGGCGTCGTGCGCGCCCCGGGATCGACCTCGACGTGGAAGAAGAGGTGCCGCTCGCCGATGATGCCGCCCGACGGGAACGTCCACGGCCCGAGCTCGGCCATGGCGGCGGCGCGCACCACGAACCCGAGCTCCTCGTCGATCTCGCGGACCGCGGCCTCCACGGGATCCTCGCCCGGCTCGACGAGACCGGCGGGCAGCTCCCACAGGCCTCCGTCGTGCGAAGGGGCCGCCGGGCGCAGCGCGCAGGGGGGGCGGACCGCCGACCGCAGGTACACGTGGCGCACGCCGCCCCGGATGAAGTGCACCGCCATGACGACGGCGTCGAGCGCGACGCGCGCCCCGACGTCGTAGCGGAACGGCGCGCTCTCGGTGCCGTCCGGGTAGCGCGCGACGAGCTCGAGGCGTCGCACGTCGAGGAAGCCGCCGAGCGCCCGCGCCTCGGCGCTTCGATCCTGGACGACGGCGACGCGGATGGCGGGGGGAGCGGGAAGGGGCCGCACGGATGGGCGGCCAACTCTAGCGCGCTCCGGGCGTCGCCGCGCCGGTTCACCGACCGGCGAAACTCTGCTACGTACATACTCGATGAGGGGTCTCATTCGCGCCCTGAAGCGCGACGCCGAGAGGTACCTCGAGGTCCGGGGCCGGTATCTCGACGTGGGCCTCCTGGTGGGCGCGACCTACCGGTTCGGGGCGTGGGCCGACTCGCTGCCGGCCGCGTTCCGGCTGCCCGCGCGGGTCCCGTACCTGGTGGTCAAGTCGTTCTGGCGGGCGTTGCTCAACGTGAACATCGCGAGCGACGCCGAGATCGGCCCGGGCCTGTGCCTGGTCCACCCCAGGAACATCCTGATTCCGGGCACCCGGATCGGCGACAACTTCACGATCTTCCACGAGGTCACCATCGGGACCAACGGCTTGCCGCCCCGGTTTCCGACGATCGGCAGCAACGTGACCGTCTTCGTCGGGGCGCGCGTCCTCGGCGAGCTCGACGTGGGCGACGGCGCCCAGATCGGCGCCAACTGCGTGGTGACGAAGGACGTCGAGGCCGGCACCCTGGTGATGCCGGCGCCCAATCGCGTCGCGCGCTCGGCGCTCGTCGAGGCGTTCCTCGTGGACAGGGGCCAGCGCTCCGGCACCACCAACGGGGCTCGCTGAGAATCGGCGGCGCGTCGGCGGGATCGTGCGCACCGTCTCCATGGCCCCGCTCGCCGCGCGGCTCGTTTTCGCGGGCGCTGCGCTCCTCGCGGCGTGCGGCGGTGCCCCGACTCCCGGTCCGTGCGGTCCCTGCGCGTCCGGCGCGTCGGCGGGGCTCGAGCACGTGGCGGCGCCACGATCGGCGAAGGTGGAGCAGCTCGCGAAGCGGCGCGTCGAGCTGGCCCGCGAGCGCCTCGCCCAGCTCCGCACGTCGTTCGAGCACGGGGCCACCGGCCTGGACGAGCTCTTCGCGGCGCTGCGCGACGTCGCGTTCGCCGCCCGCGACTCGGGCTTCCACGGCGAGGAGCTCCGCTCCATCCTCACCGACTACCGCGACGCGGTCGCCGCGCTCCGCGACCTCACGCGCGAGCGCGCGTCGCGCGGCGCGGTGGGAGAAGGCGCCGTCCAGCGCGTGGAGGTGCTCCTCGCGGAGGCAGAGTACTGGCTGGGCGAGGCGACCGAGCACCACTGAGGCCCGCCCGGCGGGCTAGCTGCCGCCCTTGAGGGCAGCGCGGAACGCCTCGAGCTTCTTGAACGCGTCGTTCCTGAGCGCGCCGGACGACGGACGAGCGCGCGGGCCGGGCCCCTCACCGCGAGGCGCCGGCGACGCGTCCTGCGGCCGGTCGCGAGGCCGGACCGCATCGGCGCCGCTCTTCATCGTCAGCGCGATCTGGTTCTTCGCGAGGTTGACCTCCACGACGCGAACCGAGACGTGATCGCCGGGGCTCACGACGTCCCGCGGATCCTTCACGAAGCGGTCGGCCAGCTGCGAGACGTGGACGAGGCCGTCCTGGTGCACGCCGATGTCGACGAAGGCGCCGAAGTTGGTGACGTTCGTGACGATGCCCGGGCACACCATCCCGGGCGTCAGGTCCTTGAGCTCGTGGATGTCGTCGCGGAAGCTCCACACGACGAACGCATCGCGCGGATCGCGGCCGGGGCGCTCGAGCTCCTTGACGATGTCGTCGAACGTGAACTTCCCGACCTCGTCGCGGAACCGGGCGTCGCGCTTGACCAGCGCTGCGCCCGCTCCGACCAGCTCGCCCACCGGCTTGCCCAGGCGCGTCGCGAGCCCCTCGAGCAGCGGGTAGCGCTCGGGGTGAATGCCCGTGTCGTCGAGCGGGTGCGCCGCCCCTGGGATGCGCAGGAAGCCGGCGGCCTGCTCGAACACCTTCTCGGTGAACCGCGGCACGGCGAGCAGGTCGCGCTTCGCCTCGAAGACCCCGGCGCGCTGCCGGTGGTCGACCACGGCCCGCGCGAGCGATGCGCCGATGCCGGCCACCTCGGCGAGCAGGTACGGCGATGCCGTGTTCACGTTGACGCCGACCGAGTTCACGCAGCTCTTCACGACGGTCTCGAGGCTCTTCTTGAGCAGCCCCGGCGCGACGTCGTGCTGGTACTGACCCACGCCGATGCTCTTGGGGTCCACCTTCACGAGCTCTGCGAGCGGATCCTGCAGGCGGCGCGCGATCGAGATGGCGCCGCGGATCGTGAGATCCAGGTCCGGGAACTCCTCGCGCGCGACCTCGCTCGCGCTGTACACGCTCGCCCCCGCCTCGCTGACCATGACGACCGGGACGCGGCCGAGCCCCACGTCGCCGAGCGCCCCCCGGATGAACGCTTCGGTTTCCCGGCCCGCCGTGCCGTTGCCCACGGCCACGGCCGACACGTTCGCGCTCTCGACGGCCAGGCGCAGCGCCTGCCTGGCCGACTCGCGCTCGCGCTCGGAGCCCAGGTAGATGACGTGGCTGCCGAGGAACGCCCCCGACTCGCCCACGACGGCCAGCTTGCAGCCCGTGCGGACGCCCGGGTCCACGCCCAGGACGGACCTGGCCCCGTACGGCGACGCGAGCAGGAGCTTGCGCAGGTTCTCGGCGAAGACGTGGATGGCCGCCGCATCGGCCGCCTCGCGCAGCGCCCGGCTCACCTCGTTCTCGAGGCTCGGCAGCGCGTACACGCGCAGCGCCAGGCGCGCCGCGCGCTTCATCACGTCGGCCGCCGGCGAGGCGGGCCGCGCGCAGGCCGCGCGCTCGAAGGCGGCGAGCAGCGACGCGTCGAAGGCCTCGTCGCCGGGGGCGCCGCCGAGCGACAGGACGAGCTCTCCCTCCAGGAAGCCGCGGCGCATCGCCAGGTAGCGGTGCGAGGCCTCCGGGCGCAAGAGGGCGCTCACGCGCTCGTGGTAGGCGAAGTAGCGCTCGAACTTGCTGTTGGGCTTGGCCTTCTCGCCCTTCGTCGTGCGCGCGAACCCCTCGTCGAACAGGGCGCGCCGGACGTGCTCGCGCAGCCCCGCGTCCTCGGCGAGCCGCTCGATGACGATGTCGCGCGCGCCTTCGACGGCCTGGTCGGCGGTGGCCACGTTCTTGTCGGGCGCGATGAAGGCGGCGGCCCTCTCGGCGAGGGGCGCGTCGTCCTCCGCCTCGCCGTGCGCGCTGCGCCACATCCAGTCGGCCAGCGGCTCGAGCCCGGCCTCGCGGGCCACCATGGCCTTCGTCTTCCGCTTCTGTTTGTACGGCAGGTAGAGGTCCTCCAGGCGATCGAGGTCCTCCATCGCCAGGATCCGCTCCTTGAGCTCCGGCGTGAGCTTGCCCTGCTTCTCGATCTCCTCGCAGACGAACTTCTTGCGGTGCTCGAGGGCGCTCCACGTCTCCTTCGCGTCGAGCACGGCCTGGATGGCCACCTCGTCGAGGTTGCCGGTCTGCTCCTTGCGGTAGCGCGCGATGAAGGGGAGCGTGGCGCCGCCCTCGGAGAGCGTCAGGACCGCCTTCGCCGAGGGGACGGGGATGGCGGGGTGCCGGGCGGAGAACCAGCCTTCGAACGAGAGCATCGAGACGGCTCTAGTAGCTGACCGCGTGAGCAGGGGCGAGACCAATCCAAACGGGGCTCATCGGCCGCGGTACGCTCCGGTCATGCGGCCGGGAGGAACGGGGCTCTGGGGCGCGCTCGCGATCGCGCTCGCGGTGAGCTGCGGGAGCAGCTCGAGTGGTAGCAGCACCACGAGCGGCGCGGGCTCCGGCTCGGGGGGCGGGGGAGGCGTCGGCGGATCGAGCGGCGGCTCCGGCGGCGGCTCGAGCGGTGCATCGAGCAGCGGCTCCGGCAGCGGCTCGAGCAGCGGCGCGGCGACGGGCGACGGGGGCACGTGCCTCGGCGCCTCCCTGCTCGCGGCGCTCGGCAAGGATCACCTGCTCGTCGGCGGCTCCATGCAGGCCGCCACGGCCAGGCTCGCGCCCTTCGACCTGCAGTACATGTACCTGTCGGGGGGCCTGCCGGACGGAAGCGGCCCGTGCGCCTCGTGCGCGAGCGGCTGCACGACCGGCGGCGGGACGACGTGCGCGAGCTCCGGGCCGGGCTGCGCCTGGTGGGGGTGCTGGCAGTACGACCAGAACCCCCCGGGGGACTACGTGCGCAGCTTCGGCGCGACGTGCGCCGGCGAGTCGCCCGCGCAGATCCCGATGGTCACGTACTACCAGCTCCTTCAGTCGAGCGGCGTCGCCGAGGGCGCGCCGGAGGTGACGCAGGCGGCGACCGACGCGACGTTCATGGGGCGGTACCTCGCCGACTTCCGCTTCATGCTCCAGCAGCTGGGCACGGCCGTGGCGCTCGTGCACATCGAGCCCGACTTCTGGGGCTACGCCGAGCAGCACGGCTCCGATCCGACCGCCGAGCCCGCGGCGATCGCGACGGCCGACCCGACCGACTGCGGCTCGATGCCGGACACGATCGCCGGGATGGGCCGGTGCATGATCGCGATGACGCGCAAGTACGCGCCGCACGCGCTCGTCGCGCTGCACGCGTCGGCGTGGTCCACGAACATGGATGTCGCGCTCAACACCGATCCGAGCCTGAACGTGGCCGGCGAGGCGCAGAAGACGGCGGCGTTCCTCGCGGCGTGCGGCGAGGCGAGCGCGGACTTCGTGGTCGTCGAGACGAGCGACCGCGACGCGGGCTACTACCAGACGGTGCAGGGCAAGAACACCTGGTGGGACGCGACCAACGCGGCGCTGCCCACCTTCCACCAGGACCTCGCGTGGGTGAAGGCGCTGACCGAGGCGCTCTCCAAGCCGGCGCTCTACTGGCAGACGCCGCTCGGCAACGCGAGCCAGAGCAACACGGCCAACCACTACAAGGACAACCGCGTCGACTACTTCTTCGGACACATGAGCGAGCTCGCGGCGGCGCACGCCGTCGGCGCGGCGTTCGGTCCCGGCCAGAGCGATCAGACGACGCCCGAGAGCGACGGCAGCAACTTCGTGACGAAGGCGAAGGGTTACTACGCGGCCGGAGGGCAGGCCCTCTGCCCGTAGCGCGAGGGCTCAGGCCTTCGGCAGCACGTCGTCGAGCCACGCGACGACGTCGCGCGTGACCTCGTCGCGGTTGGTCTCGTTGAGCAGCTCGTGGCGCGCGCCCGGGTAGAACTTGTGCGTCACGTTCGTCAGGCCCGCGGCCCGGTAGGCCCCGAGCAGCTGCGCGACCCCCCGTGTCTTCAGGCCCACGGGATCCTCGCTGCCCGCGATGACGTGGATGGGGAGCGCCCGGGGGATGCGGGCCTGCAGCTCCGGGCGCGCGATCTCGTCGAGGCCGCCGAGGAGGTCGATCCAGAGCTGGTTGGTCGAGTCGAAGCCGCACAGCGGATCGGCCACGTACTTGTCGACCTCGGCCGCGTCGCGCGAGAGCCAGTCGGCGGTCGTGCGATTGGGGCGAAACTGCCGGTTGTAGTCGTCGAACGACATCTTGCGCAGCAAGGCGCTCCGCCCGCGCGGCCCCTGGCGCAGGCGCTCGACGCGGGCGAGGACCTGACCGGCCTTCGCGATCGCGGGCGGCTTGCCGCTGGAGCCGCAGAGCACGGCGGCCGCGAGGGCGTCGCCGTGCAGGATGAGCACGTGCTGCGCGATGAACGACCCCATGCTGTGCGCGAACAGCACGAGCGGGACCCCCGGGTGGCGTTCGCGCGCCGTGCGCAGGTGCCGCCAGAGATCGTCGACCACGACGCGCCACCCGTCGCGCGGCGCGAACCAGCCGAGCTCGGCCTCGGAGCGGGCGGTCTTGCCGTGACCGCGGTGATCGTTCGCGTACACCTCGTGGCCGGCGGCGACGAGCGCCTCGGCGAAGCGCGCGTAGCGCGCCGCGTGCTCGCCCATGCCGTGCGAAACGTGGACGATCGCGTGCGGGGTGCGCGGCGCGTCGGCGGACCAGTGGTAGACGTGGAGCGGCGTGCCGTCGTCGGCCTGGACGGTGAGCTCTTCGGTGCGCATCGAGCCGCGAGCCTATCACCGGGGGTGCCGGCCGGAGGCGACGTTGCCCGGGTCGTTCCGCCGGGCCCTGGGGGGGCGAATCGAGGCCCCCCCTACACGCCTCCTCGCTTCGCATACGTCCCCATCAGCGTCGCCTCGGCCAGCACGTGTCCCTTCATCGCCCGCTCGACCGCCGCCTTGTCCGGCTCGTGCAGGTCGGGCAGCACCGCGTCGAGCGCGTAGAGCTTGTGGAAATACCTGTGCCTGCCGATCGGCGGGCATGGCCCGCGATACCCCGTCGCCTTCCAGTCGTTCTTTCCCTCGCGCGCCCCTGCCGGCAGCGCCGCGACGCCCTCGGCGAGCGACGTCGTCGACGGCGGCAGGTCGTAGACGACCCAGTGCACCCACGTCGTCTTCGGCGCCCGCGGATCCGGCGCGTCCGGATCGTCCACGATGAGCGCGAGGCTCCGGGTCCCGGAGGGCACGCCCGACCAGTGGAGCGGAGGCGACACGTCGGCGCCCTCGCACGTGTGCTTCGCGGGGATCTCGTGCTCGTGGTCGAAGCTCGTCGACGTCAGTCTCATCGTCACGGCAGCACCTCCTTGCCGGCAGGATACCCCCTGCGCAGCGGCGAAAACCGTGCACGACAGCAGTGCCGCGCGCGCCGTGCGAGAGGCCATCGGGATGCGAGCGAGGCAAGGGCCGTGCGCGGCTCGAAGGTTGCTCTCTCTCCTCGGGCATGCGCCCCCCGCTCCTCGCGCCGCTCGTGCTGCTGAGCTGCCAGCCGGTGCCGCCGTCCTCGACCGACGCCGACGGGCCACGCTCCGCGCCCGTCGAGGCTCCCCCCGTCGCGCGCGCGTCCGATCCGGACCTGGCGCGCGCCTACCGCGCGGAGCTGGTGCGCAGCCTGGCGCTCGAGATCGGCGACGCGCGCGTCCTCGAGGCGATGGCGCGCGTCCCTCGGCACCTCTTCGTCCCGGGCGTCTCGCTCGCGCGCGCGTACGAGGACGAGCCCGCGCCCATCGGCTTCGACCAGACGATCTCGCAGCCGACCGTCGTCGCGTGGATGAGCAGCGCGCTCGAGCTGCGCGGCGGCGAGCGCGTGCTCGAGATCGGCACCGGCTCGGGCTACCAGGCCGCCGTCCTCTCGGTCCTCTCGGCCGACGTCTACACGATCGAGCTCGTGCCCCAGCTCGCGGCGGACGCCGACGAGCGGCTACGGCGCCTCGGCTACGCCAACGTCCACGTCCGCGCGGGCGACGGCTATGCGGGATGGCCGGAGCACGCGCCGTTCGACCGTGTCATCGTGACCGCCGCGCCCGAGCGCGTCCCGGCGGCGCTCTTCGAGCAGCTCGCCGATGGCGGCGTCCTCGTCGCGCCGGTGGGCGGGGAGCGCCGGGAGCAGAAGCTCGTGCGATACCGCAAGCGGGGCGGCCACGTCGAAGCGCAGGACCTGGGCTACGTGCGCTTCGTGCCCATGGTCCACGGCGACGGATAGAGCGGGCGCCGATGCGGTAACGTGCCCCCCATGACCCGCGTCCGCGCGTCCTGGGACGACTACTTCATGAACATCGCCCGCGAGGTCTCCACGCGGTCGACGTGCGACCGCAAGTTCGTCGGCGCCGTCATCGTCCGCGACAAGAGCATCCTCGCCACCGGCTACAACGGCAGCATCCGCGGCCTGCCGCACTGCGACGAGGAGGGTCACCTCATGGAGGACGGCCACTGCGTGCGCACCGTGCACGCCGAGGCCAACGCGATCGTGCAGGCGGCGCGCAACGGCGCGCGCATCGACGGCGCGTCCATCTACGTGACGGCGAGCCCCTGCTGGGGGTGCTTCCGCCTCATCGCCAACGGCGGCGTCGTCCGGATCGCGTTCGGCGAGTTCTACCGCGATCCGCGCATCTTCGAGTTCTCGACGCGCCTGGGCATCGAGCTCGTCGACATGTCGGCCCCGAAGGCCGGGGCGGCGCGATGACCGCGCTGTCGGTCGCGGTCGTCCAGGGCGGCCCGTCCACCGAGGCCGAGGTCAGCCGGGCCTCGGCGCGCGGCGTCGCCGCGGCGCTCGAAGAGGGCGGGCACCGCGCGGTGCGCCTCGAGGTCGACGCGTCCCTGCCCGAGTCGCTGCGCACGGGCGGCTTCGACGTCGTCTTCCCGGTGGTCCACGGGGCGGTGGGCGAGGACGGGGCGCTGCAGGGGCTGCTCGAGGTGCTCGGCCTACCGTACGTCGGCTCGGACGTGCTCGCGAGCGCCCTCGCCATGCACAAGCGCATCGCGCGCATCCTCTTCGAGCGCGCGGGGCTGCCGGTCGCGCGCGGGCTCGCGCTGCGCCGGGGCGACGCTCGAGCCGGCGCGGAGCAGGCGCGCCGGAAGGTGGGCGCGCGCCTCGTCGTGAAGCCCTCGTCGCACGGCTCGGCCATCGGCGTCGCGCGCCTCGAGGCGAGCGCGTCCCTCGACGAGGTGGCGGCGGCGCTCGACGCGGTCTGGGCGATCGACGACGTGGCCGTGGTCGAGCACTTCGCGCGGGGGCGAGAGGTCACCTGCGGGGTGCTGCACGTGGGCGGGCCGGTGGCGCTCCCGCCGACCGAGATCCTCTCGCCCCACGATCCCTTCTACACGTACGAGGCGCGCTACGCGCCCGGGCGCAGCGTGCACGTCTGCCCCGCGGAGCTCCCGCCCGCCGTCTTGCAGCGGGTGCAGCAGGTGGCCGTCGCGGCGCACGTCACCCTCGGTTGCCGCGATCTTTCGCGTGCCGACTTCGTCGTGGGCGACGAGGGCGACCCGGACGCCGTCACCCTGCTCGAGGTCAACACGCTGCCGGGGATGACCGCGACCAGCCTCTACCCTGAGGCCGCCGGCATCCACGGCCTGCCCATGGTCCGGCTGTGCGACGCGCTGGTCACAGAGGCCCACACGCGCGGGCCCACTCGGCGGATGTCGCCGCTTCCGCTTCCGCGCTAGCTGGAAACATTTCGCGCCGCGGGCCGTCCAACGGTGCGAATGCCCCCTGGACACCCGCCGCACAGGACCCCACTCTCAAGACGAGGCGAGGTGTTCCGTCGTGGTGCGTGACTCGCTCTTCGGCGAGCGGATCGTGTGGCAGGGGCGCTGCCGGGCGGAGACCGTCCCGGCGGTGGCCAGGGTCCTCGCCGCCGGCGCCGCGGTCATCTCCGTGGTCACGCTTCTGTTCGCCGTCGTCGTCGCGCGCTCGCTGCGAGTGCCGGTTGCCGGGATGCTCATTTTCGCGGCCTGGTGCGCCGCGCTCGCGCTGGCGTCCTGGCGCCTGCCGCTGTGGTGGAGGTCGCAGGTCGAGTACCTGGTGACCGACCGGCACGTCATCTGGCGGCGCGGGCGCATCCGGCGCACGATCGACATCGCCCAGATCAGCTACGCGCTCGTCCGCTGGAGCCCGCGCGACGCCCGCACGGGTGACCTCATCATCGTGCGAGCGGTGCCGACGGGCGCGCTCCGTCGCACGCTCACGCTCTCGCTGCACGAGGTCGACGCCCCCGACCGCCTCTGGGCGCTCGTCCGGGGCGTCGAGCCCGGCGCGCCGCTCGGGAGCGCCGCGCGCCCTTTGCCCCAGCGCCTCGATCCTGGCGAGCGCGTCCTCTGGTCGGGGGCACCCCGGGCGTCGGCATGGACGTCGCGCCGCGTGGCGACCGCCGTGGTCGGCGGGGGGCTCGCGGCGCTCTTCGCGCGGTCGCTGGCGCGGTCGGTGCCCACGCTCGGGCGGCTGCTGCGCCTGCACGCCCTGTCGCCGGCGCTCGTCGCGACGCTGGCCCTCGGCATGGCGCTCGCGATGCTGCTGCTGCTCGCCGTCGCCGTGGGCGTGGGGTACGCCGCCGTCGTGCGCCCGCGCCGCCTGGCACGCGCCACGCGCTACTTCGTGACCAACGCGCGCGTGCTCATCTGCCGCGGCCACGAGGAGCTCTCGCTCGACCGCTCGCGGATCGCCTACGTGATCGACGCGCCCTCCCGCAAGCTGCACGACCTCTTCTTGGTCCTCGACGGCCCGCAGGCGCGCGCCATGGCGCCGAGCGGCGCATTCGGTACCGAGGACCAGGGCGACTCGCTGCGCCCCGTGCTCGCGGCCATCGACGACGCGGACACGGTGGGCGCGATCCTCAAGCCCGCGGCGTGAGCGCCCGCCCCGGTCAGCCCGGGCAGGCCGCGGGCGTCGCGACCCAGAGCCCGCCCGAGCAGGTCTGCGCCGTGGCGCCGGGGATGGCGCAGGTGCCGTAGTCGCACTCGAGGCCCTCGTGCGCGCACGGCGCGCCGAGGCGGACGCGGGGCAGGGGGCAGCCCGGGTCCGGACTGGGGCAGATCCACGTGGCGGCGGCCGAGGCGTCGGCGACCGGGACGCCGCCGCGCACGTCGCAGGCGCACCGCCCCTGGGGGTAGTCGCAGCAGAGCCCGAGCGGCGTGCAGCTCTGGCCCACGGGCACGGTCGCGAACGACGACGGGCACTGGGCGGCGCTGCCCGCCATGCACGAGAGGCCGCCGGGGTTGGGGGGCGAGACCTCCCAGCGCCCGCCGTTGCAGATCGCGACGGTGTCGCACGCGGCCACGGTGGCCGTGCCGTACTCGCACGCCAGCCCCTGCGGTCCGCACGCCGCGCCCCCTGCAGGGGTCGACGCCGGGCACGCCGCGGTCGCGGAGGCGTCGCCGGCGGCCGCGTCGGCCGAGGCGTCGAGCGCCGCGCTGCCGCCGCTCGAGCAGGCGCTGCAACCCAGGACCGCCACGAGGAGCCATCCTGCTCGGCGCATGCCGACATCGTAGCTCGGCGAACTCGCCCCTGTCGCGCTAGGCTGGCCTCGAGAACGGCCACGTGATCGACATCGGGAGCGTCGTCAACGGGAAGTACAAGCTCATGCGCCTCGTCGGCGACGGGGGGATGGGATCGGTCTACGAGGGGCTGCACATGGGCCTGGGGACGCGCGTCGCCATCAAGGTCCTGCACCCCGACCTCGCGCGGCGCACGGGCCTCGTCGAGCGCTTCTTGCAGGAGGCGCGCGTCGCGGCGCAGATCCGCAGCCCGCACGTCGTGCAGGTGACCGACGTCGACCGGACGCCCGACGGCCACGCGTACATCGTGATGGAGCTGCTCGAGGGCGAGGCGCTCGCCACGGTCCTCGATCGCCAGCGCAAGCTGCCCGTCAGCACCGCGTGCGAGTACACGCTGCAGGTCCTCGAGGCGCTCGAGGCCGCGCATGCGCTCGGGGTCATCCACCGCGACCTCAAGCCCGAGAACGTCTTCGTCACGTTCTCGGCGGGCCGGCCGGTGCTCAAGCTCATCGACTTCGGGATCGCGAAGGCCAAGAGGACCGATCCCCAGCAGAAGAGATTGACCGTCGCCGGCGTCGTCATGGGCACGGCCGAGTACATGGCGCCCGAGCAGGCACACAGCGCCGACAAGGTCGACGCGCGCGCGGACCTCTACGCCGTGGGCGTCATGCTCTACGAGATGATCGCCGGCACCCGTCCCGTGCAGGGCGACGACGCGCGGCTCATCGCCCTGAAGGTGGAGCGGGGCGAGGTCGTGCCGCTCGTGCAGGCGGCCCCGGACGTTCCGCGGGAGATCGCCGGCCTGGTGCACCGGGCGATGGCGGCGCGGCCCGAGCTGCGCTTCGCCACGGCGACCGAGATGCGCCTGGCGCTCGAGCACGCGGGCACGGCCCGGCGCGTGGCCGCGCCGCATGCGCCGGCGG
>JAJYCT010000085.1 GCA_021778125.1 Myxococcales bacterium
GGCCCTTCTTCGACTGGACCTTCACGATCGCAGCCGTCAGCGTCGTCTTGCCGTGGTCGATGTGACCGATCGTCCCGACGTTCACGTGCGGCTTGCTGCGTACGAATTTCTCTTTCGCCATGGCGGGCTCCCTAGCTGCTCCTAGCTTCCTTTGACCTTGGCCACGATCTCCTCCTGGACGGCAGGCGGGACCGGCGCGTAGTTCGCAAACTGCATCGTCGACGTGCCGCGCCCCTGCGTCATCGAGCGCAGGTCGGTCACGTACCCGAACATCGTGGCGAGGGGGATCTCGCCCTCGATGACCTGCGCGTTGCCGCGCTGGCTCATGCCGAGGATGCGCCCGCGGCGCGAGTTGAGGTCGCCGATGACATCGCCCATGTACTGCTCGGGGACGACGACCTCGATCTTCATGATCGGCTCGAGCAGCACGAGGCCCGCCTTCTTTGCGCCCTCCTGAAAGCAGAGGGACGCGGCGACCTCGAACGCCTGTGCGCTCGAGTCGACCTCGTGGTAGCTGCCGTCGTAGAGGCGGCAGTTCATGTCGACGACCGGGTAGCCGGCGAGCACGCCGCGGCCCATCGCCTCGCGCACGCCCTTCTCGATCGCCCCGATGAACTCCTTGGGGATCACGCCGCCGACGATGTCGTTGTCGAACACGAAGCCGGTGCCGCGCTCGCCCGGCGCGATCTCCATGAGGACGTGGCCGTACTGACCACGGCCGCCGGACTGCTTGGCGTACTTGTACTCGGCCTTCTGCGCCTTGGTGATCGCCTCGCGGTACGCGACCTCGGGCTTGCCGACGTTCGACTCGACCTTGAACTCGCGCTTGAGGCGGTCGACGATGATCTCGAGGTGGAGCTCGCCCATCCCGCTGATGATGGTCTGGCCGGACTCCTCGTCGGTGTGCATGCGGAAGCTCGGGTCCTCGGCAGCGAGTTTCTGCAGGCCGACGCCGAGCTTCTCGACGTCCACCTTGGTTTTCGGCTCGATCGCGATCGAGATGACCGGCGTCGGGAAGATCATCTGCTCGAGCAGAATGGGGTTCTTCTCGTCGCAGAGCGTGTCGCCCGTGCGCGTGTCGCGCAGGCCGACCGCCGCGTAGATGTTGCCCGAGTCGGCCTCCTGGACCTCCTCGCGCTTGTTGGCGTGCATGCGCAGGATGCGGCCGATGCGCTCGCGCTTGTCGCGCGAGGAGTTGAGCACCATGGTGCCGCTGGCGACCTTGCCCGAGTAGACGCGGAAGAACGTCAGGTTGCCGTGCGGGTCGTTGATGATCTTGAACGCGAGCGCGCTGAACGGCTCGTCGTCCGACGCCTTGCGCGCGGCCTCGGGCTGGTCCTTCTTGCTGACGTCGATGCCCTTGACGGGCGGGATGTCGACCGGCGACGGCAGGTAGTTGACGACCGCGTCGATCATCATCTGCACGCCCTTGTTCTTGAAGGCGGAGCCGCAGATGACCGGGACGAGCTTGAAGTTGATGGTCCCGAAGCGAAGCGCCCGGTGGATCATCACCTCGGTCACCTCGGAGGCCTTGCCTTCGAGGTAGAGGGCCATGATCTCGTCGTCGACGTCGGCGCACGACTCGATGAGCTTGTCGTGCCACTCGTGGCAGACCTTCTTGAAGTCCTCGGGGATCTCGACCCACGAGAACTTCTGGCCCTTGGACTCCTCGTCGAAGACCGCGGCCTTCATCGTGATGAGGTCGATGATCCCGCGGTGCTTGTCTTCCTCGCCCAGCGGCCACTGGATGGGGACCGGGTTGGTGCCGAGGCGCTCCTTCATGCTGTTGACGCACATGAGGAAGTCGGCGCCGACCTTGTCCATCTTGTTCATGAACGCGACGCGCGGCACGCGGTACTTGTCCGCCTGGCGCCACACCGTCTCGCTCTGCGGCTCGACGCCGTTGCCGCCGTCGAACACCGCCACCGCGCCGTCCAGAACGCGCAGGCTGCGCTCGACCTCGATCGTGAAGTCGACGTGGCCGGGCGTGTCGATGATGTTGATGCGATGGCCGATGCCGGCGTAGGGGCCGCTCTCGGGCTTCCAGAAGCAGTTGGTCGCGGCCGAGGTGATCGTGATGCCGCGCTCCTGCTCCTGGACCATGTAGTCCATGGTCGCGGCGCCCTCGTGGACCTCCCCGATCTTGTAGTTCACGCCGGTGTAGTAGAGGACGCGCTCGGTCGTCGTCGTCTTGCCGGCATCGATGTGCGCCATGATGCCGATGTTGCGCGTTCGCTCGAGGGGGTATTCGCGGGCCACTGTCTCTGTTCTCCTCTGGTCGTCGTTCTCTCGGGGTCCCCCGGAATGCACGAAACCCTCTCTGGCCCTGCCCCCCCGCGATTTGGGGGGGCGCCGCGCGAGCGGCCGATCCAGAGAGGGTGTCGGGGTACTGCGCCTGGTTGCGAGTAACCCGATCCTTATGTGGGCGTGGTCATTTCCCGGGTGAGGTCTCCGTCTGCGTCACGGGCTGGCGTGGGCGCGACTACCAGCGGTAGTGCGCGAAGGCCTTGTTGGCCTCGGCCATCTTGTGGGTGTCTTCCTTCTTCTTGACGGCGTTGCCGCGGCCGGCGGCCGCGTCGACGAACTCCGCCGCGAGGCGCTCGCGCATCGTCTTCTCGCCGCGATCGCGCGAGTAGAGGACGAGCCAGCGCATCGCCAGGGTCACGCGGCGCTCGGGGCGCACCTCGACCGGGACCTGGTAGG
Source organism: Myxococcales bacterium (assembly GCA_021778125.1). Lineage (GTDB taxonomy): Bacteria > Myxococcota_A > Polyangia > Polyangiales > Polyangiaceae > Palsa-1150. The sequence continues at coordinate 2,704 of JAJYCT010000085.1, forward strand.
TCGCGCCGCCGACGCGGCGGCTCTTGACCTCGAGCTTCGGCTTAACGTTGTCGAGCGCCTTGCGGAAGACCTCGAGCGGGTCCTCCTTGAAGCGCTCCTGGATGACGTCGAGCGCGCCGTAGAGGATGCCCTCCGCCGTGCTCCGCTTGCCGCCGTACATCAGCGTGCTGCAGAACTTGGTGATGAGCTTGTCCTTGAACTTGGGGTCCGGGATGATCCGGCGCTTGGGGACTTCGCGGCGGCGAGACATGACGGTTCTTCCTTAGGCCTTCGGACGCTTGACGCCGTACTTGGAGCGCTTGCGGTTGCGGTTGACCTTGTTCGTCGACGACGGGCCGATGGCACCCGACGCGTCGAGCGTGCCGCGGACGACGTGGTAGCGCACGCCAGGCAGGTCCTTCACGCGGCCTCCGCGGATGAGCACGACCGAGTGCTCCTGGAGGTTGTGGCCCTCGCCCGGAATGTAGCTGGTGACCTCCATCCCGTTGGTGAGGCGGACGCGGCACACCTTGCGGAGCGCCGAGTTGGGCTTCTTCGGGGTGGTGGTGTAGACGCGCACGCAGACGCCGCGCTTCTGGGGGCAGGCCTTGAGCGCCGGCGACGCAGTCTTGAAGCGGGCGGCCTCGCGGCCGTGACGAATGAGCTGGTTGATGGTGGGCATCGTTTCGGACCCCGCGCACACTGCGGCATACAGCCCGGGCTACGGGGGAGGCGCACTTTACTTGCCGGCCTCTTTCTGTCAAGTGCCTACGGATGGCCCTGAAGGAGCCGCTCGGCGAGGCCCCGGAGGGGGTGCGGCGGGCGCTCGAACCGCTCCGGAACGACTTCTCGGTCGCGCTCGTGGCTCCGGGCAACGCCTTCGCGGTGGGGGCGGTCATCCGTGTAGCGCATAGCTTCCTCGCGCGGGAGATCTTCGTCGTCGGGCCGGGCGACTGGTACTCCAAGGCCTCGATGGGGATGCACAAGTACGAGACGATCCGAAGGGTTGCAGATGCCTCCGCTCTGCTCGAGGCGACGGCGGGGCGGCCTCTGTGGGTGGTCGAGAAGGACTCCGCGCGGGTGTCGGTGCAGGCGGTCGGGCGCTTCCCCGAGGGGGTGGTCTTCGTGTTCGGGAGCGAGCGGTTCGGCGTTCCGCCCGAGCTCGTGGCGCGCGCCGACCAGGTCGTGGGGATCCCCGTCTACGGGGTCAATCACTCGCTCCCGGTGGCCGTCGCGGCGGGGATCGTGATGCACGAGTGGGCGCGGCGGCGCTACGTGGAGGGCGCGGTGATGTGAGCCGGCGAGGCGGGTTTCGTTCCGGTGCTGCGCCACGAGGTGCCCGGAGCTCGCGCGCCACTCCTGCGCCTTTCTTGGCCGGATCGCGCGCTGACCCATACGGTCCTACATGGAGGATGCCCGTGCGGATCCGAACCATCGCCCCGTGCGCCGAGTTCCCGAACGACAACCCCGAACTGCACGAGGGCGCCGTCTGGGTTTGCCTCGAGGTGACGGGGAGCGCCCAGGCCATCGTGCGCCAAGACGCGCCGGCTTCCCTGGCCACCCCGTCGATCGCCGACGACGAGGACGACGAGGACGACATCGAGATCGTCGATGACCTCCCCATGGACGGCGTGCTCGACGAGTCGCCCGCCCTGGCCGAGACGGAACCGGCGGTCGACGATCCGTTCGCGACGCTCGTGAGAGTGCTCGAGGACGTGGTCCGCTCGGCGGGAGCCGGCGAGAGCGCCCTGGCTCTGCTGCGCGCGATGCTCGGCCGCGAACGCCTGCCGGAGGACGCGACCGACGACGTCGCGCGCCTCCGCGGCCAGGCCGCCGCGTGGCAGGCGATCTTGCGCGGCGAGAGCGAGGACTTCTCGGTCGCCGGGACGTCCACCCTCGACGAGTGGTCGGCGTGCGTCGTCGCGCGCGCGCTCGGAGAGCCCGCGCGGGCCGAGGGGCTCCGGCGCGAGCTCCGCCGCCGCGGTGTCGCCGCGTTCGGCGTCGTGGTCGAGGCGGCGTAGAGCCACAAAACGAACGCGCCGCACCTCGTGGCGAGGCGCGGCGCGCGTGAACGTGCGAGAGACCGGCGCGCGAGGCGCCGATCTCCCCCGTGGTTACTCCTCGTTGACCGCCGACAGCGCGGCCTCGGTCGGACGCGGCGCCGGCGGGGCGAAGCGCTCCTCGTCGCCCTCGACGACGACCTTGAGCTGGCGGTACGGCGGCAGGCCCGTGCCGGCCGGGATGAGACGGCCCATGATGACGTTTTCCTTGAGGCCGCGCAGGAAGTCGACCTTGCCCGAGACGGCCGCCTCGGTGAGGACCTTGGTCGTCTCCTGGAACGAGCTCGCGCTGATGAACGACTCGGTCGACAGGCTCGCCTTCGTGATGCCGAGGAGTAGCGGCTCGGCGACGGCGGGCTTCCCACCGCGCTCGAGGACGCGCTGGTTCTCGCGCTCGAAGATGTACTTCTCGACCTGCTCGTCGATGAGGAAGCTCGTGTCGCCGACGTCCTTGATGCGGACGCGCCGGAGCATCTGGCGAACGATGACCTCGATGTGCTTGTCGTTGATGGCGACGCCCTGCAGGCGGTAAACCTGCTGGATCTCGTTCACGAGGTACGCCGCCAGCTCCTTCTCGCCCTTCACCCGGAGGATGTCGTGCGGATTGGCCGGCCCGTCCATCAGGGGCTCGCCGGCGCGCACGCGGTCGCCCGGCTGCACCTGGATGTGCTTGCCCTTGGGGATCAGGTACTCGCGCGCCTGATCGGTGAGCTGCGCTCCGTCGGGTGCGAAGGGCGTGATGACGACCTTGCGCTTGCCCTTGGTGTCCTTGCCGAAGCTCACCTCGCCGTCGATCTCCGCGATGATCGCGTGATCCTTGGGTTTGCGGGCCTCGAAGAGCTCCGCCACGCGCGGAAGACCGCCCGTGATGTCCTGCGTCTTCGTGGTCTCGCGCGGGATCTTGGCGAGCACGTCGCCGGCGCTGATCTCGTCGCCGTCCTGTACGACGATGTTGGCGCCGACGGGAAGCAGGTAGCGAGCGTCGAGCGTGCTGTTCGGCAGCTTGAGCGTCTCGCCGCTGTTCTTGTCCTTGATCGAGATACGCGGGCGTAGATCCGCCGCGCGCGACTCGATGATGACCTTGCGCGACAGGCCGGTGACCTCGTCGAGCTTCTCGGTCATCGTGACGCCCTCGACGATGTCGCCGAACTTCACGATGCCGCCGACCTCGCTGAGGATCGGCACGGCGAACGCGTCCCACTCCGCGAGGAGCTGGCCCGCCTTCACCTTGTCGCCCTCGTGAACCTTGAGCATCGCGCCATAGACCAGGCGGTGATGCTCGCGCTCTCGGCCGGTGTCGTCGACGAGGACGACCTCGCCGTGACGGTTCATGACGATGCTGCCGTCGGCCTTCCGGGCGATGTTCGCGCCGCGAATGCGGACGTGACCCTCGTTGCGCGCCTCGAGCGAGCTCTGCTCGATCTTGCCGCGCGCCGCCGCGCCGCCGATGTGGAACGTGCGCATCGTGAGCTGCGTGCCCGGCTCGCCGATCGACTGGCTGGCGATGATGCCGATCGACTCGCCGATGTTCACCTTGTAGCCGCGGGCCAGATCGCGCCCGTAGCACTTGGCGCACACGCCGCGCTTGGTCTGGCAGGTGAGCACCGAGCGGATGACGATCTCCTCGATGCCGGCCTCCTCGATGACGTGCACGAGGCCCTCGTCGAGCTCCGTGTTCGCCGCCACGAGCACCTCGCCCGTGAGCGGGTCGACGATGTCCTCGAGCGCGACGCGGCCGAGGATGCGATCGCCGAGCGGCTGGATGACCTCACCGGCGTCCTCGAGCTTGGTGACGCGAATGCCGTCGAGCGTCCCGCAGTCGAACTCGGCGATGACCGCGTCCTGGGCGACGTCGACGAGGCGGCGCGTCAGGTAGCCGGAGTTGGCCGTCTTGAGCGCCGTGTCGGCGAGGCCCTTGCGCGCGCCGTGCGTCGAGATGAAGTACTGGAGCACCGTGAGCCCCTCGCGGAAGTTCGCGGTGATGGGGGTCTCGATGATCTCGCCCGACGGCTTCGCCATCAGACCGCGCATGGCGGCGAGCTGGCGGATCTGCTGGGTGGAGCCTCGGGCTCCCGAGTCGGCCATGATGTAGATGGGGTTGAAGCTCGGCTCGATGAGCTCTTTGCCCGTCTCCGGATCGACGATCTTCTCCTTGCCGATCTCGTTCATCATCTCCTGCGTCACCTTGTCGGCGACGCCGGCCCAGATATCGACGATCTTGTTGTAGCGCTCGCCGTCGGTGATGAGGCCTTCCTGGTACTGGTCGATGACGCGCTGGACCTCGGCCTGCGCCTCGCCCAGCAGGATGCCCTTGGCCTGCGGGATCACCATGTGATCCATGCAGATGCTCACGCCGGCGCGCGTCGCGTAGTCGAAGCCGAGCGAGCGCAGGCGGTCGGCGAGCAGGACGGTCGCCTTGTTGCGGTGCTTGCGGTAGCAGGCGTCGATGAGCGACGAGAGCGCCTTCTTGTCGAGCGTCTTGTTGACGAGATCGAACGGCAGCCCCTCGGGCAGGATCTCCGAGATGAGGCACCGACCCACCGTGGTCTGCACGATGTGGGTCTTCCCCTCGCCGGCGGGGACGCGCACGCGAATGCCCGAGTGCAGCGTGACCTCGGCGTGGTCGTAGGCCATGCGGACCTCGTCCACGTTGGCGTAGACGCCGCGCAGGTAGCCCTCGGCGTGGCCCTTCTTGTCGACCGTGAGGCTGCCCTCGCGGTAGCAGCCGCGCGCGAACTTGCGCTCGCGGGTCGCGTAGTAGAGCCCGAGAACGATGTCCTGCGTCGGGTTGATGATCGGCCGGCCGTTGGCGGGCGAGAGGATGTTGTTCGTGCTCATCATAAGCACGCGCGCTTCCATCTGCGCCTCGACCGACAGCGGGATATGCACGGCCATCTGGTCGCCGTCGAAGTCGGCGTTGAAGGCCGCGCAGACGAGCGGGTGCAGCTGGATCGCCTTGCCCTCGATGAGGACCGGCTCGAACGCCTGGATGCCGAGGCGGTGGAGAGTCGGGGCACGGTTGAGGAGCACCGGGTGCTCGGTGATGACCTCCTCGAGGATGTCCCAGACCTCGGGACGCTCCTTCTCCACCATCTTCTTGGCGCTCTTGATGGTGTTGACGTACCCGCGCTCCTCGAGCTTGTTGTAGATGAACGGCTTGAACAGCTCGATCGCCATCTGCTTCGGCAGACCGCACTGGTGCAGGCGGAGCGTCGGGCCGACGACGATGACCGAGCGGCCGGAGTAGTCGACGCGCTTGCCGAGCAGGTTCTGGCGGAAGCGGCCCTGCTTGCCCTTGAGCATGTCGCTCAGGCTCTTGAGCGGGCGCTTGTTGGGGCCCGTGATCGTCTTGCCGCGGCGGCCGTTGTCGAACAGCGCGTCGACGGCCTCCTGGAGCATGCGGCGCTCGTTGCGGATGATGATCTCGGGTGCGTTGAGCTCGAGCAGCCGCTTGAGGCGGTTGTTGCGGTTGATGACGCGGCGGTACAGATCGTTCAGATCGCTGGTGGCGAACCGGCCGCCGTCGAGCGGGACGAGCGGCCGCAGGTCCGGCGGAAGCACAGGGATGACCGTGAGCATCATCCACTCGGGGCGGTTGCCGCTCTCGCGGAACGCCTCGCACACCTTCAGGCGCTTGACGATCTTCTTGCGCTTCGCCTCGCTCGTCGCGACGCGCATTTCCTGGCGGAGCTGCTCGCTGAGCGAGTGGACGTCGACCTGCTTGAGCATCTCGAGGATGGCCTCGCCGCCCATGCCGGCCTGGAACTTGTCGTCGCCGTACTCCTCGACGAGCTGCATGTAGCGCTCTTCGCTGAGCATCTCGGCCTTCGCCAGCCCCGTTTCCTTGGGGTCGATGACGATGTAGCTCTCGCAGTAGAGGACCTTCTCGAGGTCCTTGAGCGAGATGTCGAGCATGTTGCCGATACGGCTCGGCAGCGACTTGAGGAACCAGATGTGGGCGACGGGCGTCGCCAGGTTGATGTGGCCGAGGCGCTCGCGGCGCACCTTGCTCTGGATGACCTCGACGCCGCACTTCTCGCAGACGATGCCACGGTGCTTCATGCGCTTGTACTTGCCGCAGTTGCACTCGTAGTCCTTCACCGGGCCGAAGATCTTCGCGCAGAAGAGGCCGTCACGCTCCGGCTTGAACGTCCGGTAGTTGATGGTCTCGGGCTTCTTGACCTCGCCGTGCGACCACTCGCGGATCTTCTCGGGCGACGCGAGCGAGATGCGAATCGCGCTGAAGGAGAGCGGATCCTTGGGCTTCTCGAAGAAGCTGAAGATGTCGCGCATCGGGTGTGTTCCTCTTTCTGACGGCTACGGAGACGAAACTTTGAAGACTCTCGAGAGGGGACTCGCGGGGAGGAGCGAAGCCGGGGACCTGCCCGTCGCCGCGCCTCCCCGGTTCGCCCTCACTCCTCGGCGGCGTGCTCGGCGCGAAGGGCGCCCGGCTCGACGAGCTCGATGTTCAGGCAGAGCGCCTGGAGCTCCTTGATGAGAACGTTGAAGCTCTCGGGCAGGCCGGGCTCCAGGTTGTACTCGCCCTTGACGATGGCCTCATACATCCGGGTACGCCCCTGCACGTCGTCGCTCTTGACGGTGAGGAACTCCTGGAGAGCGTACGCGGTGCCGTACGCTTCCATCGCCCAGACCTCCATCTCCCCGAGACGCTGGCCGCCAAACTGGGCCTTGCCGCCCAGCGGCTGCTGGGTGACGAGCGAGTAGGGACCGATCGAGCGCGCGTGGATCTTGTCGTCGACCAGGTGGTGCAGCTTCAGGACGTACATGATGCCGACGGTCACCTCCTGATCGAAGGCGTCGCCCGTACGACCGTCGAAGAGCACCGTCTGACCGCTCGAGGGCAGGCCCGCGAGCGCCAGCGTGTTCTTGATCTGCAACTCCTGCGCGCCATCGAACACGGGGCTCGCATAGTGCACCCCGCGCTTGAGCTTCTGCGCGAGCGCACGCACGTCGTCCTCGCTGAGCTTCGACAGCCACTTCGCGACGTCCTCGTCGCCGTCGAAGATCTTCTTGATGTGATCGCGGAGCGCGTTCGCGCCGAACTTCTCCTCGAGCATGTACCGCAGCTGCGCGCCCAGCACGCGCGCGCCCCAGCCCAGGTGCGTCTCGAGGATCTGTCCGACGTTCATGCGGCTCGGAACGCCCAGCGGGTTGAGGACGATGTCGACCGGCGTGCCGTCCTGCAGGTACGGCATGTCCTCTTCGGGCAGGATGCGCGAGATGACGCCCTTGTTGCCGTGGCGCCCGGCCATCTTGTCGCCGACCTGCAGCTTGCGCTTGATGGCGATGTACACCTTCACCATCTTGATGACGCCCGGCGGAAGCTCGTCGCCCTTGGTGAGGCGATCGATCTTGTCGCGGAAGTGCTCCTCGCGGAGCTGCACGATCTCCTCGAGCTCGCGCACCTTCGCGGCGATGGCCTCGGCGCCCTCGACGGGCAACTCCGTCCAGTACTTGAGCGGGACGGCCTCGAGCGCGGCCTCGTCGAGCACGGCGCCCTTCTGCAGGAGCACCTTGCCCTTGTCGTCGACGAGCTTGCCCGTGGTCGACATGCCCACGAGCTGGCGTTTGATCTGCCGGTAGAACGAGTCGCGCAGGATTTTGATCTCCTCGTCGCGCATCTTCTCGAAGCGCGCGCGCTCGTGGTCCTCGATGTCCTTGCTGCGCTCGTCCTTCTCGGTTCCCTTGCGGGAGAAGACGCGCGCGTTGATCACGATGCCGCTCGCCCCGGGGGGGACGCGCAGGCTGCTGTCGCGGACGTCGCCGGCCTTCTCGCCGAAGATCGCGCGGAGCAGCTTCTCCTCGGGGGAGAGCTGCGTCTCGCCCTTCGGGGTAATCTTGCCGACCAAGATGTCGCCGGGCTTCACCTCGGCGCCGATGCGCACGATGCCGGACTCGTCGAGGTCCTTGAGGGCCTCCTCGCCCACGTTCGGGATGTCGCGCGTGACCTCTTCCTTGCCGAGCTTCGTGTCGCGGGCGACGCACTCGTACTCCTCGATGTGGATCGAGGTGAAGACGTCGTCCTTGGCGATGCGCTCGGAGACGAGGATCGAGTCCTCGAAGTTGAAGCCCTGCCAGGGCATGAACGCGACGAGCACGTTCTGCCCCATCGCGAGCTCGCCCATGTCGGTGCTCGGCCCGTCGGCGAGCACCTCGCCCGCCTTGACGCGATCGCCGGCGCGGACGATGGGCGTCTGGTTGTAGCAGGTCGACTGGTTGGACCGCTGGAACTTCATCAGCGGGTAAATGTCAGGGATCTCGGGCTTGTCGCTCTCGGGACGCACGACGATGCGCGTCGCGTCGACGCTCTCGATCGTGCCGTCGCGGCGCGCGAGCGCGCACACGCCGGAGTCGCGGGCGAGCTTGCCCTCCATGCCGGTGCCGACGAACGGCGCGTGGCTGCGGAGCAGCGGCACGGCCTGGCGCTGCATGTTCGCGCCCATGAGCGCGCGGTTCGCGTCGTCGTGCTCGAGGAACGGCACAAGCGCCGCGGCGACGCTCACCATCTGGTTGGGCGCCACGTCCATGAGCTGGACCATGTCGGGCGTGACCATGTGGAAGTCGCCGTTCAGGCGCGCGCTAACGAGCGACTCCTTGAACCGGCCCTTGTCGTCGACGTTGGCCGTGGCCTGGGCGATGTACTTGCCCTCCTCCTCGAGCGCCGAATACCAGGCCACGTCGTCGGTGATCCGGCCCTCGGCCACGCGGCGGTACGGCGTCTCGACGAAGCCGAACTCGTTGACGCGGGCGAACGTCGAGAGCGACGCGATGAGGCCGATGTTCGGCCCCTCCGGCGTCTCGATCGGGCAGATGCGGCCGTAGTGCGTCGGGTGGACGTCGCGGACCTCGAACCCGGCTCGCTCGCGCGTCAGGCCGCCCGGCCCGAGCGCGCTCAGGCGGCGCTTGTGCGTCACCTCGCTCAGCGGGTTGGTCTGGTCCATGAACTGCGAGAGCTGCGAGCTTCCGAAGTACTCCTTGACGACGGCGCTCACCGGCTTCGCGTTGATGAGATCGTGCGGCATGAGCGTGTCGATCTCCTGCGACATGCTCATGCGCTCCTTGATGGCGCGCTCCATGCGGACCAGACCGATGCGGTACTGGTTCTCCATCAGCTCGCCCACCGCGCGGACGCGGCGGTTGCCCAGGTGGTCGATGTCATCGACCGAGCCGCGGCCGTTCTTGAGCTCGATGAGGTGCCGGACGGTCTCGAGGATGTCCTGCGGCGTAAGGACGGCCGTGTCGAGCGACGGGCGCTGGTCCTCGGGCAGGTCTCGGTAGAACTTGTAGTTGAGCTTGAGGCGGCCGACCTTGGAGAGGTCGTAGCGCTCGGGGTTGAAGAACAGGTTGTGGAAGAGCGTCTTCGCCGTCTCGAGCGTGGGCGGGTCGCCCGGACGCAGGCGGCGGTAGATCTCCATGATCGCGTCCTCGGTCGTCTTGACCTTCTCCGCGAGGAGCGTGTCGCGCAGGTACGAGCCGACGTTGAGGCCGTCGATGAAGAGGATCTTGAACTGTTCGATGCCCGCCTCGCGGAGCTTCTCGAGCTTGGCCTCGGTCACCTCTTCGTTGACCTCGAGGACGACCTCGCCGGTCTCCTTGTCAACCACGTCGTGCGCCGCGACCTTGCCGGTGAGCTCCTCGACGTCGACCGGCAAGCGGTCGACCTTCGCGTCGCGGAGCTTCTTGATCGCCGCCTTGGTGAACTTGGTGTTCTTCCGGACGATGACCTCGCTACCGACCTTGATGTCGCGCGTCGCGCGCTGGCCGGGAAGCAGGTCGAACTCGACGCTCTTGGCGTACTTGCCGCCCTTGTCGAGGTAGACGTCTTCGGTGTTGTAGAAGTAATTGAGCAGGTCCTGCGTCGAGTAGCCGAGGGCGCGCAGCAGGTTCGTCGCGTGCATCTTCCGGCGGCGGTCGATGCGGACGAACATGATGTCCTTCGGGTCAAACTCGAAGTCGAGCCACGACCCGCGGTACGGGATGATGCGCGCGCTGTAGAGGACCTTCCCGCTCGAGTGCGTCTTGCCCTTGTCGTGGTCGAAAAAGACGCCGGGGCTGCGGTGTAGCTGGCTGACGACGACGCGCTCGGTGCCGTTGATGATGAACGTGCCGGTGTCCGTCATCAGCGGGATCTCGCCGAAGTAGACCTCCTGCTCCTTGATATCGCGCACGATGCGCTCGCCACCCTCGCGGGTGTCGTAGATCATCAGCTGCGTCGTGACCTTGATCGGAGCGGCGTAGGTCATGCCGCGCTGGCGGCACTCCTCCACGTCGTACTTGGGCTTCTCGAGGTTGTAGCTGACGAAGACCAGCTCGCTCGTCCCGTTGAAGTCCTTGATCGGAAAGACGCTGCGGAAGACGGCCTGCAGGCCGACGTCTACGCGCTCGTGCTGCGGGACGTTGGACTGCAAGAACTTGTCGTACGACGTCTTCTGGATGTCGATGAGGTTCGGAACCTCGATGACCTTCCGAACACGACCGAGGCTCTTGCGGATGCGAAAGTTGGACTGGATGACGCTCGCCATCGCTACTCCTGATCGACGCGGGACGGAAAACCTTCGCGAAACGGGCGCTCGCGTTCGCCCGGGGGAAGGCGGGGGCGGACCTTAGTGGGAAAACGGTCCGCGAAAAGCAAGAGGCACGCCCAATGGGGCGGGCGCAACATAGTCAACGGCAAGGAATGTGCAAACGCCGAAAGGGACGGGCGCCACGGGAGACGTCTCCCGGGCGCCGTCCCTTTGGACGTCGCATCAAGAAAGCGTAAACAAGTCAGGGACCTGACTACTTGAGCTCGACCTTGGCGCCGGCCTCTTCGAGCTTCTTCTTCATGTCGTCGGCGTCGGCCTTGGACACGCTTTCCTTGAGGGTCTTCGGGGCGCCCTCGACCAGGTCCTTGGCCTCCTTGAGGCCCAGGCCCGTGATCTCGCGGACGACCTTGATGACGGCGATCTTGTTCGCGCCGGCATCCTTGAGCTCGACGTTGAACTCCGTCTTCTCCTCGGCCGGAGCCGCAGCCGCCGCACCGCCGCCGACGGCCGGGCCAGCCGCGACCGCGACGGGAGCCGCCTTGACGCCCCACTTGTCCTCGAGGGTCTTGATCAGATCCGCGAGCTGGATGACGGGCATGTTCGAGAGGTAGTCGACGACCTGCTCACGCGTAATGTCAGACATTGGAAAATCTCCGTATCGAAACGTTCGGTTGAAGTCTTTTTGTGGCTACTTGTCGCCCGCGCGCTCCTTCGCCGACAGCAAGTAGGCGAAGTTCTGCGAAGGGGCTGCGAGCAGGGCCACGAAATTCTGCAGCGGCGCCTGAAGCGTCGCGAGCAGCATGGCGCGCAGCTCGTTCTTGCCGGGCATCGACGCGAGCCGCTCCTCGACCGCCTTCGCGTCGAGGATTGCGCCTTCGATGAGCCCTGCCTTGACGTGGAGCTTGTCCCCTGCGGGGTCCCTCTTGAACGCCTTGACGACCTTGGCGGCCGCGCTGGGGTCCTCGTAGCTCCATGCGATCCCGGTCATCCCCGCGAGGACGTCGTCGAGCTTCTGCTTGAACGGCGCGTCCTTGAGGGCGTGCTTGACCAGGGTGTTCTTGACGACCTTGTAGTCGACGCCAGCCTTGCGAAACTCGGCGCGGAGCTTCGTGACGTGCTCGACGGTCATCCCCTTGAAGTCGAGGAAGACCGCGGCCGTCATCTTGTCGAAGCGCGCCTTGATCTCGCCGATCTGGCCGTCCTTCGTGGACCTGTCCATGTGCCTCATCCCTCTTCGGCCTGGCTCACGAAGTGAGCGGGGTCGATCTTGATGCCGGGGCCCATGGTCGAGCTGACCGTGATGCTCTTGAGGTAGGTGCCCTTGGCGGTCGAGGGCTTCTGACGGACAAGCGCGCCGATGAGGGCGTTGGCGTTGTCGGACAGCGCGTTCTCGGTGAACGAGACCTTGCCGATGCGAGCGTGGACGATCCCCGCCTTCTCGACGCGATACTCGATCTTGCCACCTTTGGCGTCCTTCACGGCGGCGGTCACGTCGAACGTGACCGTCCCGACCTTCGGGTTCGGCATGAGGCCGCGCGGGCCAAGAACTCGGCCGAGCTTTCCAACGGCGCCCATCATGTCGGGCGTCGCGATGACGCGGTCGAAGTCGAGGAACCCCTCGTTGACCTTGGCGACCAAGTCATCGCTTCCGGCAAAGTCGGCGCCGGCCTCGCGGGCCTCGCGCTCCTTCTCGCCCTTGGCGAAGACCAGGACGCGGACGGTATTTCCGGTCCCGTGCGGCAGAACGATCGCGCCACGAACCATCTGATCGGCGTGCTTGGGATTCACGCCCAGACGGACCGCGAGGTCGACCGTCTCGTCGAACTTGGCGAACTTGGCCTTCTTGACCAGAGCGCACGCCTCCTCGACGCTGTACTTGCGCTCGCGATCGACGACTGTGTCGACCTTCGCGCGGTTCTTGGGGATCTTCGGCATTCTCCTCCTTCTCGGCTGTTAGGCCTCCCACCGGTGGGCGCGAGGAACATCTCCTCGAGGTCGGTGGTGCGAGTGGACTTGTCAGTCCACGACGTCGATGCCCATCGAGCGCGCGGTGCCCATCACGGTCCGCATGGCTGACTCGATGTCTGTGCAGTTCATGTCGCCCATCTTCTGCTGCGCGAGGTCGCGCACCTGCTTCTGGGTGACCGTGCCGACCTTGTTCTTGTTGGGCTCCTTCGAGCCGGAACCGGGCTTCTTGCCCGTGGACAGGCCGGCGGCCTTCTTCAAGAGCACGCTGGTCGGCGGCGTCTTGAGGATCATGCTGAACGAGCGATCGCTGTAGATCGTCAGCACGACCGGAATGATCATGTCGCTGTTCTGCGTCTTGGCGTTGAACTCCTTGCAGAACGCCATGATGTTGATGCCGTGCGGGCCGAGCGCCGGGCCGACGGGCGGCGCGGGGCTGGCCTTGCCGGCCACGAGCTGTAGCTTGACGATCCCTGCAACCTTCTTCGCCATGACTTCCTCTTGCTCCTACGGGGCCGCGCGCAGCGCGCGGTCCGTAGTCATCGCAATGCGGGCTAGACCCGCTTCTCCACCTGACTGAAATCCAGCTCGACGGGCGTCGCACGCCCGAAGATCGACACCTTGACCCTCAGCTTCTGCTTGTCGGGCTTCACCTCTTCGACGGTGCCCGAGAAGTTCGCGAACGCGCCGTCGATGACGCGGATCTCGTCGCCCGCCTCGAACGAGACGCGCGGCTTGGGCTTCACCGCGCCCTCGACGATGCTCTTGCGGAGGTCGTCGATCTGCGGAGGGAGGACCTCCTGCGGGCGCTGGTTGCCGACGAAATTGGTGACCTTGGGGGTGTCCTTGACGAGGTGCCAGGCCTCCTCGGCCATCTCCATCTCGACAAAGATGTAGCCGGGAAAGCTCGTCTTCTGGCGCGTGCGCGTCTTGCCGCCCGCGCGCTGCTCGGTGACGGTCTCGGTCGGAATGAGGACCTCGCCGAAGCGATCCTCCATGTGGTGCTCACGGATGCGCTGGAGGAGCGCCTCTTTGACCTTGCCCTCGAAGCCCGAGTAGGTCTGGATGACGTACCACTTCTTGGCCATGACGTCTCAGCTGCCCCCGTAGACGAGGTTGGTGACGAACCCCCAGAACCGGTCCATGAGGGCGAAGAACACCGTCGACACGACCGTGGTGACGATCACGACGAACGTCCCGTTGGTCACCTCGGTGCGCGACGGCCAGGTGACCTTGCCCATCTCGACGGCCACCTCTTCGGCGAGCTGGCGGGCGCGGGTCCGGTACCAGTAGTAGACCGCGGTGGCGGCCCCGAGAAGGCCTGCCACGGGCATGATGATCTCGTCGCGAGGCTCGCCGATGACCGGCTTGACCGCCTGGAGCTTGAACCAGGCGAACTCGAGGACCTTCGACAGGATGAACGCGATCCCGATCGCGGCCGCGAAGTAGCCGCCGAAGACGAACCGCTGCGTACCGAGCTGCGACGGCGAGGCAACGCCCACAGGGGCGACGTCGTGCTCATCGTGCTGGGGCTCGTCGGCCGCCGACGCGCCGATGGACGCCGCCTCCTCGGGGGCCTCGGGGGCCTCCGACTCGGCGTTCTCTGGCTTGACGTCTTCGCTGACCATCTTCGTTCTTCTTCTTCGAGCGGGGGCAGCAGGGGCTGAGGGGCTCGAACCCACGACCTGCGGATTTGGAATCCGCTGCTCTACCAACTGAGCTAAACCCCTATTCCCCGCGGCCGAGCTCGGCCGCGAGGCGTCACTTCGTCTCCTTGTGGACCGTGTGGCGCTTGCACGTGGGGCAGAACTTCTTGAGGACGATCTGCCCCTTGTGGTCCGGCTTGCGCGTGGTCTGGTAGTTGCGCGTGTCGCACTCCGTGCAGGCGAGAGAGACGCGTTGCCTCTCCGCCATGACGACTAGGCCAGGATCTTGGTGACGATGCCGGCGCCGACGGTGCGGCCGCCCTCGCGGATCGCGAAGCGCTGCTGCTCCTCGAGCGCCACCGGCGTGATCAGCTCGATCGTCATCTTTGTGTTGTCGCCCGGCATGACCATCT
>JAJYCT010000484.1 GCA_021778125.1 Myxococcales bacterium
CTGCGCATCTTCGCGCTCGGCGGCGTGGGCGTGGACCGCGTCCGCGCGTGCGCCGGGGCCGGAGCGGACGGGGTCGCCGTGGTGCGGGCGCTGCTCGCGAGCCCCGACCCCGCCCGGGCCGCGCGCGCGATGCATGACGCGCTCACCCGCCGCTGGTAAAGTGAGAGCGCGATGCTGACCTACGACGAGTCCTTCACGGTCACCTGCCAGCTCCTGCGGCGGCACGTCGAGGCCGCGCGGGTCATCCAGCCGTCCGACCACATCCAGAAGGACCTGGGGCTCGACAGCCTCGCCGTCATGGAGCTCGTCTCCGACGTCGAGACCAAGTTCAACGTGAGCATCCCGAGCGAGATGTTCGACAGGCTCGAGACCGTCGGCGACGTCGCGCAGGCCGTCACGCAGCTGCAGAAGAGCTGAAGAGCCGGGCGGCTGCGCGGAGCGGCGGCGTCGGACGCGACGATGCGAGGCCGCCCAGCCTCAGGCCTCGAGCGGGCCGATGTCCTCGCCCGACAGGACGAAGAACGCCTCGCCGTAGGTCTTGAGCAGCTCGAGCGCCTTGTCCATGTCCTCCTGCGTGTGACCGCGCGTCACGTTCACGCGGAGGCGCTGCTCGCCCTGCTTCACCGCCGGGTAGATGATCGGCACCATCAGCACGCCGCACTCGAAGAGCGCGACATGCATGAAGAGGGCCTTGCGGTCGTCGCGGCACATCACGGGCATGATGTGCGTCGAGCTCGCGCCGAGGTCGAAGCCCGCCTCGACCAGCTTGCCCCGGAAGTAGTCGCGCTTCTGGTGCAGCTCCCGGACGAGCGCCTTGCCCTCGGTCTCGAGCATCTCGAGGATCGTCGTCACGGCGGCGACGATGGGGACGGGGAGGCTCGCGCTGAAGAGGAACGACCGGGCGTTGTGCTGCACCATCTCGATGACCTCGGTCTTGCCGAGCAGCGCGCCGCCGATGCCGCCGAAGACCTTCGAGAAGGCGGTCATCAGGACCGGCACCTTGCCCTCGACCCCCTGCTGCTCGGCCAGCCCGCGGCCGTGCGCGCCCAGCGTGCCGCTGCCGTGCGCGTCGTCGACCGCGAGCACGGCGTCGTAGCGGTCGCAGATCTCGAGGAACTCGGGGAGGTTCGCGACGTCGCCGTCGAGCGAGTAGACGCCCTCGACGAGCACCAGGGCGTTCTTGCGCTCGCGCGTCTTGAGGATGCGCTCGAGGCTCCGGGCCGAGTTGTGGTTGAAGAAGCGGATCTCGGGCGCGCGGCCGGGCGTGCCGGCGGCCAGGAAGCTGCCGTCGAGGATGCAGGCGTGGCTGTAGCTGTCGAGGACGAGCGTCGTGTCCTTGTCGGCCGCTGCGGCGATGAGGCCGAGCATCGACTGGTAGCCCGTCGTGAACGTGAGGCACTTCTCGTAGCCGAAGAAGCGCGCGAGCCCGCGCTCGAGCTCGACGTGCTCGCGGGTCGTGGCCTGGACGCGCGAGCTCGAGAGGCCGCAGGCGTACTTGTCGAACGCCTTCATCGCGGCGGCCTTCACCCTGGGATGGTTGGTGACGCCGAGGTAGTCGTTCGAGCTGAAGTTGATGATCGGCTGCCCGCCGACGGTCGTGTGCAGGCCCCCGGTCTCGAACTCGCGGAAGTACGCGTAGACTTGCTTCTCGCGAGCCTCGCGGACGATGGCGAGCTCCGCGTGGGCCTTCTCGTCGATCCAACTCACCAGGGTGCTCCTCTTGGCCGCTGTCCTCATGGGCGGGCGGCACTGCAAGACGCGGTCCTTCTCGAAGCCTGTGCTCATAGCACAGGCTCACGGCCCCTCTGCGGCTAGCGCGAAGGCAGGCGGATGACGAGCGCCGAGGCGTTGCCGTAGTAGCCGAGCGAGGTGACGAGCGCGGTGCGCGCCCCGGTGCGAACGGCGCCACGCACGGTGGGGCCGCGCGCTCCCTCGCGAAGGACGGCGAGCGCCGCGAGCACGCCCATCGCACCGCCGGCGCCCAGCGTCTCGCCGAGCGCCCGCTTCGGCGCCACGATCCACGCGCCGTCGCCGAGCGCGCGCCCGAGGCCCACGAGCTCGGCCTCGTCGAAGGCGTGCTCGCCGGCGAGCCCGGAGACGACCACGTCGACGTCGCGCGCGCCGAGGCCCGCGTGCTCGCCGGCCATCGTGACGGCGTTCTCCATCGACTCGGCCGACGGGAAGACGAGCGACGTCTCGCGGGGGGGCGGGACGAAGCCGGTGCCGTAGCCGACGATCTCGGCGAGGACGTCGGCGCCGCGCGTCCGCGCGTGCTCGGCCGTCTCGACGACCGCGAGCGCCGCGCCCTCGCCGAGAAAGCCGCGCTCGCCGATCGCGCCGACCTTGCGGAAGGCCAGGAGCAGCGCCTCGCTCATCGCCTCGGCGCCGCCGACGAGCAGCACCCGGGCGCGTCCGTGCGCCAGCAGCGTGTCGGCGCAGAAGAAGGCGTCGAGGCCGCCGCAGTTGCCGTCGCTGACGCTGACGTTGACCGCGCGCAGGTCCTCCCAGATGCTCGCGTAGCCGGCGGCGCTGTTGGCCACGGTGAGCGGGAAGCGAGAGGGGTTGATGTAGCGGGCGTCCTCGAGCAGGGCGACGCGGTCGAGTTCCGTGATCGCCTCGAGCGAGCCGTACGCGTTGGAGACGACGATGCCGACGTCCTCGCCGGTGACGCCCACGTACGCGCCGCCGTCCTTGAGGCGCGCGTGCGCGAGCGCGAGGCGCGAGCCGACCACGAGCAGCTTGGTCAACCGGTCGAGCGAGCGCAGGCCCTTGTCGCCGAGGTACCTGGTGGGGTCGAACCCGGGGACCTCGGCGCGCCCGTCCTTGACCGTGGCCGTCGCGCCCGCGCGTAGGCCCTCGAAGAACGGGGCTCGGTCGACCCCGAGGGTGCTCGCGACGCCCACGCCGGTGAGGGCGCGCGGCTTCACGAGGCCTCTCCCGGGGGAGGCAGCACGCCGGGGCGGGCGAACACGGAGACGGCGTTGTACCCGCCGAACGCGAGCGAGTTGTTGATGACCACGTCCGCCTTGCCCTCGCGCGATGCGTTCGCGACGACGTCGAGCGCGCACTCGGGATCGGGCGTCTCGTAGTTGATGGTGGGCGGGTAAATGCCCGTCTCGAGCGTGAAGATGCAGCCGATGGCCTCGAGCGCGCTCGCCGCGCCCATGCAGTGGCCGAGGAGGCTCTTCATGCTCGAGATGGGGACGCGCCGGCCCCCGAACACCTCGGACACGACCTTCGCCTCGGCGGCGTCGTTGTGCTTGGTGCCCGTGCCGTGGGCGTTGACGAAGTCGACGTCATCGGGGCGCAGCCCCGAGCGCTCGATGGCGGCGCGCATGGCGCCGATGCTGCCGGTCGCGTCGGGGTGCGGGCGCGTGATGTGGTACGCGTCGCACGACAGGCCGTAGCCGCCGACCTCCGCCTGGGCGCGCGCGCCGCGCCGCGCGGCGTGCTCCTCGCTCTCGAGCACGAGGATGCCGGCGCCCTCGCCGAGCAGCAGGCCCTGGCGGTTGATGTCGAAGGGCTGGCAGCGCTCCGGGGCCATCGCCGCGAGGCGCACGAAGCCCGCGAACTGCAGCTCCTGGATGA
>JAJYCT010000485.1 GCA_021778125.1 Myxococcales bacterium
TGCCGTAGGTGGTGTCCTTGCGGCAAGCGTGCGTGAGCGCCGAGGCGCCTGACCGATAGGGTGCCGCCCCAGCAGTCACAGCTGGGAGGACCCGACATGGCGGCCGAGGCAGACGGGGTGGCGCGACTGGAGCAGCTCCGAGGACGCATTGAGCACTGGCGTCGTACGCGGCCCAAGCATGGCCCGATGCCAGAGCCGCTCTGGCAGGAGGCGGCATCGCTGGCTCGCGGCCTGGGCGTTTGTCCGGTCTCTCGCGCGCTGGGCATCGGCTACGAGTCGCTGCAGCAGCGTGCCGCGCACATGCCTCCCGCCGTTCTCGCTCGGCCCGCGAGCGCAGGCACCGTGCGCTTCGTGGAGTTGAGCGGCGCCCAGGTCGGCAGCCCGGTGGGCGGCACCGTCGTCGAGCTCCAGTCGGCCGACGGGCTGCGCCTGACGATCCGGCTCTCGCCGGGCACGGCGGTGGACTTGGCAGCGGTGATCGGCGCCCTCCGGGGCCGGCCTTGATCCAGATCACGCCGCAGATGCGAGTGCTCGTGGCGGTCGAGGCGGTGGATTTCCGCCGCGGCATCGACGGGCTCTCCCAGGTGTGCCGCACTGCGCTCGGCGAGGACCCGTTTACCGGTGCGGTGATCGTGTTCCGCAATCGGTCGCGCACGGCGGTGAAGGTCCTCGTCTATGACGGGCAGGGGTTCTGGCTCTGCCACAAGCGGCTCTCTGCTGGAAAATTTCGCTGGTGGCCTTCCTCGACCGACGCGGGAGCCGCTGCCCTGCAAGCCCACGAGCTGCAGGTACTGCTCTGCGGCGGCGATCCCTCGGCGACGCAGGCGGCGCCACTCTGGCGCAAGGTCGGCGCATAGGGCTTGCGTTCCACGTTCGTTGCTGGTATCCAGGCGCGCATGGACATCGTGCTGCGCTATCGAGGCCGTGACGTCACCGGGGCGGACGTCGCCTCCATCCGCAAGCTGATCGCCAGCAATCCCGCCGAGAGCCGACGCTCGCTGTCGAAGCTGCTGTGCGCCGAGTGGGGCTGGGTCCAGGCCAACGGCGCGCCGCGCGACATGGTGTGCCGCTCCCTGATGCTCGCGCTCGACCGAGCGGGGCACATCGAGCTGCCGCCGCAACGTTTCCGGCCGCCCAATCCCATCGCGCTGCGGGCCAAGCCCCGCGTCGTCGAGGTGGACCAGACGCCGATGGAGGGCGCGCTGCGCGACCTCGGTCCGCTCGAGGTCCGGCAGGTCCGGCGCACGGGCGAGGAGCCGCTCTTCAACTCGCTGATGCAGGCGCACCACTACCTCGGGTACACCCAGCCGGTCGGCGAGCACCTCAAGCACCTGGTCTTCGCCGGCGGCAGGCCGGCGGCGTGCTTCGCCTTCAGCTCCGGGCCGCGCCACCTCGGCCCGAGCGACAGGTACATCGGCTGGTCGCGCGAGGCGAGGCAGCGCAACCTCCGGCTGCTCGCCTACAACACGCGGTTCCTGGTGCTGCCCTGGGTCCGGGTCCCGCACCTCGCCTCACACCTGCTCGGCCGGATGGCGCGGCAGCTCCCCGCGGACTGGGCGCGCGTGTACGGGCACGAGGTCTGCTTGGCGCTGACCTTCGTCGACACCACGCGCTTCAAGGGCACCTGCTACCGCGCCGCCAACTGGGTGTACCTGGGCCGCACCGCCGGCCGGGGCAACAACGCGCCGACCCATGAGCAGACTCGCCCCATCAAGGACGTCCTGGGCATGCCGCTGTGCCATGACTGGCGCGAGCGCATGACCGCGCTCGCATGAACGCCTGCCCCGCGCCTCCTGCCGAGGATCTGAAGCGGCTGCTCGCGCGCGCTGCGCCGCTGCTGGCCGCGGAGGACTACGCGGTGCTGGAGCTGACCGTCGCGTGCCTCACCGCGGTGACCGCATTGCTGCGCGAGCAGGGGACCACCCTCGCCAGGCTGCGGCGGCTCTTCGGTGGGGGGAGCAGCGAGAAGGCCGAGAAGATCCTCCCGCGCGAGGAGACCCCGGCGACACCGCCGGCCCCAGCCGAGGGCGACGGCGACGGCGACGGCGACGGCGAGGGCGAGGGCGAGGGCGAGGGCGAGGGCGAGGGCGAGGGCGAGGGCGCGAAGCCGAAAACGAAGCGGAAGGGCCACGGCCGCATCCCGAGCGCGGACTACCCAGGCGCCGTCCGCGAGGAGGTCGGACACCAGACGCTTGCCGCTGGGCAAGCCTGCCCCGACTGCGCGAAGGGCACGCTCTACGCGCTCGAGCCCGGAGAGGTGCTGCGCATCCTCGGCCAGGCGATGCTGACCGCGAAGCTCTGGCTGAAGGAACGCCTGCGGTGCAGCGCGTGCGGGACGGTCTTCACCGCGCAGGCGCCCGCGGCGGCGCAGGGCCCGAAATTCGACGAGGCCGCGGTGGCCATGATGGCGCTGCTGCGCTACGACAACGGGCAGCCGCTGCACCGGCTCGAGCGGCTGCAGCGCCACCTTGGGGTCCCGGTCCCCGCCTCGACCCAGTGGCAGCTCGTCAACGAGGCCGCCAAGGACCTCGAGCCCGTCCTCGCAGAGCTGCGGCGCCTGGCCGCGCAGAGCCCGCTGCTCCACGTCGACGACACCTATCTCCGATTGCTGGCCTTCATGGGAAAGCGCCGCGCCGAGATGCTCGCCAGAGGCGAGCTCGACGACCCGGAGCGCACAGGGCTGTTCACCACGGGGGTCGTTGCGAAGACCGAGGACGGGAAGCAGATCCTCCTGTACTTCAGCGGCAGACAGCACGCCGGCGAGAACCTCGCCGACCTGCTCGATCAGCGCGAGCCCGGACACCCGCCGCCGATCCTGATGAGCGATGCCCTCGAGCGAAACCTGCCGAAGGGTCACACCGTCGTCGACTCGAACTGCCTCTGCCATGGCCGGCGCAACGTCGTCGATCAGGTCGGCAACTTCCCCGAGGAGTGCCGCTTCCTGATCACCGAGCTGGGCAAGGTCTTCCAGATCGACGACCGCTGCCGGACCGAGCAGCTCTCGGACGAGGAACGCCTGTGCGTGCACCAGTCCGAGAGCGCGCCGATCATGCAGGGCATCCTGCACTGGGCCAACGGGCTGCTCGAGCAGCACAAGGTCGAGCCCAACTCCGACATGGGCAAGGCGCTGAGCTACCTGATCAACCACTGGGTCGGCCTGACGCGATTCCTCCACGTCGCCGGCGCCCCGCTGGACAACAACGTCTGCGAGCGGGCCCTCAAGATGGCCATCCGCCACCGCAGGAACTCGCTCTTCTACAAGAGCGAGCGCGGCGCCGAGGTGGGCGACCTGTTCATGTCGCTCATCGAGACCACCGTAGCCAACGGCGAGAACCCGCTCGAGTACCTGACCGAGCTGCTGCGGCACTCCAAGGCCGTGGCTGAGCAGCCTGAAGACTGGTTGCCCTGGACCTTCCGGGACACGCTCGCGCGCCTCGACACGCCGGAGCACCGCCTCGCTGCGTAGCGCCCCCTCTGCTCATCCCCAGGTCGGTAGCCCGTCCGCCGGACGGTAGCACCCCCGCCCGTGCGCTCCACGCATGCGTACCGCAAGGACACGGTGCGGCGCCGCCC
>JAJYCT010000486.1 GCA_021778125.1 Myxococcales bacterium
CGTCCCCGGCCTCGTGCTCATGGAGAACGCGGGCCGGGGCGCCACCGACGTCCTGGTCCGGGAGCTGCTCGAGGGGGACGCCGCGGGCGCGAGGGTCGCCGTCGTGTGCGGTCCGGGCAACAACGGCGGCGACGGCCTGGTCGTCGCGCGCCACCTCGCGGCCCGCGGCGCCTTTGTGGACGTCTTCCTCGCGGGCGAGCCGGCGCGGGTCTCGGGAGACGCCCGGGCCAACCTCGACGCCTGGCGCGGGCTCGGCGGCGCGGTGCATGCCCTCGCGTCCGCCGGCGATCTCACGAAGCTTGCGCAGAGCATCGCGTCCGCCGACGCCGTCGTCGACGCCCTCTTCGGTACGGGGCTCGACCGCCCGATCGAGGGGCATCACGCGGCCGTCATCGGGGTCATCGACGACGGCGAGGCGCCGTGCCTGGCCGTGGACCTCCCCTCCGGCCTCGACGCCGACACCGGGGGGGTGCTCGGCGTGGCCGTCCACGCGCTCGTCACGGCCACGTTCGCGCACCCGAAGCTCGGGCTGCTCACCCCGCGCGGCGCCCAGCTCGCGGGCTCGGTCCACGTCGTGGATCTCGGCATCCCGGCCGAGATCCCGGCTCACGTCGGCGCCTCCGCGCAGCGCCTCTCGGCCGACGATCTCGCGCTCTGGCTCGCGCCTCGCGCCCCCGGAGTGCACAAGACGGGCGCGGGGCACGTGGGCATCGTCGCCGGGTCACCCGGCAAGATCGGCGCGCCGCAGCTCGTCGCGCGCGGCGCGATGCGCGCGGGGGCCGGCCTCGCCACGATCGTCACGTGGCCCGACGCCGCGACGTCCATCGAGGGGCACGTCCTCGAGGTGATGACGGCCCGCCTCGACCCCTCGCGCCTGCCGGCCAGCGTCGACGCGGCGCTCGCGGGCAAGCACGCTGTCGTCGTGGGACCGGGCCTCGGCCTCGACGCCGCCGCGCGCGCCGTCGTCGAGCACGTGCTGGCGTCGTTCGGGGGGCCCGTCGTCGTCGACGCCGACGCCCTCTCGATGTTCGCCGGCCGCCCGGACGCTCTTCGCAGCGCGCGCAGGGCGATCGTCACGCCGCACCCGGGGGAGCTCGCGCGTCTGCTCGGGTCGACGCCTGGCGCCGTCGAGGGTGATCGCTTCGGCGCGGCCCGCGCGATCGTCTCCGCGTCGGGGGCCGTCGTCGTCCTCAAGGGTGCCCACACGATCGTCGCCGCCCCCGACGGGCGCATCGCCGTCAGCCCCATCGCCTGTCCCGCGCTGGCGACGGCCGGTTCGGGGGACGTGCTCGGCGGGATCGTCGGCGCCCTCGCGTGTCACCTCGCGCCGTTCGACGCGGCGTGTGCCGGCGTCCTCTTGCACGGCCTCGCCGGCGAGAGCTGGGTGCGCACCCACGGCGGCGCCGACCGCGGCCTGTTGGCCTCCGAGATCGCCGACGCCCTCCCGTCGCGTCCCGGCGCGTAGCCTGCGAGCCACACCCGTTCGCCGCGTGGACACGGGCGCAGGGGAGGCGCGTCCGTTTCGCGTGTTATTCCGTGCGGTTCTTCGTGGCATCGGCCTTGCGGTGACCGCCCCTCATCCACGGAGGACCCGATGCCCGCTCCCGCCGTCCGCAAGCCTCTGCCCCGCGCCCCCGGCGCCCCGCGGACCCCCGCCGTCGATGAGCGCGAGCTCGGGGCCGGCCTCGCCGCGCTCGTCCCCGAGCTGCGCGCGCGTGCGCTGCGCCTCTGCGGCGATCCCGCCAGCGCCGACGACGTCGTGCAGGACACCGTAGAGCGGGCGCTCCGGTTCGCGTACCAGTACCACCGCGGCACCAACCTGCGCGCGTGGGCGATGCGGATCCTCTTCAGCGTCTTCGTGACCCGCTGGCGCCGCCGTCGCCGCGACCGCGCCGCGGTCGAGAAGCTGGGCGTCGATCCGTGCGCCTGGACGGAGCCGGCGGGCTTCGCGCCGCCCGACGCCGGCTCGCTCACGCGCGCCACGCGCCGCAAGCTCGACGCGCTCCCCGAGGGCTTCCGCGCCGTGATCGTCATGGTCGATCTGGAGGAGCGCACCTACCGCGAGGCCGCGCGGGCGCTCGGCGTCCCGGTGGGCACCGTCATGAGCCGGCTGCACCGCGGGCGGAGGCTGCTGGCCCGGCAGCTCGCCTCCGAGCGCGACGCGGCCTGAGCGTGAGACCGAGGGGCTCCTACCCGCGCGGCTTCCACGGGACGTCGGGCACGCCGGCGATCACGTTGGCTCGACGCGCGAGCGCGAAGAGAAGATCGCTCAGGCGGTTCAGGTACACGACGAGCTCGCGGCGGGCCGGTGCGTCGTCCAGTGCGAGCACGGCGCGCTCTGCGCGCCTCGACACCGTGCGCGCCACGTGCAGCGCCGCCGCCTGCGGAGACCCGCCCGGCAGCACGAAGCTCGCCAGGGGAGGGCAGACGCCGTCGGCCTCGTCGATGGCGGCCTCCAGGCGCGCGATGTCCGGCTCGCCGAGCGGCGTCGCGGGGAGCTTGGCCTCCTTGCCCGGCACGCACGCCAGCTCGGCGCCCAGCGTGAACAGGTCCTCCTGCACGCGCGCGAGCACGCCGTCGATCGCGGGGGCGAGCCCCGCTGCGCGGGCGACGCCGATGGCGGCGTTGGTCTCGTCGACCGTGCCGTAGGCTTCGACTCGCAGGCTCGCCTTCTTGACGCGGCCGCCACCGAACAGCCCGGTCGTGCCGTCGTCGCCGGTCTTGGTGTAGAGCTTCATCCGCGCCACAGTAGTACAAGGGACGCGATGAGACGCGCGCTCCTCCTCCTTCTCCTCGCGGGGTGCTCGAAGGCGCCGCCGGGCCCCGGCGCCGCTCCCAGCTCGAACCCGCCGTTGCCCTCTGCCGCCGGGGCGGCGCCTTCGGCCGCGGTCTCGCCCCGGGCGACCGATCGCTTCCCGACCGCACATGGCGAGCTCTCCGTCGTGCCCCTCGAGCACGCGTCGATCCTCTTCCAGTGGCACGGCGAGTCCATCTACGTCGACCCGACGGCGAGCGCCGTGAGCGATCCCGCGCTGCCCCGGGCCGACGTCGTCTTCGTCACCGACATCCACCCTGATCACCTCGACCCGGCCGGGCTCGAGCGCGTGCGCAAGTCGACCACGCGCGTGGTGGGACCGCAGGCGGTCGCCGACAAGACGCACGTCGACGTCGTCATGTCGGGCGGCGACACGCGCCAGATCGCCGACGTCGTCGCGACGGCCGTCCCCATGTACAACCTCAAGCGCGGGCCGGCCGCGGGGCAGGTCTACCACGACAAGGGGCGGGGCGACGGCTACGAGCTCGCGTTCGATGCGCTGCACGTCTACGTGTCGGGCGACACCGAGTGCACGCCCGAGATGAAGGCGCTCGAGAAGATCGACGTGGCCTTCGTGTGCATGAACCTCCCGTACACGATGCCGCCCGACGAGGCGGCCGAGTGCGTCGCTGCGTTCAAGCCCAGCGTGCTCTTCCCGTACCACTACCGGGGCTCGGACCTGGGCGTGCTCGATGCGAAGCTGGCGGGCACGGGCGTCGAGATCCGCAAGCGCGACTGGTACCCGGCGAAGCCAAG
>JAJYCT010000487.1 GCA_021778125.1 Myxococcales bacterium
CGGGGCGCCCGACGCGGGCGCGCCGCCGGCGCCCGAGCCGGCCCTCGCGTCCTCGGCCGCCGCCAAGGTGGAGGTCGCGCCGCCGGCGTCGACCGCCACGAGCGCGTGCAACGAGCAGAGCCCCCAGGACTTCCTCATCCGCGGCAACTTCCTGCGGGCCCCCGGCGGCAACGAGCGCGCGATCCAGTACCGGACCGACACGTACGGCTACTTCCCGGGCTTCGGCCACCGCGGGCCCGACGCGCGCCCGGCGGCCTCGTACGTCGTCGACACGACGTTCATGGGCCTGCCGGTGCGGATGCACAGGAAGGTCGTGCCCGCGCTCGCGTGCGTGGAGGAGGAGATCCGCCGCTCGTGCGCCGACCACCCGTACACGGCCCACGCCCTGGGCGGCATCCGCGCGAAGAACACGTACCGCGGCGGCGAGGTGACCAACCACGCGTTCGGGATCGCGATCGACGTCGATCCGGCGATCAACACGTGCTGCGGCTGCGTGAAGCCCTGGAGCGACGCGCCGCGCTGCCGGCGGGCCGCCCGGAGCGAGTACGACCGCATGGAGATGCCCGAGTGCTGGGTCCACGCCTTCGAGCGCTACGGCTTCTACTGGCTCGGCCACGACGTCCTGGAGGACACGATGCACTACGAGTTCCTGGGCGATCCGGACCAGATCCTCCGCGCGGCGCCCGCCCCCGGCGCTCGCTGACGCCATGCTCGAGGCCATCGTCGTCCGTCCCGACGTCGTCGTGCCCTCCGAGGCGCTGTCGTTCCGCGCGGTGCGGGCGAGCGGGCCGGGCGGGCAGAACGTCAACAAGGTCGCGAGCAAGATCGAGCTGCGCGTCGAGCTCGCCCGCATCGTCGGCCTCGCCCCCGACGCCCGCGAGCGCCTCCGCCGCGCCTGCGAGAACGCGCTCGACGCCGAGGGGCGGCTGGTCGTCGTCAGCCAGGTGACGCGCGACCAGCGGCGCAACCTCGACGACGCGCGCGAGAAGGTGCGCGTGCTCGTCGCGCGCGCGCTGCCGCGGCCGCGCCTCCGGCGCTCGACCAAGCCCACCCGGGGCAGCGTCGAGCGGCGCCTCTCCGAGAAGAAGCACCGCGCGCGCACCAAGGCCGGACGCGGCGGGCGCGACGACTGACGAGCGCCCCCCGCGGCCCGTCAGGCCGGCGCGCGCACGACGAGGCGCTGGCGCTGCCCGAGCAGCTCGTCGCCCCGGGCGCGATCGACGCCGAGATCGCGCACGAGGCGCTGCAGCAGCGCGTGCTCCTCGGGCACGACGCGATCGTCGGCCGCGGCGATCGCCGCCGCGACCACGAGCGCCGACTCGGCCCGGGCCGCGTGGCCGCGGAGCGCCGCGATGGCGGCGTCGAGCCGGCGCTCGGCCCCCTCCCTGGCCACGTTGCGCGCGGCCGAGTCGAGCATGGCCTCCATGTGGCGCGTGCGCACGCGCTCGCCCGAGAGCAGGGCCAGCGCGCCGCGCAGCACCTCGCGCTCCAGGTGGCTCACGCGGCGGTCGGCGGCCATCACCAGGTACATGAGCTCGACGAACGCCCCCCACTCCTCGACGAGCTGCACGGCCTCCTGCAGCTCGGCGGGCCCCGCCAGGACGATCGACGGGCGCTGCCCGCGGGCCCGCAGGGCGTCGCGGAGCTGCTCGAGGCGGGGGCGTGACAGGAGGTCCATCGGCGTGCCCCCTATCCTCGCACGTTCTCAGCGGAACGCGACCGCGACCGCCGCGAGCACGAGCGCGAGCGCGACGGCGTGCTTGGCGCGCAGCGCCTCGCCGAGCGCGAGCTGCGCGAACACCACGAAGACGCCCAGCGAGATGACCTCCTGCATGATCTTGAGCTGGTAGGCCGAGAGCGTGCGGTACCCGATGCGGTTGGCCGGCACCTGGAGCATGTACTCGAAGAGCGCGATGCCCCAGCTCCCCAGGATCGCCGCCCACAGGGGGACGCTCCGCAGGCGCAGGTGCCCGTACCAGGCGAGCGTCATGAAGGTGTTGGAGGCGAGGAGCAGCGCGGCGGAGCGCACGGCGTCGGGCATGCCCCCCGCCTACCACGCCCCGGCAGGGCCGCGGCAAGGCCGGGGTGCGGTCAGTTGAACAGCTTGCCCTCGCCGCGCTGCAGCTCGCCGAGGTACATCCGCGCCCCCGCGATCCCCTCCTCGAGGTCGGTCTGCTCGAACTCGCTGACGCCGCGGAAGTTCTTGAGGACGTCCATGGCGCGCGCCTCGGTGACGACCGTCTGGTCGGGGCAGAAGATCGTCACCGCGAGCTTCACGCGGCCCTGCGCGGTCACCAGGCACGCGAGGATGACGACGTCGTCGTCGTCGATCATCCACGCGCCGTCGTCCCACCCCTCGGCGGGCTCGGTGAACGCCACGGGCGTGGACCACCCGACCGGCAGCTTCGCGGGCAGGTACCGGCGCGCCGCGCGCAGGTGCTCGTTGAGCTTCGCGTCGACGGGGACGGGCGCCTTCGGCGGGCGCGCCATCGCGGCCGCGGCGTCGCGCTCCAGCGCGAGCCAGGTCCGCGCGCCCGGCAACCGCTCGGCCACGGCGCTCGGCGTCTCCTCGACCTCGATGAACTCGGTCACGTCCTGCAGGTGGCCGAGGACCTCGAGCGCCCGCGCGTCGTCGACGTGCTCGGCGCTCCCCCGCCGCGCGAGCGCGGCGTAGACCTTCGGCCCGTACCGCGCGAGCACGACCCACACCGCCACGTCTTCGCCGGGGGTCTGGAAGTGCCACATGACCGTGCCGCGCGGCGACACGGGCCTGGACCAGCCCTCGGGCGGCGGGAACGGGATGAACTGCAGGGCGAGCGTGAGGCGCGCGGAGCGCGTGCTGCGCAGCGGGACCGCCTTGCCCAGGAGCTGCGCCTGGCCGTCGCGCAGGTCCCGCCAGCGGTCGCGCACCAGCACGAGGCCGACCAGCAAGGCCACGAGCCCCGGCCCCGTCAGCAGCGCGGCGAACCGGTAGTCGCCGCGCGGCGGCGCCACCTCGAACCGGAGCTGGTCGCGCAGCTCGAAGGCCCCGAGCACGAGGCACATGGCCCCCATCGTGGCCACGACGGCCGCCGCGAAGGGCGCGTGCAGAAACCAGAACCGCGACAGGTGAGCGCGCGTGCCCGGGGCATCCTTCGCGGCCATGACGCTTCCCATCGTAGGACCCGTCCCCGGGCCGGGCCAGGCCGCGGACGCCCCTTGCGTCCGGCGCGGGGTGGTTCACCCTGGGCGCATGTCTCTCGTCGCCCCGCTCCCTCGCGCCCTGCTCCTGCTCGCTGCGACGCACCTGGCCGTCCTCGCCGGCCCGTCGGTCGCGTGGGCCCAGGGCGCGCCGCGCCCGGACCCCCCGGCCACGGGCGGGGGCGACGTCATCGTCCTGCGCAACAGCGGCATCCTGCGCGGCACGCTGGTCGACGCGATCCCGGGGGATCGCGCGCGCATCCAGCTCGCCACCGGCGAGATCGCGACGGTGGCCTGGCCGGACATCGCGCGCATCGAGCGCGCCGACGGCACCCGGACCGACGTGTCGCCGGCGGCGCCCCCGCCCGCCCCGCGCCCCGCCGAGCC
>JAJYCT010000086.1 GCA_021778125.1 Myxococcales bacterium
ATCTTGGTAGTCATCACGAAGATCGATCTGCTGCCGCACCTGGGAGACGTGTCGCTCGAGGCCATCGACGACGCCCTGGGGCGCGTGATGCCTGTGCCCAACTCGATCGCCGTCTCGGCCCGGACGGGCGAGGGGCTCGCGGGGTGGATCCGCTGGCTCCTCGCGCAGCACGTGACGCTCGCGGGGTGACGGCCAGCCCGCTCGTGCGCGGATCGCGCCGCGACCGCCGCCGAGCGGAGCGCTCAGTGACTATGGCACTCGTTGCACTCGGTCTTCGGGCGGCGGCCGGCCACGTGACACTCGTAGCACTGGATCTCCTTGTGCTTCGCGATCGCCAGGTGCTTCTCGGGCATCTGCCACGGGTGCCAGTCCTTCTCGACGCTACCCATCGCCTCCCCCATACCCGTCAGCGGTCCGCGCTGCGGTTCGGTGTGGCAGGCCTTGCACTCGGACAGGAGGGCCTTGCCGTCGGGCGAGACGTGCTTGCCGTCGTGGCAGCGGAAGCAGCCCGGCGAGTTGCGGTGCCCCAGGTTCGAGGGGTACGTCGCCCAGCTCACGTTCATCTCGGGGAAGACGTTCCGATCGTAGATGTCGGAGAGGCCGGCCACGAGCTTGTCGATGTCTGCCGTGCGCGCCGAGGCCACGTCCGGGTAGCGCTCCGCGTAGAAGGCGGTGATGTCCTTCCGGAACCCCGCGTGCGCGGCGTCGCGGCTCGGGTAGTCCTTGGAGAGGGCGTCAACCGAGATCGACTTGACCCACGGCAGCGTGGACGAGAAGACACCCACCGCCAAGGCACGGTCCACCGCGACGTCCGGCGCCTCGAACGTGTGCGCGGGGCGGTTGTGGCAGTCGATGCAGTCCATCGTGTGCTTGGTCATCGCCGCCAGCGTCGAGGAGTCGACCTTCTTGTCGGTGCGAAAGTACTCGGTCACGCTGCCGTCCTTCCGCTTCACCCGGACCCACGGGATGCGCTGCATCTGGTCGTCCTCGGCCACGAACGTGACCTCGTTCTCGACGGCCATGTGCCAGTGGATCCCTGCGCCGTACGCGCTCTCGCCGCCGCCGGTCTTGATGAGCATCGTGATCTGCTCGGGCGTGGCCTTCTCGTCGTAGCGGAAGTGCGGACGCTGATAGAGCTGCGCGCCCCACGCTTTGGCCGACCAGTGGCACTCCTCGCACGTCTCGCGCGCCGGGCGCAGGCCCTTGATGGGGGTGGGGATCGGCCGGCCGTAGCTGTGGAAGGCCACGGCGGCGAGCTGCTTGACGCCGTTGAGCTTCGACATGAGGTAGTGGCCCGCCCCGTCGCCGACGTGGCAGTCGACGCACGGCACGTCCGCGTGCGGAGAGGACCGGTAGGCGGTCATCTCGGGGCCCATCTGCGTGTGGCAGGTGCTGCCGCAGAACGGGACCGACTCGGTCAGCAGGAAGCCGTTGTACCCGGCGAACGCGAAGACGACGGAGAGCACCGACGCGACGACCGCGAGGATCCCGAAGCGCCGGCGCTGCCGCGGATCGTTGAGATCGAGCGACGGAAAGGGCAGGGCCTCGGCACTGCCCACGCGGCGCCGCCGGCGCGACTCCCGCCACCCGCCGAGCAGCGCCAGGACGACGCCGCCTACGCCGATCGACGGGAAGATGAGGAACGTGATGATCCCGGCGTACGGCCCGGGCTTGCGAATGCTGAACTGGAAGACGACCCCCATCAGCGTGAGGACCACGCCGACGAGCACGAGCAACCCGCCCGCGTAGGTCACCCAGTTGCGGTAGAAGCCCGGTCGCTGTCGCTTTGCCTCCACGGTGTGGCCTTTCCTGGACCCGCCCTCAGTCAGCACCCGCGTCCCCAGCGGTGGACACAGTCGTCATGAGCGAGCTCGCGGGGAGCTCGCAGAACGACAGGTAGATCGGCGCGGCGCCGCCGTCGCGCGTGTCGAGGCGGGCAGCGCCGGTGACGACGCCGTCGACGCTGCACGTGCAAGGCGTCGACTCGGGCGGCCCCGCGCACGACAGGAGGTACGCGTGGCCCAGGCACGTCGTGGCGCACCGCAACGACGTCTCGCCTCCGGTCACGGACCCCGTGCAGATCGCCGGACACGTCGCCTCGACCGGTCCCCCGGTCGCGAAGTGCGTCGTGCGAGCCGCGACGTGCGAGCCGTCGACCCGCGTGGCGGCGAACGCAAGGTAGCCCGACACGCCTTGCGCCGTCGACGCGACGATCGCGCCTCCGTCGAGACGCCCGGGCTCGATCGGGAACGTGACGGTGATCGGCTCGGCGAACTGCAGCCAGTCCGGCTCGAGCGTCCACGGCGTCGACGCGAACGCGCCGCCGGCGGGCGCGGCGACCCCGCTGGCCGCGCGCAGCGTGAGCGTCGCGGTGGCGGGAAGCGCGCCCGCGGGGACGTCGACGCGCGTCCCGTCGGACGCGACGAGCGAGCCACCCTCGGGGCCGATGGCGGCAGAGATGCTCGGCGCCGCGCCGCCGCTCGAGGAGCTCTGGCACGCGACCACGCCGAGCGACGCGGCCAGCAGCCCCGCCGACCGCGCCCACTCGATGGTTCTGTCGCGCACGCTGGTCACGCCCGCTTCTCTCAGTCGCCCGACCGCGGCGCCAGGCTGTCCACCAGCGCGTCGAACGACGCGCGGGCGTGCTCGACCTGCCCCGTCGGGCCGACCATCTTGAAGAAGTACGGCGAGCCGGTCGACGCGACGATCGCCGCGAGCATCGACCAGTGCTCGTGCCTCTCGGGCGCGGCCCCCATGCCCCCTCCAAGGAAGGTCCCGTCGATGCGCACGACGGTCACGGAAAGGCCGCGGACGCGCTTGTCGGTGCGCACGGGCCTGGGCGAACCGTCGAACTGCCCCGCCCACCGGTCCACGTTCGCGTCGACCGTCCCGCCCGCGCGCACGACGTAGAGCTCCGCGCCATCGCCGACCTTGTACGTCGCGAGGCGCATCGAGCTCTCGCTGGACTGCGTGGACCAGTCCTTCGGCGTGATCCAGGAGATCGAGGGCGGCTGCTGGTTTTCGCCACCCATGCCCACGTCCCCGCGGGGGGAAAGCCCGGAGATCGGCGGGTGGTTGGGCGGCAGGGCCTCCGACGGCGCGGCGACAGGCGCGACGCGCGGGGAGGCCGCGGTCTCGGTGGGCGGCGCCGCCGCGGCCGCCTCGACCGTAGACGGCGCGCGATCCGTCAGAAAGTACGCGGCCACGGCGGCCCCAAGGACCGCCGGCAGTAGCAGCATCGGGGAGAGTCGGATGGCCATGAGAGCTCCTCCTTGCGGGCTTCGTGCCGCCGGTCGAGGCGCGCTCGAACGGCGCGCGCGCCGGCGCCCCGGGGTGCACATCTTGCGCCCCGGAGCAGTCGCTGCATGCGGGCTACGGCGGCAGCGCATGGACTGCCTGGACGTCCCACTGCTGCCCCTGCCCGTGGCACGTCGCGCAGGCCTCGGTCCCGTCCGATGCCGTGTTGACCTCGGCGTGCGCCACGGTGGACGTCTGGTCGTGACAGGCTGTGCACGCCGAACCAAGGGGTCCGAGCGTCTGGGTGCTCTGCACGACCCGGGTCTGGCAGTACGCGCTCGCATCGAGCGTTGGATCCGTGCAGGCGAGCACCTCTTGCGTGATCGTCGGGATCTGCGTGCCGGCGAGCGGCGGCAGGTAGCTGGTCGAGGCGTGGCACGCCCAGCACGCTCGCCGGTCGCCGGGGAAGTAGACCTTTCCGAAGTCCACGGGCGTGCCCGCGGGGTTCGTGGTCGTCGGCCCCGGCTCCGCGCCTAGCACGTAGCCGTTCGACAGCTCGTGACCCGTGTGGAGCTTGTGCACCAGCACCTTGAAGTTGACCGACGGCGCCACGGTCTTCGGGACCTCGAAGCGGGCGATCCCGAGATCGGCGACCTTGTTCGGTGTGTGGCAGAGGACGCAGTACTCGGGGCTCTTGCGCGCCCCGTCGTGCGCCGAGAGGTCGAAGTGGCAGCTGTTGCACTTGTTCCGGTCGACGACCGTGCGGCGCGGGACTGGCGCGGGATCGGTGACCGCGACGTACGCGACGGGGTTGAGCGCCGCGTAGACGGGGCCCCCCGGCGGGTTCGGCGCGAGATAGCCCTCCATGCCCACCGCGTAGCTTCCCGTGGCAGACGCCGGGATCGGGGCCGGGAGCGTGAACGCGTAGCTGCCGACCGCACCGTCGAGCACCAGGCCCGAGACGGTCGCGCCGTTCTCGATCGTGTACGTCACCGGCTCCGCCTGGCTGTAGTCGGTGGTCGGACCGGCCAGCGTGACGGCCAGCCAGGGCAGCGGCGTCGTGAGGATGTCGAGCGGCTGGCCGTTCTCCGCCGCGGAGAAGTGCACGACCGGCGTCTGCCCGGGCTGCGTGGCATCGACGCCGCGGAGGGTGAGCGCAAGCTGCGGCGCCGCCGGATCGGTCGACGGCGTCAGGTGCACCGCG
The DNA here is from genome assembly GCA_021778125.1 of Myxococcales bacterium. Classification (GTDB taxonomy): domain Bacteria; phylum Myxococcota_A; class Polyangia; order Polyangiales; family Polyangiaceae; genus Palsa-1150. The sequence goes on from JAJYCT010000086.1 coordinate 4,442, forward strand.
GCGACGGAGTACTTGTCGTTCGGGCCGTGGCAGGTCGCGTTGAGACACCCGGTGTCGTCGGCCTGCTTGCCGCCGGTGTGCAGGGTCATCCCGGGAGGCGGCGGGTAGACGAACGAGGTGAGATCGTGACACGCACCGCACGCCGCGCGGCTCGGAGCGGTGCTCCACACGCCGCCCTGCGTGCCCTGGTGGCACATCTTGCAGTTCTGGACGTCGCCCGGGAACCAGGCCTCGGAGTGGTCGATGAGCGTCGGCGCTGCGAGCGAGGCGTCGGTTCCCGCGTCCGCCGACGTCGTATCTTCGGTGAGCTGGTAGCTGCCTCCCGCGACCACGCTCGGCAGGAAGCGCCCGCGGTGGATCTTGTGCGCCATGACGGGCATGGCGAGCGAATTCCCGTTGCTGGGGTCGACCGCGGCCGACGAATGGCATAGGACGCAGAGCCTCGCCTCGCGGCGCGCCGTGTCGCCCTCGTGATAGCCGAGCGGGTTGTGGCACTGGTTGCACGCGAGCGTCGTGACGATGTCGCGCGTCGCGCCGACCGCGCCGCCCGCGGGCACGAAGTCGAAGAGCGTGTTGACCACGTAGGTCTCGCCGCCGTAGACGCGCGTCGCCCAGACGCCGACCGTATGCGTCGCCGTCGCGGCGTAGCCCGGCGGGAGCCTGGTGGCGAACGTGTACGCGTACGTTCCCTGCCCCTCGCCCACCTCGCTGATCGTCCCGCCGAGATCGGAGTCGGGCACCATGGTCGTGCCGCCGTCGACGCCGGCGTGCCCCTGCTGCGTGTAGGCCGTATATTCTGCGGGCGCCGCGCCCGCGTCGGCCGGTCCGAGCGCGCTCAGGACGAACTTGGCGACGACGGCGCCGTCCGTGAAGACGCCGTGGAGGTCGAGCGGATTGCCCGCTCCGTCGGTCACCGTGAAGCCCACGGCCACGACGCCCGATGCGTCGACGACCGCGCTCGTCACGTCCAGGTGGATGCCCGGTCCGCTCGCGGTGCGCTGCCTGGGCGGCGGGGCCGCCTCCGCGTTCTGCCCCGGAGGCCCCACCTCCCCCGGCGCTCCCGGAAGCCCGGCCTCGCCGGACTCTCCCCCGGGCCCGGCGACGCCCGCCGGACCGGCCGGCCCTTCGCACCCGACGCAGGCGAGGCCCACCAGCAGGGCGAGGCCCCCGATCGTCCACACTGCTTCACGCTGCCTGTTCATGGTGCACCCTCGTGACAAGACCGGCACGGCTGGTCGATGGTCGGCCTCTTGTTGCTCGTCCACCCGGCCCGGTGCGGGTTGCCTCCCACGCCGCCGACCCTGTGGCATCCGATGCAGAGCTGCTCGCCCGCTCCCGTGTGGCAGGCCGCGCAGATGGACGGATCGCGCCAGGCCGCCGGGCCGTGATCGTTGCGCTCGCCGCGCGTGCCGACCCACCCCGGCGGGTGCGGGCTCGCGCCGCCCGAGCCCACGTCGACGCCGTTTCGGGCGTGGCAGCTCTCGCAGAACTCCCCCGTCGCGTGGCACGTCGTGCAGAGGCCGGGCTGCGTGCGCGCCTCGAGCGAGTGGCGCGAGTCGAAGCCCGCCCGGTGCACGCCGGCACGGAGCGTATCGTCGAACGCCATCTTCTCGGGCAGCGCCGGCACGGTGAGCCCGTGGCAGCCCGCGCAGAACTTGTCGGCGTGGCACGTCGCGCAGAGGTCGCGCGCGGAATAGGCGCGGTTGCCGTGCTCGCGCAGCCAGTCGCCGTCGTGGGCGACGTGGCTCGTGGGGCGTACGCCCTCCCCCCGGATGTCCCTGTGGCAGCGGTCACACGTGCGGGCCTGCGCGAAGTCGTCCTGGTGCTCGTGGCACGTGAGGCACACGGCCATCGGCGGCCGCACGTGGTCCGAGTTGGTCTGCACACCCTGGTGGCAATACGCGCAGTTGCCCTTGAGACTCCGGTTGTGCGTCAGGTGCTGAAACTTGAGGTTGTCGAGGTCCATCTGCGCCTCTTCGCGCGTGGACTGAAGGCCGTGGCAGTCCTTGCACGGGTGCGGATCGTGCGGCTGCGCGTGGCAGCCCGCGCTCGTGCACGTCGCAGTGTCGGGCAGGTGCAGCGGATCGTTCTCGGTCGCCGTCATGATGCCCTTGTGGCACTGCACGCAGGTCACGCCGCCCTTGGTGACGTGCTCGTGGTGCGGGAACGGCTTGCGCTCGGCCGGGCGGATGCCGAGCACGCGCGCGCATGCGACGAGCAGGAGGGCGAGCAGGAGCAGGACGACAGCGCGCTTCATCGCGCCCCCCACGCCCAGCTCAGTCGCCCGAGCGCGTTGACCTCGCGCGTCGCGGTCGGCGTGGAGGCCGCCTCGACCGCCGCGGCCACCTCCCAGTGCTCGATCGGCGCCCACCGCAGGGCGACGAGGCCCCAGGGCCAGAGCGAGCCCCGTCCACGCGGGTCGTCGGGCGCGACGAGCTCGAGCTCCGTGGAGGCGTGGACGCGCGCGACCACCGGGACGCGCAGCGCGCCGCGGAAGCCGCTCCACCGGTCGGGCCCGGAGCCCTGCCGCCGGAGCTCGCCCGTGATGGCCCCGTCGCCACGATCGTCGAGGCGCAACGTCACGCGAAAGGTCCCGTCCAGCCCCAGGTCCCCGTCGGTGCTGCGCGCCGCGACCATCGGCAGCACGTCCAGGCGGGGGAACATCCGCCACATCACGGCGGTGCCCACGGTCTGCGACGGCGTATCGCCGAGGGCGGAGAAGAGCGACGTGGCCGGGATGAGGCGCGACGGTGATCGCTGCGTCGCGTAGACCTCCGGTCGCAGGTCGCCCAGGCGGCTCGCCAGCGACACGGTCGCCTCGGCCAGCCCGGGGTCCACGAGGTCGTAGGCGCCGTGCGCCGCCACGTCGAGCCAGGACGCCGGCGCCGAGGCGAAGTCCAGCCCGGCTTCCTCGATCGAGACGCGACCGTCGTCGCGCTGCTGCAGGTAAGACATGCCGAACGTGGTGTTCTGGCCGACGATCTGCCCCACGCGGCCGCCGGTCACCCAGTCCCATGCGCGGTAGGCGAACTGCGGCTGGACGGGCACGCCGCTGAAGACCTCGACGCTCGTGCCTGTGGGAGCGCGCAGGCGCGCGTCGGCTCCGTCGACGTGGATCGGGCGCAGCGCACCCACCGTAAGGAGCTGCCGCCCGAGGCGTAGCTCGCCGTAGTTGTGCGGGTCGTGCAGGCGCACGAGCGCCGTGAGCACGTCGGCGTTGCCGCTCTGGCTGCCCGCCCAGACGAGCGCCTCGCCGTCGACGTACTGGTTCGCCTTGTCGTCGCCCTGAAGGACGATGAGCCCCACCGGCGACTGGGGCGACTGGGTGTAGCCCACGGAGTCGACGCGCAGCCGGTACGGATCGGCGGAGGCGGAGGCCGGCGTGCCGAACGCAAGGGCGCCGGTGAGCAGCGAAGCGCGGCGGAGCAGAGCGCGCCTCATGGCTGCAGGAAGTCGACGACGCCGTTCACGTGCGTCGTCGGCCCGAAGGGATGGCAGCGCTGACAGGCGGACAGCTCGCCGGGAACGCTGGGATGGGGGTTGTTCTCGCGGGTGACCGTCGGAGGGAACCCGTGGCACGCGTCGCACTTGCGGTAGCGACCGCTGTCGTCGGTCCACACGGGGCCCGGCGAGCGATCGAAATGGCACCACACGCTGCAGGTCGGGCCGGAAGGGTCGTACGCCCCGCCGAACGGGAAGCGGACCACCGTCTGCGCCTGATCGAAGTGCCCCGGCTGCACGACCTGCGTCGGCTCGACGTGGCAGTCGTTGCAGAGCAGGGGCTGGCTGATCCGGTCGGGCAGCGTCCCGTCGAGGTGGCGCACGTGCGCCCCGACGCCGCGATCCGAAGGGTCGGTCGCGCCGTCGAGCGCCAGGGGCGGGTTCGGGTGCCCGTCCGAGCCGTGGCACGCCGTGCACGACGTCACCGTGATGTCGACGACTCCGTTGAGGTGTGTCGACCCGGAAGGATCAGGGTGGCACGAGGCGCACGCCGCGGGCGACGAGGCCACACGCTGCCAGCGCGCATGGTTCGCGGGCGGCGCGCCGTGGCACCCGCTGCACGGGATCTGCGCGCCGCTCGTCCACGTGGGAGAGGCAGCGCCGTGGCAGTAGGTGTTCGTGCAGCGCTGCATGCCCGGATCCCAGGCGGGCGCCGCGTCGGCGCCGCCGTCGGGCACGGCGAGGCCGCTGAACTCCACGAGCGTCGACGCGTCGCCGCTCGCGTGCTGCTGGACGCTCTCGGTCGTCTGGACCGGCACGACATGGCACGTGCTGCAGAATGCCTGGTGCGCCCAGTGTGCCCCCTCGCGTGGCCGCGGCGTGCCGCCCGCGCCGTGGCACGTCGTGCACGCGGTGGGCGCCTGCACGTGGCAGCCCGACTGGGTGCAGCTCACGCCGACCGCGCCGCCCGCGTAGTCCTCGCCGTGGCACTGCTGGCAGCGCGGCAACGGGAAGGCGTTCTGCGCGAGCCACTTCGCGTGAAAGTTGGTGCTCGACGGATCGGTCCACCCTTCCGAGTGCTCACCTCCGGGCGGGGGCGGACCACGTTGCTCGGAGCACCCGAGCACCATCACGAGAGCAAACGCGGCCTGCCGCACGGAGGTCGCCACAGCAATCGACGTTCCTACCGCCCGCCCCGGCGCCAATCTGCGCGCTGCACGCGAGTTCTGCACGACAGGACCTTGCGTGGGCCCTCGCGCGTGACGCAAAGCGTGCACCCTCGCGAAGAAGTGACCATCGGAGGCGAGGACGCCGGCGCGCAACTCCCCGCATTCCCACGCGCCTGAGGCCGGCCCCGGGATTGCTAGTGCGGCCGCTTGGTTTCCCCACCACCGTGAGGTCAATCATGCATGGAGCTCGAACGCTCGTAGTGAGCGCGCTCTCCGCTCTTATCCTGGGCTGCGGGAGCGGCAGCCAGGGTCCGGCGGGCGCGCAAGGGCCTGAAGGTGAGGCCGGCGCAACCGGCCCGCAAGGTCCCGCAGGACCGGCCGGCGAGGCCGGAGCACGAGGTCCGGGAGGACCCGCCGGAGAAGCTGGCGCGGCCGGCGAGGCCGGAGCCCCCGCCCCGACCACCGCCAGCATCCAGGGAACGGTCATCTCGACGACCGACAGCCGTCCGCTCGCGGGCGTGACGGTTACCCTGAGCAACGGCGGCGTAGGTGACGGAGGGGCCCCGACGACCGCGACGACCGACCCCACCGGCACGTTCTCGTTCCCGAACCAGCCGATCGGCGCCTACACGGTGTCCTTCGCGCGCACGGGTTTCACGTCCAAGAGCGTACAGGTCGGCACCTCGGTCGCCGGCCCGACGATCCTCGCCGTCACGATGGCCCCGGACACCACCGCCGGCGTTGACGCGCCGACCTTCCAGCTGAGCGTCACCGACCCGGGCGGCAACGCGCTCGACCCGTTCGCGGTCGGCTACGGCACGACGGTCAGCATCGGCGTGACGAGCCTCACCGACACCGCGGAACCGACGCTCGACGCGTCGACGTTCACATACGCGTGGAAGATCTCCACGGCGGCGACGTCGGCGAACATGTCCGGCGCCTACACCTTCAACAGCCCGGCCCCGACCTCCACGTCGACCTCCGCCGCGTTCACGACGATGACGCTCATGCAGGCCAAGAGCGTCGAGGTCTGCCAGGACTGCGGCTACACGTTCTACAACGGCGGTCCGGGCTACCTCGCGCGCCTCGGCGTCGTACCCGTCAACCCCGACGAGACCGGCCGGTACACGGTGTCGGTGACCGTGAAGGACCCGGAGGGCCACAACTACACGTTCTCGCAGGGCCTCCGCTCCACCTGGCAACTTGCCGGCGTCGCGGACGTCCCGGTCGGGACGCCCGTGTACCTGCAGGGCGACACGTTCGCCGCGCCAAACTGGAAGCAGCAGAGCCCGACGCTCTTCAAGTGGGCCAACGACTCGTGGTCGTGGACCCTCACGTCGTGCGTCGATCCGAACGGCGCCGCGCTCACGTGCCCGACGCTGGCGGACGCCAAGACGCAGTTCCCGCACTTCACCCCGCCGGCCGGAGGCACGTACACGTTCAGCCTGACCGAGTCCTCGTCGGCCGCGCTGGCCGCGGACGCCGGCGTCGTCGGCCCGGGCCAGGGTGCGGGCCCCGGCAGCGGCGGCTCGTACGGCACGCAGACGGTGACGCTCAACGTCTTCGCCGGGCAGTGGCTCGGCGTGATGAACGGCAACCCGACGGCCAGCCTCTGCGTCTCCTGCCACAACGGCAGCACCGCTCCCGACAAGTTCACGCCGTGGCAGAACACAGCGCACGAGTCGGCGATGAAGCGCAAGGTTGACGGCCTCGCGACGAGCCACTTCGGCGAGAGCTGCCTCGAGTGCCACACCACCGGCTGGGACGAGGTCGCCACCGCGCAGACCGCGGCGAACGGCGGCTTCTACTACGAGATGAATACCGAGAAGGGTCCGGACGGCGGCCTCTGGCAGTACCCGAACCCGATGACGTCCACGAGCTACTCGGACATGGTCGCCAACTACCCGACGCTCGGGTACCTGGGCGGGATCCAGTGCGAGAACTGCCACGGCCCCGCCCTGGGCGCGGCCGGCAGCCACCCGGGAAACCTCAGCAACAACTCGGTGGAGGTGGCGTTCAAGGGCGCCCGCATCGACTGGAGCGCCTCGGTCTGCGGCAGCTGCCACGAGGAGACCAGCAACCACGTCTTCCCGGGCCAGTGGGCGCTCACCGGCCACGCCAACACTGAGCTCGCGATCTCGCGCGCCACGGTGGAGAGCAAGTCCTCTACGGCGCTCGGCGGCGCCGACCCGCAGAGCGGCGCGCAGTTCTGCGCGCGCTGCCACTCGGGCCAGGGCTTCGCCGAGTACGTGAGGCTCCTGAACAACGGCGCGACGGGTCGCTACGACTTCATCACGACCGACGACCAGAAGCTCGCGAGCAACGGCAGTAACGCGCCGACGGCCACGTACCTCTCGTCGCTCGGCCTCAACGCGCAGCAGGTGCAGAGCCAGACGTGCCAGACCTGCCACGATCCGCACAGCAACGCCGCGTACAGCGCCGCGTACGGCAGCGACTCGGGCGTCGGCCCGGTCGACTGCAGCCAGCAGGCCAACAACGGCGACCCCGCGTGCAAGCAGCTGCGCATCTACGACGGCCTGCCCGGCCTGCCCAACGGCATGGGCACCTTCAGCGGCGTCGGCGAGGGCGCCATCTGCATGGCGTGCCACAACGGCCGCAACGGTGAGCACACCGACACGGTCAACAGCGCTCCGTACATCGAGACGCCGCACGACTCGACGGCCACCGAGGCCCTGTTCGGCTTCAACGCCTTCTTCGTGCCGCGCTTCAGCCCGTCGCCGCACATGGCCATCCAGGACACGTGCGTCGGCTGCCACGTGAAGCTCCCGACGGCCACCGAGGCCGCCAACGGCTTCTCGAGTAACCACAGCTTCGCCACCGACACGACGATCTGCCAGAACTGCCACGGCAGCGCTGCGGTCGACGGCGCGGCGCTGCAGGCCCAGGTCGCCAACGAGCTATCGGCGATGAGCAGCACGATCACGAGCAAGGTCCAGACGGCCATCACCAAGGCGGCTGTCACCGGCCTCTGCGTGCAGGCGAGCCGGGTCTCCGACGCGCAGTGCACGGGCGGGAGCTGCAACTCCTCGCAGGTCGCCCCTGCGGTGCCCTTCCCGACGCCGATCTCGAACGTCTACATCGCTCCAGGGAACCTCAAGAGCGTGTCGATGCGCGACGGCGGCACGACGAGTGTGACCATCACCCTGAACAACACGGTGACGTTCCCGTACTACGACGTGACCGACGTCACCATGGCGAGCGCGATCGGCTCGGCCACGACGACGAAGCTCAGCGTGTCCATGTCCACCATCCTGGTGGGCAACGGCACGGGCAACGGCACGAACTGCGGCATGACAAGCCCGGCGTACCTGTTCCCGGGGACCGACGGCACCCCGTCGCCGTACAGCACGATCCCGGCCAAGGCCATCTGGAATTTCGCAACTCTGAGCAACGAAGGCTCGGGCGGACTCCACAACTACCCGTGGACGAACTCGGTCATCCAGGCCACGACGTCGCAGCTGGCAGGGTGGAATCCCTAGTCGGTACGTGAAACGTCAGGACGCGGACCCGCCCTCCCTTTCACGCGTCCTGGCGACCCCCCTCGCGGCCCGCACGCCCCCATCCGGGCGTGCGTGGCCGCGAGGCCTTTTGTGGGAGGACCCCTCCCGGGACCCGGGCGGCGCAGCGATTGCTTCACTCTCCGGTCGGCGAGGCGACATGACGCTCCGGCAGCTCGCGACACTCTTTGTTCTGGCGCTCTCGGTCGGCTGCAACGGCCCCGAAGGGCCCTCGGGCGCGCTCGGCCCCAGGGGGCTCGCCGGCGCGACCGGTGAGGCCGGCCCGCCGGGCCCCGCAGGATCTGCGGGCGAGATCGGGCCTCCCGGGCCCCCTGCCCCCCCCGGCCCGGCGCCCACTGGGAGCATCGTGGGGACGGTCGTCGCGGCGGCCACGGGCAAGGCGCTCGGCGGCGCGAAGGTGACGCTGAACCCCGGCGCGAAGTCCACGACGAGCGCCACCGACGGCTCGTTCGCGTTCACGAAGCTCGACACCGGCGTCTACGTCCTCGACCTGACGCGCACCGGCTACACCGAGGCAGTCGATCCGGGCGTGCGGGCCGGCAGCAGCGGCGCGACGCACGTCACGATCGCGATGGCGACCGACGACGCGAGCGCCGGCGGGATGTCCGTCGCCGTGACGGACAACCTCGCCGCGGGCTTCGGCGCGACCGTCACGCTCACCGCGCAGGCGACCGCCCCCGACGCCGACGGCGAAGCGCTCACGTACGCATGGACGCAGACGGGCGGCACGCCGGCCGCGTCGCTCGCCGGCGCGAGCTCTCCGTCGATCACGTTCGAGACGCTCGCGCTCGCGGACGTGAAGCCCGAGGCAAACCCCGGCGCCGGACTCGGCCCGTTCGACGGCGGGACGTTCGTTCCGGCGCGCTTCGGGCCCATGGCCTTCTCGCTCGACGAGACGGGCAACTACCACTTCTCGCTCACCGTCACCGATCCCGAGGGCCACAAGGTCACGACGAACGCCACCGTCTGGGCGGCGCCGCCCGCGAGCGGCCTGCGCAGCGTCCCAATCCACGCCGCTGCCTGGTTCGAGGGCGAGGCGACCTCGAGCGACGGCGGGGAGATCACGACCTGGAGCTGGACGCTCGGCGTGCCCGCAGCCTCCGCGGCCACGATGACGGGCGCCTCGACGCAGTTCCCGTCGTTCACCCCCGACGTTCCTGGTCGCTACACCGTGACCGAGACGGTCTCGGGGAACACGACGAGCGTCTACGCGACGAGCTGGGATGGGATCTCGGGGATCGCGTCCCAGCCGGGGAGCGGCAACGACTACGTCGCGCAGGGCTGCACCTCGAGCAACTGCCACGTCGGCCCCGTGACCTTTCCCTTCTCGCCCGACGCGAGCACCGCGCCGGACATGTTCCCGTACTGGGCGCAGACCCGGCACGCGACGGCGTTCGCCGACGGCATCGACGGCCTGCTCGGCCCGGCCTTCGGCTCGTCGTGCCTGCAGTGCCACACGCTCGGCTACTCGCCGTCGCCCGTGAACAACGGCGGCTTCTCCGACCGCGCCACCGCCGCGGGCTGGACGATGCCTCCGCTCGACGCCGGCGACTACGCGAACCTCGTCGCGACGCAGCCCGAGGTCGCGCAGGCGGCCAACGTGCAGTGCGAGAGCTGCCACGGCCCCAAGAACCTCGACGTCATGGGCTCCGACGACACGGCGGCCATCTCGTTCGGCGCGGGCGTCTGCGCGCAGTGCCACGCCGAGGCCACGCAGTGGAAGGGCAGCCTGCACGCGAACCTGCAGGTCGCGATCAACGAGGGCGCCGGCTCGACCAACTGCGCGCGCTGCCACAGCGCGCAGGGCTTCGCCGAGTACGCCGAGCAGCTCGCCGCAGGGTGCGTGGCCACCGGCTCGGGCAGCTGCCTGCTCGCCGACGACGGCGGGACGCTCGGCATCACGCCGGCGTCGGTGCAGCCGCAGACGTGCGCCGCGTGCCACGATCCGCACGACGTCGCCGGCAACCCCGCCCAGCTCCGCCTCTACGGCACGATCCCGCAGCCCATCATGAACGGGCAGATCGTCGCGAGCGCGGGCGCCGGCGCCCTCTGCATGGCGTGCCACAACTCGCGCCCGGCCTTCGCCCCGGTCGGCGACACGAGCCTCGCCCAAGACGGCCTCACCGCCAGCTCGACGCTCATCACGCCGCACAACGGGCCGCAGGCGGACGTGCTCTACGGCGCGAACGCGTACTTCATGCCGGCGTCGAACCCCTCGCCGCACCTGGCCGTCGCCGGGACGTGCGCGGGTTGCCACGTCGCCACCCCCACGGCCGCGCAGAAGGACGCTGGCTTCACCACCAACCACGCGTTCGCGACCGACACGACGATCTGCGCGAGCTGCCACGGCGCGGCGCTCGACGGCGCGGCGATCCGCCGGCAGACGAAGGCGCAGCTCGATCAGCTCGACCAGGCCGTCTTCGGCGCGCTCGGGACGCTCCTGTCGGCCGCAGGCACGTACAACACGACGGTGCGCGACGCGACGACGCTCGACACGCTGTGTCTGACCGGCTCGGGGATGCCGCAGGTGTACCTGCCGCTATCGGTCGCGCCGGCGACGTACGCGCCCTTCGCCGTGAGCGGGGGCCCGCCCGTGCACATCACCCCGTGGCGCAACCTCGGCAGCGTCCAGGTCACGTTCGCGTCCAACCCCTTCGCGGGGATGGCGAACCTGGCCGAGTGCTCTGGCACGAGCGCGCCGGTCGTCGTGCCCGGGGTCGCCTACCAGGGCGGGCCGGTGGTGCTGTCGATCCAGAGCGCGCAGGCCGGCCCCACGCACGCCTCCACGAACCTGCCGATCGTGAGCGCCGTGTCGATCACCGGGCGCGCCATCTACAACGAGGCGCTGGTCAACAACGACCTGTCGCTCGGGATCCACAACCTGCCGTTCGTGCAGGCGCTGCTGTCCGCCACGACGGCGCAGCTCGCGACGGTGACGCCCGCGAACCCCTGACCGCGAAGGGCCGGCGCGCCCTCCGTGTTACGCCTGGTGCGACCGATGCGCACGACTCACACCACGCTCATCCTCGCTGTTGCGGTGGCCGGCGCCGGGGCCTACGCGCTGCTGCGCGACGCGCCCGCGGACGAGACGCCGCGCGCGGCAGCGGCGCCCGCGTCCGAAGAGCCCCTCGACGATCCCGATCCGGAGCTCGATCCGGGCGATCCGGGCGCCCCGACGGAGACCGCCGAGCCGGAAGCCGACGACGACGCCGCCGCGATCGCGTGGACCGCGCCCCCCGCGTGGCGCGCGCTGCCCAACCCGAGCTCGATGCGCATCGCCACGTACGGCGTGCCGCACGCGCCGGGCGACGCGGACGACGCCGAGGTGAGCGTGAGCCGCGCCGGGGGTGACGTCGACGCGAATATCGAGCGATGGGCGAGCCAGTTCACGGGCGCCACGGAGCCCAGGCGCCGGGTGTTCGCGGTCGCCGGGATGAACGTGACGCTCGTGGAGATCGAGGGCGCGTACACCAGCGGCATGGATCCCGGCGAGCAGGCGCGCTCCGGCTGGGCGCTCGACGCAGCCATCGTGCAGAGCCCTGGACTGCCGTACTTCTTCAAGATGACCGGGCCCGCGGCGACCGTGCACGCGGCGAGCGGGGCGTTCGAGGCACTGCTCCGCAACGTGCGCCGCGCCGGCGAGCTCGTGGATGCGGGCACGGCGGACGGGCACGCGAAGGTAGCCGGAAGCGGCACGCGAGGCTGACGCCGTCGCCGGTCGCCCCCACGCCATCTTTCCAGCCACACCATCTGGGACGTGAACGAGGCTCACCGGGCCTCCGGTCGAGCTTGCGTCCGCGGACAAACGGTCCAAGCATGCCGCCGCCCATGAACGCCATCCTCCTCGTCGACGCCGATGTGCTGACGCTCCGAGTGCTCGACCTGCACCTGCGCAAGGCCGGCTACGCCGTCACGACGGCGACCGACGGCGCCGAGGCGCTCGAGAAGACGCGCACCGCGCTGCCGGACCTTGTCGTCACGGCAACGCGGCTGCGCGAGGTCGACGGGTTCTCGCTCCTGGAACGCCTGCGCGATCGTGCAGGCTCGTCGGAGCTTCCGGCGATCTTCCTCGTGCGCGACGACGCCGACGAGGACCGCGCACGCGCCGAGGCGCTCGGCAGCGCGGACGTCCTGACCAAGCCCGTGTTCGTGCGCGAGCTCCTGGCGATCGCGCAGATCGCGCTCGCGCGCCGCGTGCAGCGCGCCGTCACGGAGGAGAGGCCCTCGGGCGCGGTGCACCTGTCGGGGACGACGGCGGATCTCGTGCTCGTCGATCTGCTCCAGAGCCTCGAGACTTCGCGCTCGAGCGGCCTCGTGCATCTCGAGCACGGAGGGGACGAGGCGCGCATCTACCTGCGCGACGGCAACGTCGTCGACGCGGAGCTCGGACGGTCACGCGGCGCCGACGTCGTCTATCGCGCGCTGGCGTGGGACGCCGCCTCGTTCCGCGTCGAGCTGCGGCCCGTCGACAACGACGATCTGCTCGAGTGCTCGACGCAGGCGCTGCTGATGCGGGCGCTCGATCGCCTCGGCGACGCGGCCCCGGCGACGCCCG
>JAJYCT010000488.1 GCA_021778125.1 Myxococcales bacterium
GGTCGCTCCCGCCGCCGCCGGCTCCATCGTCAAGGCGGAGCGCAGACTAGGATGCCGGCCCCCGGATTGCTACAGCCTCGGGGCGAGCGCCCCCGCTCGCGAATCACGAACGGCCCCCCGCCCATGAACCAGCCGCAAGAGACCGACAAGCTCCCCAACTTCGTCCTCGACGTGGTCAAGGCCGACGTCGCCGCCGGAAGGAACGGCGGCAAGGTCATGACCCGCTTCCCGCCGGAGCCCAACGGCTACCTGCACATCGGCCACGCCAAGAGCATCTGCCTCAACTTCGGCATCGCCCAGGACATCCCGGGCGCCGTGTGCAACCTGCGCTTCGACGACACGAACCCCAGCGTCGAGGAGGACGAGTTCGTGCGGTCGATCCAGGAGGACGTGCGCTGGCTCGGGTTCGACTGGGGCGCGCGCATGTACTTCGCCTCGGACTACTTCGAGAGGCTCTACGCGATCGCGGAGAAGCTCGTGCGCGAGGGCAAGGCGTACGTCGACAGCCAGACGATCGAGGAGATGCGCGCCGGGCGCGGCAGCTTCCACCAGCCGGGGCGCGTGAGCCCGTATCGCGACCGGACGCCCGACGAGAACCTCGAACTCCTGCGCCGCATGCGCGCAGGCGAGTTCCCCGACGGCGCCCACGTGCTCCGGGCGAAGATCGACATGCAGGCCTCCAACCAGAACCTGCGCGATCCGGTGATGTACCGCATCAAGCGCGAGCACCACCACCGCACGGGCGACGCGTGGTGCATCTACCCGATGTACGACTTCGCGCACGGGTACTCCGACGCCATCGAGGGCGTGACGCACTCGATCTGCACGCTCGAGTTCGAGAACCACCGGCCGCTCTACGACTGGTTCCTCGACCAGACGCCGGAGTTCGACCCGCGCCCGCGCCAGACGGAGTTCGCGCGCCTGAACCTGACGTACATGACGCTGTCCAAGCGCCGCCTGAAGCTCCTGGTCGAGGGCGGGCACGTCAAGGGGTGGGACGATCCGCGCATGCCCACGATCGCCGGACTGCGGCGCCGCGGCTACACGCCCGAGGCGATCCGCGCGTTCGCCGACCGCATCGGCGTCTCCAAGCGCAACAGCTTCGTCGACGTGACGCTGCTCGAGCACGCGGTGCGCGAGGACCTCAACGCGCGCTGCCGCCGCGTGATGGGCGTGCTGCGCCCGCTGCGCGTGGTGCTCGAGAACGTCCCGGAGGGGCAGGAGGACGCCTTCGACGCGCCCTGGTTCGCCGACGACCCGTCGCGCGGAGGGCGCAGCCTGCCGTTCGGGCGGGCGCTCTTCATCGACCGCGAAGACTTCGCCGAGGTGCCGCCCAAGGGCTGGTTCCGCCTCACGCCGGGCGGCGAGGTGCGCCTGCGCAACGCGTGCATCATCAAGTGCGAGCGCGTCGTGAAGGACGAGCGCGGCGAGATCGTCGAGCTGCGCTGCTCGTGGGATCCGGACTCGCGCGGCGGCAACGCGAAGGACGGGCGCAAGATCAAGGGCACCCTGCACTGGGTGAGCGAGAAGCACTCGCTGCCGGCGGAGGTGCGCCTCTACGACCGGCTCTTCCGGGCCGAGAACCCGGGCGAGGAGGGCGACGAGTTTCTCGGGGACCTCAACCCGGCGTCGTTCGAGGTCGTGCAGGCGCGCGTCGAGCCGTCGCTCGCGGGCGCCGCGCCGGGCGACCGCGTGCAGTTCGAGCGCGTGGGCTACTTCTGCGTCGACCCTGACTCGAAGCCCGGGGCGCTCGTATTCAACCGGACGATCGGCCTCAAGGACTCGTGGGCGAAGCAGCAGGGGAAGTGAGGCGGGCGATCGCGCGGTCGCGGCCCAGGGCCTCGATGACCTCGTAGAGGCCCGGGCTCGCGGTGCGCCCCGTCAGGGCCACGCGCGCCGGCTGGGCGACGTCCTTGATCTGCAGCTTCTTGTCCTCGAGCCACGCTTGCACGCGCGCCTCGATGGCCTGGACGGTCCAGAGCTCGACGCCGCGGAGCACTTCGATGAGCTCGCGCAGCAAGGGTGCGCTCGCGGGCCCGAGGAACTTGGCCGCGGCCGCCGGGTCGACGACCGGCGGATCGCGGAAGACGAAGTCGAGCCGGTCGGCGGCGTCGACGAACGTCGTGGCGCGCTCGCGGATGAGCGGCAGCACGTGCAGGACTCGCTCGCGGACGAGCCCGGGCACCCCGCGCGCCGCGAGGAACGGCAGAAGGCGGTCGACGTACTCGTCCTCGCCCGTCAGGCGCGGCGTCTTGAGGTGCTCGTGGTTGATGGCGAGGAACTTCTTGGCGTCGAACTTGCCGTCGCTCTTGTTGCAGTGCTCCCAGTCGAACGCGGCGACCAGCTCGTCGAGCGAGAAGACCTCCTGGTCGCCGTGCGACCAGCCGAAGCGCGCGAGGTAGTTGAGTACGGCGCGCGGGGAGTAGCCTTGCGCCTGGTACTCGCCCACGCTGACCGCGCCGTGGCGCTTGGAGAGCTTCTCGCCGCTCTGCGCGAGCATCATGGGCAGGTGCGCGAAGTCGGGGATCTTCGCGTCGAAGGCCTCGTAGAGCATGATCTGCGGCGGGGTGTTGACCATGTGGTCGCGGCCGCGCGCCACGAGCGTGATGCCCATCTGGATGTCGTCGACGACCGCGCCGAAGTTGTAGAGCGGCACGCCGTCGGACCGCAGGAGGACGAAGTCCTGCTGGGCGGCGTTGGGCGTGGTGACCAGGCCGAAGACCTTGTCGCGGTACGAGATGCTGCCCGCGTCGGGCGACTTGAAGCGCACCACGAACGGCAGATCGGGCTGGTCGGTGCGCTTGAGGCACGTGCGCGGGTAGCGGAACGTCGCCTTGGGATCGCGCGCCTTGAGCAGGGCGCGCTGCTCCTCGAGCTCCTCCTTGGTGCAGTAGCACCGGTACGCCTTGCCCTCGCGGACGAGGCGCTCGGCCCACTCCTTGTAGAGGCCCAGGCGCTCCATCTGCGTGTAAGGGCCGAACGGGCCGCCCTTGCCGGGTCCCTCGTCCCAGTCGAGCCCCAGCCACGACAGCGAGTCGAGGATGACGCGGACGCTCTCGGCGGTGCTGCGCTCCTGATCGGTGTCCTCGATGCGCAGCACGAACGCTCCGCCCGTCTTGCGGGCCCAGAGCCAGTTGAAGAGCGCCGTGCGGACGCCGCCGATGTGCAGGTAGCCGGTGGGAGAGGGCGCGAAGCGGACGCGCGTCGTCATGCGCGCACGACTAGCACAGGCGGGCGGGGGGTGGCGGCGCCCGGGCACAGGGCCCTGGCCTCGGCGAGCGCCTCGTCCCGGAGCGAGAGCTCGCGCGCCGCGGCGTCGACCGGGTCGCAGACCTCGACTCGCGCCCGGGTGCCCCGGTGCTCGCGCACGCGGAGCGCCACCACGCGCAGCGCGCTCTCGATGCGCTCGAGGCCCAGGACGCTGGAGGCGAGGTCCTGCTCGAGGCGGTGGGCCTCGGCCTGCTCCTCGGTGAGCCGCGCCAGCGCGTGCGCAGCCTCGGGCGAGGGCGAGCGCGCCGCGGCGCGCAGGCGCGCGTCGAGCGAGGCGACGTCGATGCG
>JAJYCT010000489.1 GCA_021778125.1 Myxococcales bacterium
CGGGCGCGGGCGCGGGCGCGGCCTGCGGCAGCGGGGGCGGCGGCGCGAGCCCTGTCTCCCGGGCGGCCTCCGCGGCGCACGCGTGCATCCGCGCGGCGAGCTTCGGGTCGACCGCCCACACTCGAGGCGCCAGCTCGCCGAGAACGGCGAGGGACATCGAGGTCCGCTTCGCCGTCCAGCGATAGATGGTCTTCGGCACGAAGCCGAGGAGCTCCGCCAGCTCGGTGGAGTTCATCTTCAGCGCGCCCTGGGCCTGGACCAGCAGCACCACGGGGTCCTCCAGCTTGCCCGATGCCATCGTCCTCGTCGCTCTCCCGTCGTCGCGCGCGCCCGCCACGCGAGGCGCGGTGTCCCCACCCCTTGTACCGGCGCGCTCCGGGACAGGGAAGCGCGTCCTGTCCCCTGGACCCGCGATCCGTGGGACAGGAACGCCATGCCTGTCCCCTGGAGCCGCGATCCGTGGGATAGGAACGCCTTGCCTGTCCCCTGGAGCCGCGATCCGTGGGACAGGAACGCCTTGCCTGTCCCCTGGAACCCCAGTCCGTGGGACAGGTCCCGGTTCCCTGTCCCTCCGGCCGCGCGCACGCCGGGTTCTACCGCTTGGTCTGTCCCACCACCGCAGCGCGAATGCGCGCCCACAGCTCCTCGCGCCCCTCGCCCGTCTCGGCGCTGAAGCCGATCGGCTTGACCCCGGCGTTCTTGCGCACGACCTCGAGCGCCGGCTTGCGCGCCGCGGCCCCGAGCTTGTCGAGCTTGGTCGCGACCAGGACGATGTCGACCTTGCCGCTGGCCTCCCTCGGCTGCTGCAGGAAGTCGACGAGCTGCCGCTCCTCGTCCTCGACCCCGCGGCGCACGTCGACCAGGATGGCCACGGCGCGCAGCCCCGCGCGCCGGCGCAGGTAGCCCTCGATCATCTGCTGCCACTGCGCCTTCTCGCTCTTGGAGCGCTTGGCCCACCCGTACCCGGGCAGGTCGACGAAGCCCACCTCGAGCCCGTCGGCGCAGCGCACGTCGAACACGTTGAGCTGGCGCGTGCAGCCGGGCGTGCTGCTGGTGCGCGCGAGGCCGTGGCGCTGCATCATCGCGTTGAGCAGGCTGGACTTGCCCACGTTCGACCGGCCCGCGAAGGCCACCTCGACGTGCGTCGAGGGCGGCAGCTGCGACGCTTCGACGGCCCCCGCGGTGAATTCGGCGTGGACGACGCGGGTCTCGGCGGCGGGCTTGGTCATCGGCGGCGCCCGAGCTTACGCCGTAGCGCGCCGGAGATCTCGCGGAGCTCGGGCGACCGCAGCGCCCACGCCGCCGCGAGCAGCGCCGCGCCGAAGGCCAGCAGGCCTGGAAGGCCGCCCAGCGCGCGCGCCGCCGCCCACCCCGCCGCCGACGCGACGGCCGAGGCGGCGACCGTGCGCGACGAGGAGCGGAGCAGGTCGCCCCCGCAGAGCGTCCCCATGCGCCAGCGTAGCCCCACGAGCAGGAGCGCCATCTGCACCGCGCTCGAGCCGGCGACCGCCGCGCTCACGCCCGCGTGCCCCATCGGCCCGCGCAGCGCGACGGCCAGGACGAGGAGCGCCAGGAGGTCGAGGGCGCTCACGACGACCGGCGTGCGCGTGTCGCCGAGCGCGTAGAACGCGGGCACCGTCTGGCGCACCGCGGCCACCGTCCAGATCGCGCCGCCCTGCCACGCGAGCGCGCGCGCCGTCTCGTGCACCGAGACCGCGTCGAACCGGCCGCGCTGGAAGAGCAGCGCGACCACCGGCTCGCCCAGCACGACGAGCAGCGCGCTCGCCGGCACGGCGACGAACATCGCGAGCCCCAGGCCGTGCGCCCAGGTCTTCGCGAGCTCGCCCCTCGCCCCGCGCGCCGCGAGCGTCGAGAGCGACGGCAGCGCCGCCGTCGACAGGGCCATCACGAAGATGCCCTGCGGGAAGTCGCACAGGCGCATCGCCCACGAGAAGTAGCTCTGCGCGCCCGGCCCCAGGCCCGACAGGAAGCGCCGGCAGACGACGAGATCGATGTAGTAGATGCCGATTCCGAAGGTCAGAGGCGCGATGCGCCGGAGCACCTTGCGCACGTCGTCGTCGAGCGCGAACGACGGCAGGCTCCCGTAGCCGATGCGGCGCAGCGCGGGCCACTGCGCCACGACCTGCAGCACGCCGCCCGCGAGCGCGCCCCACGCAAGCCAGAGCACCGGGCCGTGGGCCCAGAACGCCGCGGCCGCGGCGCCGAGCAGCGCGACGTTGAGCAGCGCGGGGGCGAACGCCGCGACGGCGAAGCGGCGGTTGGCGTTGAGGGCGGCCATCCCGAGGGCGGCCGTGCCCATGAAGAAGATGTACGGGAAGACGGCGCGCGTGAGCGACGTGGTGAGCTCGAGCTCCCCCGGGCGGCTGCGGAAGCCGCCGGCGAAGAGCCGCGTGAGGGGCCCCGCCGCGACCACGCCCGCGACCGACACGACGAGCAGCGCGACGAGCGACGCGCCGCGCACGCGCGCGAAGAAGCGCTTCGCCGCCTCGTCGCCCTCGGTGGCGAGCTTCTCGGAGAGCACCGGCACGACGGCGCTCGTGACGGCGCCCTCGGCGAGCAGCGACCGCAGCGAGTTGGGGATCGTGAAGGCGACCCACCACGCGTCGGTCGCGTCGCGGTCGAAGATGGCCGCCAGCGCCACGTCGCGCAGCAGGCCGAGCACGCGCGACGCGAGCGTCCCGGCGCCCACGACGCCCGCGCGGGCGACGAGCTTGCCGCGCTCGCGCTTGCCCTGCTCGGCGACGGTGGGCGCCTCGACGCTCACGCGGGCGCGTCTCTCAGTTGCCCGGCGCGGCGGCCGCGCACTCAGCGCAGCGGCAGAGCGAGCGCAGGTACTTGTAGCTGTAGATGCCGCTGTCGTGGCCGTCGAACCACGTGAGCGCCAGCGCGTAGCCGCCCACGGTGGTGATGTCCTCGAGCTCCTGCTGCGCGTCGGTCGGCTCGACGAACTTGATCTCGCCCGAGTGCCCCTGGCAGCCGGCGCACGGACAGTACCCGCGCAGCACCGCGTGCGGGTAGACGCCCTTGTGGCCGTCGGCCCAGTCGATCTCGGTCGTGCGCGCGCCGCGTGGCGAGCGGATGGCGGTGGGCTTGAAGCGGGGGTCTTTCACGGGGCTCTCCTGACTCGATCGACGATGGCGCGCGCGCGGCCCAGGTTCACGAGGCCGGCGACGGCGCCGGGGCGCGACACCGCCTTCTTGCCCAGGATGTGGCCGAGCTTGTAGCGCCCCTGGACGATCTCGCGGCAGAGCACCTCGATGCAGGCTTTCTGGTGCTCTCGGCCACCGCCGTGCAGGTCCCGGTATTCTACGGCCACGCCGCGGCCGTCCACCTCGGGCTCACCCGCCGGCTCGACCTGGCGGCGGCGCGCGAGGCGCTGCGAGCGGCGCCGGGCCTGAAGCTGGTCGACCGGGCCGGAGAGGGGATCTACCCCATGCCCATGCTGACCGTGAACGATGACGCCGTGCTGGTGGGGCGGCTGCGGGCCGACCCCGCGCTGCCGAACGGGTTGGCCCTCTTCATCACC
>JAJYCT010000490.1 GCA_021778125.1 Myxococcales bacterium
GGTCATCGCGGAGTCGGCGCTCGCCGCGGTCTCGACATCAAAGCCCTCGATGCGAAGGCCGATGGCCATCACGCGGGCGTGGTTCGCTTCATCGTCGACCACCAGCACTCGGGGCATGGGTACGTCCGATCCGAGAGGAAATCTTCGGCACGGAGCCGGGGTCCCGTCATTGTGGCGCCCGCTCCGTGCCTATGTGCCGACTGAGCAAGCGTCGTGCCGAGGAACACGCAGGCGGCGTGTGAGGAGTTCTCGAAGGTTCCGTGGTCCGCTGGGTCGCCAGCGGACGCTCGCGTTTCACCTTTGCAGTCGCCCACCTTCAGGCGTGCACAGCGGACGTCAGCCCCGTCCCTCGAAGGTGATGCCCAGCCGGTTCATCTTGCGCCAGAGAGTGGTCGGCGAGATACCGAGGAGCTCGGCCGCGCGCTCGCGGCTGCCCTCGCTCTCGCGCAGGGCACTCTCGATCGCCCCACGCTCGGCCGAGTCGACCACGTCGGCGAGCGCCCGCCCGCCGCCGCCCCCCGTGGGCGCATGCGGCGTGCTCTGTGGCGGCGGGACGACGTCGTCGGCCGTGATGACGCCGTTCTGCACGAGCGCGACCGCCTGCTCGATCATGTGCTCGAGCTCCCGGATGTTGCCGGGGAAGTCGTAGTGCATCAGCGCCTCGAGCACGTTGTCGTGGAGGCGGGGCCGGACGCCCATCTTGCGCGAGTACTTGGCGAGGAAGAAGTCGAGCAGGTCGGGGATGTCCTCGCGCCGCTCGCGGAGCGGCGGAAGCTGGAAGCGCGCGACGTTGAGGCGGTAGTAGAGATCCTGCCGGAAGCGCTTCTCGGCGACGGCGTTGAGCAGATCCTGGTTGGTGGCGGCGATCACCCGCACGTTGATGCGGATGGGCTTGTTCTCGCCGACGCGCCGGATCTCGTTCTCCTGAATGGCGCGGAGCAGCTTCGCCTGGAACGTGATGGGCGTCTCGGCGATCTCGTCGAAGAAGAACGTCCCGCCGTCGGCCTCCTCGAAGAGCCCCTTGCGGGCGCTCACGGCCCCGGTGAACGAGCCCTTGGCGTGCCCGAACAGCTCGCTTTCGAGGAGCGTCTCGGTGATGGCCGCGCAGTTGACGGGGACGAACGGGCGGTCCGCGCGCTTGCTGTTGGCGTGGACCGCCTTCGCGACCAGCTCCTTGCCGGTCCCGCTCTCGCCGGTGATGAGGACGATGGCGTCGGTCGGGGCGATGCGCACGATGCGCCCGAGCACCTCGCGCACGGCGCGCGACCGGCCGATGATGTTCTCGAACTTGTAGCGGTCCTTGAACTCGCTCGCGAGGAAGGTGACCTCGCCCGCGAGGCGGCGGTTGTCGAGCGCCTTGGCGACCTTGACGAGGAGCTCCTGCTCGGTGAAGGGCTTCTGGATGTAGTCGAACGCGCCCAGGCGCATCGCCTCCACCGCGCTCTCGATCGTCCCGTACGCGGTCATCACGATGACCTCGGTCAGCGGGTGCGCGTCCTTCGTCGTGCGCAGGACGTCGATGCCGTCCTTGGTGCCCATGCGCAGGTCGGTGAGGACGACGTCGTAGGCGCCGGTCGCGCCGCGTTCGGCGCCCTGCTCGCCGTCGGCGGCCTCGTCGACCTCGTAGCCCGCGCCGCGAAGGATCATCGCGAGGGTGGTGCGCATGTTGCGCTGGTCGTCGACGATCAGGATCTTCGCCATCGCGGTCGTAGGCTACTAGAGCGCCGGCAGCCTGTCAGAAGGCGATGCCGAGGAACAGACGCGCGGCCTGCGCCGCCGACAGGCCGGTGTCGAAGGACACCCCCGTGGTCTGTCCGGGCAGGTAGCTCAGGCCTCCCAGCGGGAAGAACACGCCGTACTGGATCATCGCGTAGAAGCCGCCGAGCTTCGTCGGGTCGTCGTTCAGCGAGCCGTCCTTGGCCTGGTAGTAGACCTGCGCGTCGAGCTCGATGCCCAGGTCGCGCTGGTGTCCCGGCGTCTGCATGAACTCACTCGCGCGGCTCCAGATGACCGCGGCGCCGCCGCCGAGCTTCTCGCCGTCGGGGTGGCGCAGGAAGTCGTAGTCGACGCTCGGGCGGAAGTAGTAGGCGCCCTCGACGCGCGACATGATCTCGCGCCAGAAAATGAGGTCGATCCGGTAGTCGGGGTGGAAGCGGAACGTCGAGATGGGCGAGACCGTGCCGCCGTTGGAGTACTCGGACTGGAAGCCCGTCGTGGGCGGCTGCAGCGCCCCGTTGCCTTCGTTGTTGGCGTTGGGGTCGCCGCTGGCCCAGCCGAACCCAAAGTTCAGGTCGAGCTTGTCGTCGACAGCGCGGTACTCGGTCTGCGTCGCGAGGCCGTACTGACGGACGGGAACGGAGTTGTTGATGTTCGTGTTGAGGCCCCCCAGGTAGCCAATCTGGCCCTGGATGGTCACGGCCTCGGCCTCGAAGCGCAGCTTGCGCCACAGCGCCTGGACCCACACGTCGGGGATGATGGCCCACGCCTGGCGTGGCTCCAGGCCGTTGTTCGCCTGGGTCCCATAGGCCGTCGTCCAGGGCGTCTCGCCGGTCTGCAGGTCGATGTACTGCGAGCGGTACACCGAGTAGACGCCGCCGTTGATGACCAGATCTCCGCGCGACAGCTTGTTTCGCTGGAGCTCGGGGTCGGTCTTGTGGACGAGGAAGGCGACCCACTCGTTCACGTTGCAGAGGTTGCACGTGTTGTACGGCTGGCCTCCGTAGACGTCGAACGGGTTGGCGTTCGTGGGGCCCGTCGACACGAAGTCCCAGGCGCCTCCAAAGTAGAGGTCCATCGACTTCACGCCGGTGATGAACATGATGCGGTCGACGTTCGACTGGTAGTCGCTGTCGATGCCGTTGCCCGCGTTTGCGACGATGCCGAGGCCCCACTGGTCGGGCATGCGGCCGAAGCGGATCTGGCCGACGGGCGTCATGTACTCGCCCCACACGCGCTTGACGGCGACCGAGTTCGTCCACCCGTTCACGCCCGCCGTGGGCGGGCCCTGCGTCGTCTCGAACATGCTGATCGGCGCGTAGTTGATCGGCGCGTAGCCCCCGCTGTACGCGACCGGCGCGTAGCCCGTCACCGACTTCCCGGCGGGGCCCGTGGCCCCGGACCCGTTGGTCGTGCCCGGCTGCATGGCGTACGAGTTCGGCGTCGAGCCGAGCACCATGTTGTCGAGCAGATCGACCTGCGACAGGATCCGGAGGTTGTCGGAGATGTGGATCTCCGGGTTGAGGCGGAAGCGCAGGTTCGCACCCGACTCGGTCTTGTCGGTGCAGTTGGAGTTGGGCGACGGGTTGCTGCCGCACACCGCCGTCGTCGTGCCGTTCTGGTTCTGGCCGGGCAGGACGCTGAACGAGTTGTCGAGCGGGGAGGGCCAGAGGTACTGCGGGTCGCTGCCGTTGGTGCTCGAGCTGTTGCGCCCGAGCCCGAAGTTGTGGAACAGCTCCGCGCGCGTGCGGAAGTAGCCGTGGAGCTCGATCACGGGGCGGGCGTTGGCCCACCAGTCGTCCGC
>JAJYCT010000491.1 GCA_021778125.1 Myxococcales bacterium
CGCCGCGGCGCGGCGTGCCCTCGCTCGATCCACCCGCCCGCAAGGCGGCGCGGACCGTGGCTGCGGCGCTCGATGCCCTCGCCCCCGCGCTCGGCGTCGACCCGGCCCTGCTCGCCCTGCGCGGCGAACGCGTGCTCGCGTGGGACGCGGTGAGCGGGGCGATCCGGATCTAGTGCCGCGCGCACCCGGACTACGGCAGCCCGCCCTCGAGGAACGGCGGCAGTGCCGGGTCGTGCATCGCGCGCGCCTTCTCGCACGCGGTCTTCGCGCCCGCAGTGCACGCCATCTGGTAGAGGTCCGCCGCCCGGGCCCGGTCGACCGGCACGCCGCGGCCGTTCTCGAGCATGATCGCCTCGTTGTAGCAGCCGGGCGCCCACGGCATCTCGCACGCGCGCCCGTAGAAGTCCGCCGCCTTCGCGTCGTCCTTGGGCACGCCGCGCGCGAACTCGTGCATCTGCCCGGCGAACACGCACGCCGACGGGTCCTTCATGGCGCACGCGTGCTCGTAGAGCCTCGCGGCGCGCGCCTCGTCCTGCGTCACGCCTTCGCCGAGCGCGTACGTCACCGCCAGGCGCCGGCACCGGTCGGCCGAGCCGGCGTCGCACTCGCGCTCGCACGCCGCGAGGTCCGGACACGCGCCGAGCGTCACACCCAGCGAGATGACGCTCGACGAGGGCGCGGGCTGCTCGGCCGACGGGGAGCTGCGGCTGCACGCCGCGAGCCGCGCAGCGGGGACCAGCGCGGCCGCCAGCGCGCCGAAGGCAAGGGTCCTGCGGATCACGGGCGAGGGGATAAGCCCCGGTCAGAAAGACTTCAAGTCCGGCAGCAGGCGCTTGGCGATGACGATGCGCTGGATCTGCCCGGTGCCCTCGAAAATGTCGTAGACCTTGATGTCGCGGAACCACTTCTCGAGCAGGCGCCCGTCGCCCGCGATCGACCCCTCGGCCCCGCAGATCTCGATGGCCTCGATGCACGCGCGGATGGCGGCGCCGCCCGCCATTGCCTTGCACATGCTGGCCTCCTTGGCGTTGCGCTGCCCCTGATCGGCGAGCCACGCCGCGCGCCACGTCGTCATGCGCGCGCCCTCGAGCTGGCGCCCGACGCGCGCGAGGCGCTCGGCGATCGCCGCGTAGCGCGGCACCGACCGCGCCAGCATGTAGTGCTCCTTCACGAACGCGACCGCGTGCTCGTACGCCGCGCGCCCGATGCCCAGGGCCATCGCCGCGACCATCGGCCGCGTCGTGTCGAAGGTCTTCATGGCGGTCATGAAGCCCTCCTTGGTCCGGTAGCCGTCCTCGCCGCCGAGCAGGTTGTCCTCGGGCACGCGGCAGTCCTCGAGCACGAGCTCGGCCGTCTCGCTTGCGCGCAGGCCCATCTTGTCCTCGATCTTGCCCACGCTGAAGCCCGGCGTGCCCTTCTCGACGACGAACGCGCGGTGCCCCGCGCGCCCGAGGGCCGGGTCCACCGTCGCGAAGACGACGTTCCACGACGCGCGCGCGCCGTTGGTGATGAAGCACTTGCGGCCGTTCAAGACCCAGTGCCTGCCGTCCTTGCGGCAGCTCGTGCGGATGCCCGCGACGTCGCTGCCCGCGCCCGGCTCCGTGAGCGCGTACGCGCCCCACCGCAGCTCCCCGCTCATGTCGTCGAAGACCGACAGGAAGCGCTTCTTCTGCTCCGGCGTGCCGCTCGCGCGCACCGGCGGGCCGCCCAGGCCCGCGCCCGGCAGGCACAGGAGCAGCCCCGCGTCGCCCCACGCCATCGCCTCGGCGCCCAGCACAGTCGACAGGGCGGGCTGGCGCCTCTTCTTCTCGTCGGCGCTCGGCTCCTTCTCGTCGCCCGAGCTCCGGCCCGGGCCCATCACCAGGCCCCCGCCCATCGATTGCGCCATCATCGCGATCTGGCGAAGGAAGTCGTGCGGCACGCCGTGGTCGCGGTCCCACTGCAGGCTCTGGGGACGCACGACCGACTCGGCGAACTGGTGGACCATCGCGAGCGTGTCGCGCTGCCGGTTCGAGAGCGAAAACTCGATGGTCATGTCGTCTCTCCCCTAAAGGAACGCGCTCTGCGTCTCGGCGCTCGGCAGCACGAGGCCGGGGTCCAGGTCCTTGTCCAGCGCGACGGCTGCCGCGAGTTGATCGGCGTGCTCGGCGGTCATCCCGCAGAGCCCGAGCTGCTTGGCGTCGCGCATCCACTTCTCGACGGGGTAGTCGCGCATGAACCCCGACCCGCCGTGTAGCTGCACCGCGTCGTCGCCCGCGCGCATCGCCGCCTCGTGCGCGTACGACACCGCCCACGCCGTGTGCAGCAGGGCCTGGCGCGCGTCGGGCTTGCCGCCCTCGGACTTCGCGAGCTGGTCCCAGTCCCACGCGGCGCGCCATACCATCGCGCGCGCCGCCTCGAGGTCGGTCGCGCGGTCGGCGAGCGTGAAGGCGACGGCCTGGAAGTGGCCGATCGGCTTGCCGAACGCCTTGCGCTGCTCGGCGTACGCGCGCGTCGTCTCGAACGCCGCGCGCGCCAGGCCGACGCCGCGCGCCGCAACGAGCAGCGCCTGCGTCGCGAAGAGCCACACGACGTTGGGCGACTCGCTGCCGAACGGCAGGCGCGCACCGGCCGGCACCTCGACGCCGTCGAGCGCGACCCCGCCGAAGCTTGCCGCGTCCAGCCCCAGCGTCTCGTGGCGCGCCGTGACGCGCAGACCGCGCGCGTCGGCCGGCACGACGAACGCGCCCACGCCGCGCCAGCCCTCAGCCGGATCCACCTGCGCGAAGACGATGAAGCTCTGCGCGCGCGCGGCGTCGAGCACGTAGCGCTTCTCGCCCGTAAGCCGCCAGCCCGACGCGGTCTTCTCGGCGACGGTCGCGAGGCCCGCCCGGCCCTGCGCCGCGCGCGGCTCGCCCCACGCCACGGCGCCTACGCGCGAAGCGCCCGCCTCGCCGGCGAACGGCGCGAGGAGCTCCTTGGCGACGTCGGGCCCCCCCAGCAAGAGGGCCGCCCACCCGTACGCGCCCGGGCCCCCGAGCGCAAAGGCCGCCGCGGGGTCGCCCGCCGCGAGCTCCTCCTCGATGAGCACCTGCGTGACGAAGCCCAGGCCCGAGCCGCCCACGGCCTCGGGAAACGCCGCCAGCGGCAGGCCCATCGCGTGCGCTGCGGCGACGACGTCCGGCGGCAGCGCGCGCGCGCGCTCGAACTCGCGCATGCGTGGTCGCAGCGTCCGATCGGCGAACTGCGCAACCGCGTCGCGCACCATCTTTTGCTCCTCGCTCGGCTCGAACGCGATCATCGCCCGCCCTCCGAGCCCGGATCCCTAGCGTGCGAAAGAGTTCGACCGCAAGCCTCGGCCGGTCAACGGCACCGTCGGTGCTGCCTAGCGGTGCTTGTGCGGCACGACGCCCTTGCCGCCATGGTGGGGCCGCGGCGCCGAGCGCTTCGGCGCCGACGGGTGGGGCGGGCTCCACGGGTGCGGGCTCGCGGGGGCGGCCGTCGCCAGCGGCTGCGGCGCGGGCGCGTCGGGCTCCGCGTC
>JAJYCT010000087.1 GCA_021778125.1 Myxococcales bacterium
GCCACGACGGGCGCCGACGAAGCCGCCGGCGCCGACGCGGCGGGGGGGGCCGACGCCGCGCAGGCGGCGACGAGCATCAGCGCCGAGGGTACGGGCAGGACGAGGGCGAGGGGGCGCAGCGCGGACATCGAGCGCACATTACACTCCCGCCGCCGCGCGTCGAAACGCTACGGAGGAGAGCGATGCCCAAGCACTACTGGCTCGTGAAGAGCGAGCCCTTCAAGTACTCGTTCGACCAGCTCGTCGCCGACGGCAAGGCCACCTGGGACGGCGTGCGCAACTTCGAGGCGCGCAACCACCTGCGCGCGATGAAGAAGGGCGACGAGTGCTTCTTCTACCACTCGAACGAGGGCAAGGCCGTCGTCGGCGTCGCGCGCGTGACGCGCGAGGCGTACCCCGATCCGACGAGCGACGAGGGCGAGGACTGGAGCGCCGTCGACGTCGCGCCGGTGCGCGCGCTGCCGCGCCCCGTGGAGCTCGCGGAGCTGCGCGAGCACCCGGTGCTCGGCCAGATGATGATCTTCCGGCGGTCGCGCCTGTCGGTCGTGCCGGTGACGGAGAAGGAGTGGACGACCCTCGTCGCCCTGGCCGACCGGAGCGCCGCGAAGCCCGCCAAGCGCGCCGCGCGCAAGGGAGGCCGCCCTTGAGCCGCGCCGGGCTCGTGGGCCTGGCCGACTCGCCGGACG
This sequence comes from Myxococcales bacterium, assembly GCA_021778125.1. GTDB lineage: Bacteria > Myxococcota_A > Polyangia > Polyangiales > Polyangiaceae > Palsa-1150. The sequence goes on from JAJYCT010000087.1 coordinate 687, forward strand.
GCGACGGCGACTGGAGCCAGCCGGTGTCGCTCGTCGTGAGGTAGCCGGCGGCACCTGCGGGAGCCGAGCGACGGCGCGGGGCCGGGGGGGGGCCCTGCGCCGGGCGCCTGCTACGCTCCACGCATGACGTTCCCCTCGCGCTTCGTGAACGTCAGCGAGGCGCGCGCCCGCTTCGGCGACCGGGTCGACCGGCTGGGCGCGTTCCTCACGCGCGTCGATCCGCTCGCCGACGCGGTGGTCGCGGACCTCGAGCGGGCGCACGGCGGCTGGCGCGTCTTCGACGAGGCGACGCGCCACGGCATCGCGTCGACGCCCGGCGCGCCCGACAGCTTCCACGCGCTGTTCGAGGCCGTCGCCCGCGTACCGCTCTGGGTCGACTGGCCGACGGTCGACCGCGGCGGCGAGGTGCTGCTGCGCGCGGGGCCCCTCGGGGGGCTGGTGCTCGGGCTCAAGTCGCTCGTGCTCGGCTACGCCGCGCCCGGCGGCAACAAGCCGCTCGTGTGGAGCGGGCGCCTCAAGGAGCAGGCGCCGCGCCGCCTCAACGAGACCGCGCGCTTCGTGCAGGCCACGATCACGCCGGGCGCCATGCACCCGGGTCGCGAGGGGTGGCAGATCACGCTCAAGGTCCGCCTCATCCACGCGCGCGTGCGCCGGATGATCCTCGAGACCGGCCGCTGGGACGCCGCGCGGTGGTGCGCGCCCGCCAGCCAGCACGACCACGCGGGCACGTCGCTGCTCTTCTCGATCATCGTGCTCCAGGGCCTGCGCCAGCTCGGCGTGCGCATCACGCCCGAGGACGCCGAGGCGTACATGCAGCTCTGGCGGTGGTCGGGCTGGCTCGTCGGCGTCGACCCGGAGCTCTTGCCCGCGTCGGAGGCCGAGGCCCTTCGGCTCGGGGAGCTCATCGCCGCCACGCAGGGGCCGCCCGACGACGACTCGCGGGCGCTGACGCGCGCGCTGCTCGACGCGCCCCTCACGGCGGCCCGGACGCCCCGCGAGGAAGCCAACGCGCGGCGCATCCGGAGCTTCAGCTGCGGCATGGCGCGCGAGCTGCTCGGCGACCCGATGGCGACCGCCCTCGGCGTGCCGAGCACGACGTGGCGCTACATGGCGCCGCTCGTGCGGCGCCTGGTGTCGAGCGTCGAGCTGGTGCGCGAGACCGTGCCGTTCGGCGACGTGCCGGCGGTGTGGGCGGGCACGCGGTACTGGGAGCGCGTCGTCGAGGTGGGGCTCGCGGGCGCGATGGCGGAGTTCGGGCTGCCGCAGGGGCTGGCGACGGCGGCGTAGACGTTCGCCGAGCGCTACCGGTTCGTGACACGCGGGGAGGAACTCGTCACGGGGCTCGATGCTCGCGCCCTTTCCCGGCCGCGGCAGTCGCGCGGCACGGACGCCTGCGCGCGGCCGCTCCATGGCTCGGCTACGGCGGCATGGCGCTTGCTCCACGCCCCTGGGGTCCACTCGTGCTCGAGGCTGCCAGATGACAACCGCCTTGCCGGGGTCGATCCCGAGGCCTGGGCCCGGCACCCGCGAGCGGTCCGCGGTCGCTCGCTACGGGGTGGCGATCCTGGCGGTCGCCGTCGCCACGGCCCTCAAGCTCTCGTTCCCGGAGGCGATCGGCCGCGGGACCCCCGTCTCGGTCTACCTGGCCGCGGTCATGGTGGCCGCCTGGTTCGGCGGGCTGGGGCCGGGCTTGCTGGCGACCGGGGGGCTCCTGATCGCGGGGGCCTACCTGTTCGTCGCTCCCTACGGCACGTTCCGGGTCTTCGCCCCGTACGACGTCGTGCGCCTCGTGCTGGGCGCGGCCGAAGGCGCCGTGGTCTCGATACTCGCCGGCTCGCTCCGTCAGGCCAGGCGGGCGGCGGAGGAGCGCTACCAGCAGATCGCCCGGGTGACCGAGGAGCTCGCGACGACGCTCGACAGCCTCGGCGACGGGGTGATCGCCACCGACGCCCGCGGCGCCGTGACACGGATGAACCCCGTCGCCGAGGGGCTCACGGGCTGGCCCTTCCGCGAGGCGAGCGGCCGCGCGCTCGACGACGTGTTCGTCATCGCCAGCGAGAGCACCAAGGAGCTCGTCGACAGCCCGGTCGCGCGCGTGCTGCGGGAAGGCGTCGTGGTCGGCCTCGCGAACCACACCGTGCTGAAGGCGCGCGACGGGCGCGAGAGGCCGATCGCGGACAGCGGCGCCCCCATTCGCGATCCCACCGGGCGCATTCGCGGCGTGGTGCTCGTCTTCCGCGACGTGAGCGACGAGCGGAGCGCCGAGCGCGTGCGCCAGCAGGCCGAGGCGCAGCTTCTACGGACGGAGGAGCAGCTCCGCCAGGCGCAGAAGATGGAGGCGGTGGGCCGGCTGGCCGGAGGGGTCGCGCACGACTTCAACAACCTCCTCACGGTCATCCTCAGCTACGCGGACATGGTCCTGAAGGACGTCGAGCCGACCGCGCGCACCCGGAGCGGCGTCGAGGAGATCCAGCGAGCCGCGACGCGCGCGGCGGACCTCACGCGTCAGCTTCTGCTGTTCAGCCGCCAGAAGGCGCTCGCCCCGACCGTCCTCGACCTGAGCGAGCTCGTGACGCGGATGGAAGGGATGCTCCGGCGGTTGCTCGGCGAAGACATCGATCTGGCCCTGGGGTGTCCGGGGACGCTCGCCAAGGTCCGGGCCGATCCCGGCTCCATCGAGCAGGTCGTCGTGAATCTGGCGGTCAACGCGCGCGACGCGATGCCGGGGGGAGGCAAGCTCACCATCGAGACGGGCAACGTGGTCCTGGGCGACGCGTACGCGAAGCAGCACCTGGGGGTGAAGCCAGGGCCCCACGTGGTGCTGGCCGTGAGCGACACGGGGACGGGGATGGATCGGGCCACCCAGAGCCGCATCTTCGAGCCGTTCTTCACGACCAAGGGGCCGGGCAAGGGCACCGGCCTCGGGCTCTCGACGGTCTTCGGGATCGTCCAGCAGAGCGAGGGCAGCATCTGGGTCTACAGCGAGCCTGGCCTGGGGACGACGTTCAAGATCTACTTTCCGGTCGCGGATTCGGCCGTCGAGGCGCCTCGCCCCTCGGCGCTCCCGGCGGCGCTTCATGGCTCCGAGACGATCCTCGTCGTCGAGGACGAGGAGCAGGTGCGCGACGTCGCGCGAGACATCCTCGAGCGCCACGGCTACCGCGTCCTCGTGGCGGCCGGCCCCGGCGAGGCGCTGCTCCTGAGCGAGAAGCACCCGGGCGACATCGACCTCCTGCTCACCGACGTGGTGATGCCCTCGATGAGCGGTCCCGAGCTGGCCCGGCGCCTGGCCACGAGCCGCCCCGCGATGCGGCTGCTCTGCATGTCGGGGTACACCGACGACTCCGTGGTCCGTCGGGGAGCCCTGGCCGCGGAGATGGCCTTCATCGAGAAGCCCTTCACGCCCGAGACGCTGACGACGGTGGTGCGCAAGGTGCTGGGCGCGTAGCGCGGGCGGGGCGACTTTTTTCCTGCACCCCCGGGGAAGTCTCCCGGCGCCGGCGACGTGGCGGCGCCCCCGGCCCCGCTACGGCTCGGCCGCCACCTCGACGCGCACCCCGCTGAACGCAGCGTTGCCCGACAGCGCGTCGACGGCCTGCTCGTCGGTGAGGTCGTTGACGCTGACGCCGGGGTGGGCCGCGGCGATCTCGAGGCGCACGCCCGGCCGCCCGTGGCCCCAGCCGTGCGGCAGGCTCACGACGCCCGGCATCATCTCGTCGGAGACCTCGACGGGCGCGACGACCGCGCCGACGCGCGAGGTCACCCGCGCGCGCGCGCCGTCGCGCAGGCCGCGCGCCGCCGCGTCGGCCGGGTGAATGCGCAGCGTGCAGCGCGCAGGCCCCTTCACCAGGCGCGCGCTGTTGTGCATCCACGAGTTGTTCGACCGCAGCTCGCGCCGCCCGATCAGGTCGAGCCCCCCGGGAGCGGGCGCGTCGCCCTCGAGGCGCGCCTCGAGGCGCGCCACGTCGCCGACCAGGAGCGCCGGGGCGAGGGCGAGCCTGCGGTCGCGCGTGAACAGGCGCCCGGGCAGACATGGTTCGAGCGGACCGAGGTCGATCCCGTGCGGCGCCCCGCGCAGGTCGCGCACGCCCAGGCCGAGCCGGGGCGGATAGGCGCGCGCGCCGTGCGGTCCGACGCGCAGCCCGGCCTCGAGCAGGCCGCTCGGCCCGAGGCGCGCGAGGGCGGCGGCGCGCACGCGCGCCCGCACGCGATCCACGCGACTCCCGCGCGCCATGCGCCACGTGAGCTCGTTCCAGATCTGCCAGTCGTGCCTCGCGCCCTCGGCCGGCTCGAAGATCGCCTCGCTGTACCTGGCCGTGTTGCGGATCGCGAGCGCGTGGAACGCCAGATCGTAGTGGTCGTGCTCGAGCGGCCCGGTGGGCGGGAGGAGGACGTGCGCGAAGCGCGTCGTCTCGTTCAGGTAGAGGTCGACCGACACCATGAAGTCGAGACCGGCGAGCGCGCGCTCGAGGCGCGCGCCGTTGGGCGTCGAGAGCACCGGGTTGCCCGCGGAGGTCACGAGCGCGCGGATCTGCCCCTCGCCCGGCGTGTCCATCTCCTCGGCCATCGCCGCGACCGGCAGCTCGCCGCCGAACTCGGGCAGGCCGCGCACGCGGCTCTTCCACCGCCCGAAGTGGCCCCGGCCCGTCTGCTTCAGCACGTCCACGGCGGGGCGGGTGAACATCGCGCCGCCCTCGCGATCGAGGTTGCCGGTGACGACGTTGAGGACCGTGACGAGCCAGCACGCGAGCGCGCCGAACTCCTGCGTCGAGGTGCCCACGCGCCCGTACGCGACGGCGGGCCCGGCCGACGCGAAGTCGCGCGCCAGGGCGCGGATCGTCTCCGCGCCCATCCCCGTGCGCGCCGCGACGCGCTCGGGCGGGAAGCGCTCGACGACGCGGCGCACGTCGCCCAGGCCGTCGGTCAGCCCCTCGCACGGGCCGAGCGCGACGCGCCCCTCGGCGAAGAGCGTGTGCAGCATCCCGAGCAGCAGGTACGCGTCGCCGCCGGGGCGCACGAAGTGGTGCGCGTCGGCGATCGCGGCCGTCTCGGTGCGGCGCGGGTCGACGACGACGACGCGCCCGCCGCGCCCCCGGATCGCCTCGAGGCGCCTGCGCACGTCGGGCGCGGTCATGAGGCTGCCGTTCGAGACGACCGGGTTGGCGCCGAGCACGAGCAGGAACCGGGTGCGATCGAGGTCCGGCACCGGCAGCATCAGCTGGTGGCCGAACATCAGGTGCGCCGCCAGCATGTGCGGGAGCTGGTCCACCGACGTCGCCGAGTACGTGTTCTTCGAGCGCAGCGCGCGCGCGAACGGCGGCGCGAAGAGCATCGAGCCGTAGTTGTGGACCGTCGGATTGCCCTGGTAGATCGCGACCGCGTCGCGCCCGTGCGCGTCCTGCACGGCGCGCAGGCGCGCGGCGGTCTCGGCGAGGGCCTCGTCCCACGAGATCTCCCGCCACGCGCTGCCCTCGCGGCGCAGCGGGCGGCGCAGGCGATCGGGATCCTCGTGGAGATCCTTGAGCCCCACGGCCTTCGGGCAGACGTGCCCGCGGCTGAGGGGGTCGTCCTGGTCGCCGCGGATCGTCGTGACGCCGTCCGCCTCGATTTCGAGGACGAGGCCGCACATCGCCTCGCACAGCGTGCACGTCCGGGTGTGGGTCGTCATCGTCGCGTCCCGGAGCGTACCCCAGGTGGCTGTGCTACTCCCGGGCCCCGCCATGAACCACCCGACCTCGCTCCGCATCACCGTGCCCGTCGTCTGTGCCGCCCTCGTCGCCTGCGGGGGCGCCGAGCCCCCCGTGCAGCCGCCGCCCCCGGTCACGTCGGCGTCTGTCGCGCCGCCGCCCCCGCCCCCGCCGCCTCCGGCGACCGCCTCGGCGAGCGCGGCCCCCGCGGAGGTGGCTCCCCCGGCTCCCGTGAAGCCGGCGCCCGCGCTGTCGCTGCACGACGCAGGCTTCCAGACGCCCGAGTCGGTCTTCTACGACGCGAAGAGCGACGTGTACCTCGTGAGCAACATCAACGGCGGCCCCAGCGCAGCCGACGGCAATGGCTTCATCTCGCGCGTCTCGGCCGACGGCAGCAAGATCGACCTCAAGTGGATCGAGAGCGGCAAGAAGGGCGTCAAGCTCGACGCGCCCAAGGGCATGGCCGTCGTGGGGACCACGCTCTACGTCGCGGACCTCACGCGCGTGCGCACGTTCGATCTGGGCACGGGCATGTCCAGGGCCGAGATCCCGCTCAAGGGCGCGACGTTCGCCAACGACGTCACCGCGGGCCCCGACGGCAAGGTCTACGTGTCCGACTCGGGCATCAAGATCGACGACAAGGGCGTCACGCCCACCAAGTCCGACGCCGTGTACGTGATCGAGAAGGGCAAGGCGAAGCCGCTCGCGTCGGGCGAGGACCTCGGCCACCCCAACGGGCTGCTCTGGGCGAACGACAAGCTCTGGGTCGTCACGTTCGGCACGGGCGAGATCTACTCGCTCGGCAAGGACGGCAAGAAGGCCGACGCGCAGAAGCTGCCCAAGGGCAGCCTCGACGGCGTCGTCGCGCTGGGCGACGGCTCGCTCCTCGTCTCGAGCTGGGAGGGGCAGGCGGTGTACCGCGGCAAGCTCGGCGGAACGTTCGACGTGGCGATCCCCGGCCTCAAGGCCCCCGCCGACATCGGCTACGACACCAAGCGCGCGCGCGTGCTCGTCCCGCTGTTCCAGGACAGCGCCGTCGAGGCGTACGACCTCAAGTAGCGGCTTGCGCGGGGGCCGGGCGCGGATCACATTTCCGGCTCCTTGCTTCCTTCTCTCAGGCTTCGAGTCAGGCTTCGAGCGATCGTCGTCGTGGCCGCCGCGGTCGGCGTGGCGGCCTGCGGCGACACGGGCCCGTCCGAGCGGGCGGGCCTTCCCGACGCCTCCAGGCGCGTGCCCGTCGCGGCAGATCCGGCAGACCCCTCCGAGCCGGCCGGGCTCGACAGCCCGACGATCCAGGCGCTCCCCAACGCCCTCGAGCCGCTCGTCACGCCGACGTACGACGGCACGGGGCAGGCCGTGGAGCCCACGGTCCTCTCCTTCGCGCGCCCGTGGCGAGGACACCGCTACTGGATGGCGGTGTCGGCGTACCCGTTCGGCGACGACGAGCACGAGGATCCGTCGATCCTGGCCTCCGACGACGGCCTCGCCTGGTCGGTGCCCGAGGGGCTCGCGAACCCGCTCGTGCGCCCGCGGCGGGGTCACCTCGCCGACGCGACGCTCGTCTACGACGACGCCTCGGACGCGCTGTGGGTCTACTACCTCGACGAGGCGAAGGTCGACGGCATCAACTTCGAGTCGCTCGATCGGGTGACGTCCGCCGACGGCGTGCGCTGGTCTGCGCCCGAGCCGGTCCTCGCGGGCGAGCTCTATCCGCTCCTGTCCCCCAGCGTCGTCAAGCGCGGGCGCCTGTTCACGATGTGGACCGTGGACGGCGGCCTCGTGGGGTGCGGCTCGCGCGACACCACGCTCACCGAGCGCACGTCGCTCGACGGCCTGCACTGGTCGGACCCGCAGCCCGTGGCGATCTCGCAGCCCGGGTACGTGCTCTGGCACGTGAACATGACCGCGGTCCCGGAGACGGGCCACGTGCTCGCGGCGATCTCGGCCTTCCCGCGCGGCCGCAACTGCAACCGGACGCGACTCTTCCTCGCCGACAGCGACGGCGCGAGCTGGGAGACGTTCGGCGACGCGCTGCTCTCGCCGGGGCGCGGCTGGGACGACGAGCAGATCTACCGCTCGTCCCCGCTGTACGACGCAGGCAAGGACACGCTCCGCCTCTGGTACTCGGCCCGGAGCGCGCGCACGAACGCCTGGCACATCGGCTACACCGAGGGGAAGCTCTCGGTCCCCTGATCGATCGCAGCGCCGCCCCTTGGACCGGGCGAGGCCGGGTGGCAGGATCGACGGCATGCAGGCGCACCCGGAGTTCCTCGCCGCCCGTGATCTGCTGCTCCGCCACCGCACCGACTACCGCGGGGCGCGCGCCGCCTTCCGGCCGCCCGAGCTGACGCGCTTCAACTGGGCGCTCGACTGGTTCGACCCCCAGGCCGAGGGCAAGGGCCAGCGCGCCCTGTGGATCGTCGACGACGACGACTCCGAGCGCTCGCTCTCGTTCGAGGAGCTGCGCGCCCGCTCGAACCGCGCCGCCAACCTGCTGCGCGACCGCGGCGTGCGCCGCGGGGAGCGCGTGCTGCTCATGCTGCCCAACGTGACCGCGCTGTGGGAGGCGATGCTCGCGGCGATGAAGCTCGGCGCCGTCGTCGTCCCGGCGACGACGATGCTGACGGAGGACGACCTGCGCGATCGCTTCGAGCGCGGGCAGGTGCGGCACGTCATCACCGACGCCGGCGGGCACGAGAAGGTCGACGCCGTCGCGCCGCCCGACGTGACGCGCTTCCTGGTCGGCGGCGAGCGCCGCGGCTGGCACTCGTGGAGCGAGGTGGACGGCGCGCCGGCGGCGTTCGTGCCCGACGGCCCGACGCTCGCCGACGATCCGCTCCTGCTCTATTTCACGAGCGGAACCACGGCAAAGCCGAAGCTCGTCCTGCACACGCACCGCAGCTACCCGGTCGGGCACCTGTCGACGATGTACTGGCTCGGCCTGCAGCCGGGCGACGTGCACTGGAACATCTCGTCGCCCGGGTGGGCGAAGCACGCGTGGAGCAACGTGTTCGCGCCGTTCAACGCAGGCGCGACCGTCCTGGTCTTCAACTACCGCCGCTTCGACGCCCAGCGCGCGCTCGCCCTGCTCGACCGCTGCCGGGTGACGACGCTCTGCGCGCCGCCCACGGTCTGGCGCATGCTCATCCTCGAGGACCTGGAGAGGCACCGCGTCCCGCTGCGCGAGGCCGTCGCCGCCGGCGAGCCGCTCAACCCCGAGGTCATCGACCGCGTCCGCAAGGCGTGGGGGCTGACCGTCCGCGACGGCTACGGGCAGACCGAGACGACGGCGCAGGTGGGCAACACGCCGGGGCAACCGGTCAAGCCGGGCTCGATGGGGCGCCCGCTGCCGGGCTACACGGTGGCGCTGCTCGATCCGGACGGCGCGCCGGCGGACGAAGGCGAGATCGCGCTGCCGCTCGAGCCGCGCCCGCTGGGGCTGATGGTCGGCTACCAGGACGACGCCGCGCTGACCGAGAAGGTGACGGCGCACGGCCACTACCACACGGGCGACGTCGCGAGCCGCGACGCCGACGGGTACCTGACGTACGTGGGGCGGGCCGACGACGTGTTCAAGGCGTCCGACTACCGCATCAGCCCGTTCGAGCTCGAGAGCGTCCTCATCGAGCACCCGGCGATCGCCGAGGCGGCCGTCGTCCCGAGCCCGGATCCGCTTCGCCTCGCGGTGCCCAAGGCGTTCGTCGTCCTGGCGCCCGGACACGCGCCCTCCGCCGACGTCGCGCGCGACGTGTTCCGCTTCGTGCGCGAGCGCCTCGCCCCGTACAAGCGCGTGCGTCGCCTGGAGTTCGCGGAGCTGCCCAAGACGATCAGCGGCAAGATCCGGCGCGTGGAGCTGCGCCGGCTCGAGGCCGAGCGCGTCGCGGCGAAGCGCAGGGGCGAGCGCGAGTTCTGGGACGAGGACTTCCCCGACCTTCGGGGCTGACGGCGGCACGCTCGGCCCGACGGGCCCGCGGCCACTGCCGCCGCGAGCGGCAGCGAAGTTGACGTCTCGCGCGTGACCATGGCAACACCGCTGGGGTGTGCAGTCGCACGATGGGCAGGGCGCTGGCCGCGCTGGGTGCGATCGTGGTGGTCTCAGCCCCGGCGCGCGCCCGCGCCGAGGACCGCAAGCTGGTCTTCGGCGAGGGGGGCGTCGGGGAGCTCGAGCTGCGTGAGCGGACCTTCCACGCGGGCGTCAACGCCTTCGTCGAGTGGGAGGCCGTCCCCGAGTGGCTCGAGCTCGAGCTCGGCGCGTCGCTGCTCGCGATCGACGGGGGCGTCGAGCTGCCCGTCGAGTTGCAGCTGAAGAAGCCGTTCCGGATCACGCCGGGCGTCGAGCTGATGCTCGGCGTGGGGCCCGAGGTCCTGCAGATCTCCGCCCCGCAGGGCCAGTCCACGGTCTACGGCGTCACGTGGGCGCTCGACCTCATGTTCTGGCCGTGGCGCCACGCTGGCTTCTGGATCGAGCCGTCGAACGACGTCTATTTCCGCGACCGCGCGACGCTCGGCGTCGGCTCGACGGGCGGGGTGCTGTTCGGGTTCTGAGGCCCCCGCGGAGCCGGCGCGAGGGAGCCGGTCAGCCGCGCGCCGATTCCGCCGCCTGCGCCTCGGCGACCTTGCGGCGAACCTCGTCCATGTCGAGCGCGCGGACCTTGCCGATCAGCTCCTCGAGCCCCTTCTCGGGCACGACCCCCGGCTGCATGAACACCAGGATGCCGTCGCGGAAGATCATGAGCGTCGGGATCGAGCGGATGTTGAACGCCGACGCGAGCGGCCCCTCGGCCTCGGTGTCGACCTTGCCGAACACGACGTCGGGATGCTTCGCCGCCACCTTCCCGTAGATGGGCGCAAACATCCGGCACGGGCCGCACCACTCGGCCCACCAGTCCACGAGCGCGATCCCCTCGCGCTTGATCGTGGGGAAGAACGTACCGGTCGTCAGGTTCACGGTCGCCGGGGCGGGCTTCGTGGCTGCCATCATGCCCGGTTCGAGCCCTCGGCCGGCGCGAAGGGTTCGACGCCCGGTCGCCGTGCGCCCGGCACGCCGCCCTCGTGCGCGGCCCTCAGGCGATCCCGCGCAGCGCCTCGCGCACCAGCTCCTGCACGTCGCCGGGGATGCGCCCCCCCGAGGCGGAGCGCCGGCAGAGCGCGAGGGTGCTGCGGAGCGAGTCGCAGCGCGCCCGGCAGCGCGGGCACTGGGCCACGTGCCGGTCCATCTCCGCGCACTCGGAGGGCCCGATCTCCCCTTCCAGGTACCGGGAGAGAACCGGCACCACGTCGGGACAGGTGCCGGGATCCTGGGGGACGTCGGGGCTGAGCAGCGGCGACAGGCGCGCGCGCACGGAAACGCGCGCCCGGTGCAGGCGACTCTTCACGGCGTCGACGCCGATGCCCAGGACGTTCGCCACCTCCGGCGCCGTCAGGCCCTCGACGTCGCGCAGGACCAGGACCTCGCGGTACATCGGGTCGAGCTCCGCGATCGCTGCGTTCAGCGCGGCGCCGAGCTCCTGGTCGGCGACCTCCACGTCGGGCGTCGCCCCCGGCGCCGCGACCTGCCGCGTGGTCTCGGAGTCGAGCGGCAGCACCTCGCTGGGAGCCCCGACGCGCCGCCGTCGCTTCTTGATGCAGAAGCTGCGGGCGATGGTGAACAGCCAGGTGGACACCGAAGACCCGCCGCGAAAATCGCCGAGGCCGCGCGCGGCGGCGAGCAGCGTGTCCTGCACGATGTCCTTCGCGTCCTCGGGATCGCGGCACATGCGCGCGCCGAACCGGTAGACCGCCGGCGCGTGCCGCTCGAGCAGGGTCGAGAGCGCTTTCTGGTCACCCGCCTTGACGGCCGCAAGGAGGTTCTCGTCGGTGGCGTCCATGCTCCACCTGTAGCGCGCCCTGCGGGCGCCGCCCACGGGCCCCGTGCCCACGAACCCAATGGCGCGGACGAGGCTCCAATGGGTACAGATACCTGGAGGTTTCATCCCATGTGCAGTCGAGTCACGTGTCCGTCGTGTCAGAAGCCGAGCTTCGTGGGCTGTGGTCGCCATGTCGAGCAGGTGCTCGGCGACGTGCCCCGCGACGAGCGATGCAAGTGCCGCGAGCAGGGGGCACCGTCCGGCGGCGGCGACGGCGGACAGGGCTTCTGGAAGCGCATTCTCGGCTGAGCTTTTGCGAGGCCCTCGTGCTCTCGCCGCGCGCCGACGGCGGGCCTCAGCCCTCCGTCTCTGCGCGCTCGAGCTTGGCCTCGAGCTCCGTCGCGGTCGCGCGGTACTTGAACGCCTTGCGCCCGTTGATCGTCACCACCGGCACCTCGAGCCCGTAGAGCTCGACCAGCTTCGGGTCCGTGTCCACGTCGACCACGGTGAGCTCGAAGGCGCGCGCGCGCCGCACGTCGTCGAGCGTGCCCTTGACCACGTCGCAGAGGTGGCAGCCCACGCGCGTGTACAGCACGACCGACGGGGCGCGCATCAGACCGTGATGTGCACGCCCGTCGCGTCGGCGCACACCTGGAGGGTGGGGAGATTGGTCGGGGCGATGAAGGGCGTGAGCGTCTTGCCCGTGAGATCGAACGTGGCCCCGTGGCAGGGGCAGTGGAGCTGCGACCCTGACAGCGACACCGAGCAGCACGAGTGCGTGCACGACGTCGACAGCGCCACGTACTGCCCTGCCGACGTCTGCATCACGATCACCTCGCCCTGCCCGCAGTTCGGGTCGGAGTAGCCGGGGACCATGAGCTTCACGCTGCCCCCGACGGTCTGGAGCTGGGGGTACTGCGCGAAGGTCAGCGTGTAGACGTTCGAGCCCGTCGCGCACGCGGTCCCGCCGCTGCTGCTGCTGCCGCTCCCGCTGCTGCTTCCGGTGCCGGCGTCGCTGCCTCCGCTGCTGCCCGTGGTCCCGCTGCTGCTCCCGGAGCCACTGCCGCTGCCCGTGGCCCCGCTGCTGCTCCCGGAGCCACTGCCGCTGCTGCCGCTGTCGGTGCCCTGCGAGCCGCCGGTCGGCCCGGGGAGGCCGCCCGTCGTCCCGCCGTACGGACCGCCGAGGGGGGCGTCGCCGGAGCCGCACGCGGGCGCCACGACCGTGGCGGCCCCCACGACGAGAAGGTGACGTCGGCCCAGGACCTTGCGCTCTTCGGACATGATCGTGCTGACTGTGTTCCCCGCCGAGGCCGGCGGCGTTTGCGTTCGAGGGTCCGGGGCCACCGGCCACTCTCGCCAAGTGCTCGAAATCGTGCGACACCGGCGCCATGAACCGTCGCGCGCTCCAGGTGCTGAGTCTCGTCACGCTCACCGCTTGCGGAGGCGAGGCGCCCCCCCCGGCGCCCCCTGCGCCTCCTCCCCCGCCTCCGCCTCCCGTGGCCACGGCCGAGCCGGCGGCGTCGGTCACGCCTTCCGCAGCGCCCGCGGTCCCGGCCGCGCCGCCCGGCCCTGCCCAGCTCACGTTCAGGCCCGTGGGGCTCCCCGGCGCGACGGCGCCGGCGTCGCTCGACTACATCGCGTACGACGCGGCGCACGCGCGCGTGTGGGTGCCCGTCGGCGGGACCGGAAGCGTGGACGTGTACGACGTCGAGGCCGGCACGTTCACGACCGTCGGAGGCTTCAAGACCGCCGAGCGCGAGTTCCGCGGCAAGAAGCGCACGATGGGCCCGAGCGCGGTGTCGCTCGGCGACGGGGTGGCGTACGTCGGCAACCGCGCGACGGCGGAGGTGTGCGCCGTCGACACCGGCGCGCTCAAGGTCCTGGGCTGCGTCAAGCTCGCCTCCCCCACCGACGGCGTCGCGTACGTGGCGCCCTCGAAGGAGGTGTGGGTCACCACGCCACGCGACAACGCGATCGTGGTCCTCGACGCTTCGAAGCCCGGCGCGCTCAAGGTCAAGACGCGCGTGAAGCTGCCGGGAGGGCCCGAGGGCTACGCCGTCGACGCGACGAGACGGGTGTTCCTCACGAACCTCGAGGACAGGAACGAGACGGTCGTCATCGACCTCGCGACGCACGCGCCGAAGGCCACGTGGAAGCTCGACTGCGGCGCCGACGGGCCGCGCGGGATCGCCGCCGACGCGGGGCGCGGGTTCGTGTACGTCGCGTGCACCGACAAGGTCCTGGTGCTCGACGCCGCGCACGACGGCGCCAGGCTCGCGACGCTGGACACGGGGGCGGGCGTCGACAACATCGACTGGCTGGAGCCGCAGCGCCTGCTCCTGGCCGCCGCCGGCAAGGCGGCGAAGGTGACGCTGGCGCGTATCGACGACAAGGGGCAGGCCACGGTCGTGGCGACGGGCGCGAGCACGGACGGCGCCCGCAACGGCGTGCTCGACGCGAGCGGCAGCGCGTACGTGGCCGATCCCGTGAACGCGCGCCTGCTCGTGTTCCCGCACGCGCCGTGAGGGACCGCCCAGGGCCGCGCGCGGCGGACGTCAGCCCTCGACGAGCCTGCGGTAGCGCACGAACATCGTGATGCGCCACGGCAGGAGCATCCCGAAGGCCAGCAGGAAGAACAGCGCCGCGGTCTGCGTCGTCGAGACGTAGAGCTCGACCCAGCTCCGCAGCGCGAGGCGCGCCACCACCAGGCCGAGCAGGATCCACAGGAAGACCCGGGATCGCCGGAGCATGATGACGTCGTCGCGCCGGGTGAGGTGCGAGGTGGCGACGAGCGGGTACGAGAAGAAGACGGCGCCGGCGGCGAGCGCGAGCAGCGCCCAGGCCCAGGGCACGCGCGTCTGCGGCGCGAGGAACATGAAGAACCCAGTGCTCATCCCGAGCGGCGGCGCGAGCAGCTTGACGGCCGTGACGGGGCGCTGGGTCTCGCGGATGCGCCACGCGAGCACGGCGGCGGCGCCTACGAGGGATCCGATCAACGTGCCCGGGTGCACCACGCGCCGGAGCTTAGCCCACGGCGCGTGGCCCGCACGTCGCGCGCGCGGCCTCGCTGCGGGAGGGCGCCGCCTCCGCGCACGCCCGGCGCTCCGCCTCCGCCGCAGGGTCTGGCTCGCCTTCCGTCACGCCTCACGACCGGGGTGCTACACTGCAGCGTGCGATGAGAGCGACCCGGTCCGTCGCCCCGTTCGCGTGGCTCCTCTTGGGCGGGGCCGCCGCGTGCGCCACGTCGGGCGACCCGGGGGCCTACGGGATCGGGGGGGGTGCGGACGTGAGCGTCGACACCGGCGGGGACGGGGAGCCCCCGGATGGCACCGCGCTCGCGGAGGCCGGTGACGACGCGGAGGACGCCGCGCCCCTCGAAGCGTCCGCGGACTCGTCGGCGACGGGGAAGACGTGCGCGGGCCTGGCCGACGGAACGCCCTGCGGGCCGGTACCCGACGTGTGCCACGCGGCGCCGGTCTGCTCGGGCGGCGTGTGCGGCGCGCCGGCGCCGAAGGCCAACGGCTTCGTCTGCGCCCCCGCGCCCGACGGCTGCCACTCCGAGGGAACGTGCAGCAGCGGCGTGTGCCAGCCGCCGCCGGACAAGCCCGACGGCACGGTCTGCGCGAGCGCGCCCAGCGCCTGCTACACGAGCGGCACCTGCAGCGGCGGCGTGTGCGGCGCGCCGGCGCCGCGCGCCGACGGCTACAACTGGAGCTCGGGCGACTTCACGGCCATCTGCTGCAGCGGCAGCGAGGTCCACGCCGACACGAGCTCGAACTGCGGCGCTTGCGGCATCAAGTGCAACGCGAGCAACGGGGAGTCGTGCTCGTTGCTGGGGGGGCACTACTTCTGCCGCGGCTGCGTCGCGAGCTCGGCGTGCTGGTCGAAGTGCTGCTCGGAGTCGTTCAGCCCCTTCTCGTGCGCCGCGAGCGACTGCGCGGGCAACTGCGACAGCACGTACTGCCCGCCGGGCACTCACTGCGTCGTGGGCGCGCCGAGCAGCAGCGACTACTGCTCCTACTGACCTCTCGGCGGGAGCTCGAGGGCGACCGGCGCGACGGCCGCCTCGCCGCCGCCGAGCATCTGGTAGCGCGAGAGGTTGCCCATGACGCGGGCGACGTAGTCGCGCGTCTCCTTGAAGGGGATGCGCTCGACGAACGTGTCGACCTGCATGCCCGGCGCGCGCGACAGCCAGCGATCGACCGGCTCGACCCCCGCGTTGTACGCGGCGACGGCGAGCGGGACCTGCCCGTGGAAGTGCGCGACGAGATCGCGCAGCAGGCGCGCGCCGAGGGGCACGGCCGCCGAGGGGCTCGTGAGCTTCGCGTCCGTGTCGGTCATGCCGACCTCCTCGCCCACGCGCCGGGCCGTCTCCGGGAGGAGCTGCATCAGCCCCACCGCGTGCGCCGGGGACACGGCGTCCGGGTCGTAGCCGCTCTCTTGCCTCATCACGGCCCAGAGCAGGCCCGCCGGCAGGCCATCGGCCGCCTCCGCGGCGCGCACCGGGCCCGCGTACGGAGCGGGGAACGCGCACTCCCACGCCCAGCGGTTGCGCGCCCCGGGCGCCGTGGCGAGCAGCGACGAGGGGAGCGACTGCGAGAGTTGAAAGCGCCGCCGCGCGCGCGTCAGCTCGCCGTAGGCGTCGCACAGCGCCTCGGCTCCACGACCGCCCGCGCCTCGTGCGACGACCGCCTCGCGGTCGCGCAGCGCGCTCTCGGCGTCGGCCTCGAGGCCCACCGCGTGGAGGACGTCGGCCGGGGGCG
>JAJYCT010000492.1 GCA_021778125.1 Myxococcales bacterium
CGCGGCCTCGGCCGCCCGCGCGACGCGCGCGCGCACCGCCGCGAGGTCCCCGGCCACGGTCACGGCGCGCCCCGCCGCACGTCACGCCCTCCGGCGCGCGTGCCAGACCATCACGTCGCTGTCCGGCGTGAGCGGCCCGCCCTGGTAGTCGCCCTCGACCCGGTCGACGCGGAAGCCGTTGTAGTGCAGCAGCGCCTCCCACTCCTGGGGGAAGAACTGCCGGTGCGCGAGCGGCATCGACCAGCCCTGCTCGGGGTGCCCCACGGGCTCGAACTCCATCGTCACGAACAGCACCTGCCGCACCGGATCGTAGGTGAAGTGCTCGGTGTTCTTCACCACGACCTGCGCGGTCGGGTGGTAGAAGCGCGGCGCGCGGTACGGCTTGCGCGGATCGCGCGCCAGATCGGCCACGAGCGGCGTCGACAGGTCGACGACGAAGCGCCCGCGCGGGGTGAGGTGCTCGCGCACGCGGGCCAGGAACGCCTCGACGTCGGCGCGCGTGTAGAGGTGCAGCGCCGTGTTGAACGTGCAGACGACGAGCGGGAAGCGCCGCCGCAGGCGCACGCGCCGCATGTCGCCGCGCACCAGGCGCACGCGCCGGCGCACCTCGGGCGGCTCGTCCTTCAGCCGCTCGCGGAAGTGCGCGAGCATCGGCGCGGAGTGGTCGACGCCGACGACCTCGATCCCGCCGCGCGCCATGGGCATCGCGATGCGCCCGTTGCCCACGCCGTACTCGAGCACCGGCCCGCCCACCTGGTCGGCCAGGCCGGCGTAGAACGCGACGTCGTCGATGCGACTCGCGTACGTCGACGTGTAGTACTGCGGGTCCTCGTAGTGGGCGCGCGAACCCGCCTCGAGCTCCCTGTCGCGCCCCCGCCGGGCGCCGCCGTCCGGGCTCCTGCGAGCCCGTGGAGCGGGGCGCAATCAGCTCCCGAATTCGCGCTTGTGCAGCTCTTCGATGTACGTCACGACCGCGTCGTGGCTGGGGTGCTCGTAGTGCACCTTGCCCGCGGCGATCTCGCGCAGCGCGGTGACCGCGGCGCGGTTCTTGGAAGCGACGAGCGGGATGGCGCCCTTCATGAGCTGACGCGCGCGCTGCGACGCCAGCACGACCAGGGCGAAACGGTTGTCCTCGCGCTCGAGGCAGTCTTCGACGGTGACGCGGGCCATGGAGGCTCCTCTCGGAAGGGGGCCCGGACCTTACGTTGACGGGGCGTTCTGCGCAAGGGCGCCCTGCCGCAGCGCGTCGAGCTCGGCCACGAGGTCCGCGCCGAAGTACCACGCGACCTCGTCTCGCACGCCCTCGTAGAGCGTGGGCCCGTCGCCGTAGCACTGCAGCGAGCTGTCCTGGATCTCGTTGGACGGGTGGAGCAGGCCGTAGTCGAACGTCAGGGGGAAGAGCGCGCTCACGAGCGGCTTGAGCAGGTGGTAGTCGATGCCCCGCTCGAGCGCGTACTTGTGGATGAGGCACCCGCGCCCCTGCCGGTTGCGGAAGACGCAGGCGCCGCCCTCGACGCGCGTGCGCGTCTGCCGGCCGCCGGGGAACTCCTTGTCGTCGTTCCACTCGCCGGAAAACCAGCGCTCCATGGGCACGCCCGTCAGCGCCTCGAGGCCCTCCTGGTGCTCCTGGAGGCGCGCGACGTTGGTGCCGTCGACGTCGACGCCGTACGCGCAGCACGAGTCGAAGCAGTAGGTGCAGTCCATGCAGCCGACGAAGTAGCGCTGCTCGAAGATGGCGGTGTCGACGCGGTCGACCACGGGGGCGCCCCAGCGCGTGGCGTAGGGGCGGGAGAGGGGGTGAATCACGCGCGGCACTGTACCATCGGGGGCCGATGGCGGCGCAGGACGACGAGCTCCGGCCGTTCCGCACGGCCCTCTGGCAGCGCCTGAAGGACGAGGGCGCGACCTACGAGCTGACGCGCTTCGCGGTGCTGCGCCTGCTCGCGCTCGTGTACCTGACGGCGTTCCTGGTCCTCGCGCTGCAGCTCGAGCCGCTGCTCGGCTCGCGCGGCCTCTTGCCCGTCGCGCAGTACCTGCCGCGGCTGCGCGCGGCGCTGGGGCCGTGGGCGCCGCTGCGCGTGCCGACGCTCCTGTGGCTGTCGTCGTCGGACGCGGCGATGCGCGCGCTCGCGTGGACCGGCGTGGCGCTGTCAGCCGCCGCGCTGGCGGGCGTGACCAACGCGCTCGTGCAGCTCGCGCTCTGGGCGCTCTACCTGTCGTTCGTCCACGCCGGGCAGATCTTCTACGGGTACGGCTGGGAGATTCAGCTCCTCGAGACCGGGCTGCTCGCGGTCTTCCTGTGCCCGGTGCGCAGCGTGACGCCGCTGCCGCGCACGCGCGTGCCGGTGCTGCTCGTGTGGATGCTCCCGTGCCTGGTCCTTCGCGTCATGCTCGGCGCGGTGCTCATCAAGCTGCGCAGCGATCCGTGCTGGCGCGATCTCACGTGCCTCGACGCGCACTTCGAGACGCAGCCGAACCCGGGGCCTCTCTCGTACTTCTTCCACCGCGCGCCGCACGGCGTGCACGTGGCGGGCGTGCTCGTGAACCACGTCGTCGAAGGCGTCGTCCCGTGGTTCGCGTTCGGCCTGCGGCGATGGCGGCACGCGGCCGGGCTCCTGCTCGTGCTCTTCCAGGTCATGCTCATCGCGAGCGGCAACCTGTCGTTTCTCAACTGGCTGACGATCGTCCCGGCGCTCGCGTGCTTCGACGACACGCTGTGGATCCGGCTCGTGCCCGCGCGGTGGCGGTCGCGGGTCCTGTCGCGCGTCGCGCAGGCGCCGCCCTCGCGCGCGCACGTCGTGGCCACGCGCGCCTACGCGCTCGTCGTCGCCGTCCTCAGCGTGCCGGTCGTCCTGAACCTCGTGTCGAGCGAGCAGGTGATGAACACGAGCTTCGAGCCGCTCGACGTGGTCGGCACCTACGGCGCGTTCGGCAGCGTCGATCGCGAGCGCTACGAGGTCATCCTCGAGGGGACGAGCGGCGACGCCGGGGACCCCGACGCCGACGTGACCTGGCGGGAGTACGAGCTGCCGTGCATGCCGGGCGACGTGCGGCGCCGCCCCTGCCTCCTCACGCCCTATCACCTGCGGCTCGACTGGCAGATGTGGTTCGTCGGGAACGCGGCGCCCCGGGGGGAGCCGATCGAGCAGGAGCCGTGGCTCGTGCACCTCGTGTGGCAGCTGCTCTCGGGCGATCCGTCGCCCCGGCGGCTCTTCGCGCGCGATCCGTTCCCCGGCGCGCCGCCCCGCTACGTCCGCGCGGGCATCTGGCGCTACCGGTTCTCCGGCGAGCTCGCGCGGACCGGCGCCTGGTGGACGCGCGAGCGCGTCGGGGAGTTTCTTCCCCCCGTATCGCTCGCGCACCCGGGGCTCCGTCAGTACGTCGCCTCGTTCGGGTGGGTGAGCGGGCGGCCGTGAGGGCGTAACGTCCTCCCGCATGCCCCTCACCATCGACGGCCTGCACCTCTACCCGGTCAAGGGCGCGCGCGGCATCGCCGTGCCCGA
>JAJYCT010000088.1 GCA_021778125.1 Myxococcales bacterium
CGGGTGCTCGGCTGGCGCGCCGCCCGCCCCTCGCTCGCGCAGATCGTCGCCGACGCGTGGAGCGCACGGCGGCCCTGACGAGGCGGCCCGCCTCCGCGTGGTGGAACCTCCGCTCGTGGGGCGCCACGGCTCACGTCCCCTGGACGTGGACCGCCACGTCGATCCCCTGGCGCACGCTCTGGGTCACGATGCAGAAGTCCTCGAAGGTCTTCAGGCACGAGGCGAGGGCGGGGTGGTCGGCCGGGAGCTGGGTGTGCAGGGTCACGTCCACCGTGCCGATGCGGAGCTTGCGGTTCTCGTTGCGCACGATCTCCACGGCGACGTCCGCCGTGACGCCCGAGGTCGTGACGTTCGCCTTCTTGAGGCAGAAGACGAGGCTGGCCGAGAGGCAGTTGCCGACGGCGGCCGCGAGGATGCGGGCCGCGTTGGGCGCCGCGTCGTGGCCGAGCGGCGTCGGCTCGTCCATGCGCAGCGGCTCGAACTGCTCCTTGTCGAACCGGACGAGGAACTCGAAGCCCTCGACCTGCTCGACGTGCACGGTGAACTGGCTGGCGACCTGGCTCATGCTCGTTGGAGCCCAGGCTACCGCGAAGGGTGCGAGCCCGTCGCCCCCCGCTTCGCGGGGAGGCGCCGCGGCCGCTTGGTGCGGCGTCGTCCGCGTGGTACTCCCGTGCGTCTCTCGCGCCCGTAGCTCAGCTGGATAGAGCGGCGGCCTTCGAAGCCGCATGTCGGGGGTTCGAATCCCTCCGGGCGTACTTGACGACGAATCCGCCCTCCCCCCCGCGTCGCGCGCTCGACTCGCTGCGCGCTCGCCTCGCCTCGAGGCCGCCCGTCGAGGCCCCCGAGGTCTACGGCAAGGACGCCATCCGCAACGTCGTGCGCGCGCTGCCGCCGCTCGAGCGGGCCTACTCGCGCGCGCGCTTCTCGATCCTGCGGCCCAAGCTGCTGAGCGTCATGGACCTGCTGCTGGCCGACGAGGGGCGGATCCTCGACGTCGGCTGCGGCTTCGGGCTCTTCGCGGCGTACTTCGGGCAGACGCACCCGCGCCGCCGCATCGTGGGCATCGACCCCGACGAGCGCCGCATCCGGATCGCCCGCGACGTCTCGGCGCGGCTGGGGCTCGGCGCGCACGAGTTCCACGTGGGCGACGTGCGCGACGCCTCGCTCGTCGGCCCGTTCGACGGCGCGTACGTGCTCGACGTGATGCACCACCTGCCCGAGGGGGATCAGCGGCGCGTGCTCGAGCGCCTGCGCGGCCTGCTCAAGCCGGGCGGCGTGCTCGTCGTCAAGGACATCACCACCGAGCCGCGCGTCGGCCTGCTGTTCACCGAGGTGCTCGACCGGCTCATGGTCGGCTGGCGCGAGCCGCTCGCCTACCGGCACCACCGCGAGTGGGGCGAGATGCTCTCCGGGCTGGGCTTCAAGGTCCGGATGGTCCGCGTGCCCGACGTCCTCCCGTACCCGCACGTCGTCATCGCGGCGACCAAGCTCGGGGCGTGAGCCGCCCCGCCGGCAGGGCGGCCACCTAGAGCTTGCCGCGCATCCCGTCGAAGCGAAGCTTCCAGACCATCCCCACCGCCTCGAGGAAGATCCTGCGGCTCATCTTCGAGCGGCCGGCCGTACGGTCGACGAAGACGATCGGCACCTCGTGTACGCGCATGCCACGCCGGGCCGCCCGGTAGGTCATCTCGATCTGGAACGAGTAGCCGTTCGAGTGCACGTCCGAGAGCGAGATCGCCTCGAGCGCGCGCCGCGAGAACGCCTTGTAACCGCTCGTCAGATCCCGGACGCGCATGCCCAGGATGGTGCGCGAGTAGAGGCTGCCGCCCTTGGAGATGAAGTGCCGGCCGACGCCCCAGCCCTCGACGCCGCCGCCGGGGATGTTGCGCGAGCCGATGACGACGTCGGCGCCGTCGTCGAGCGCGCGGACGAAGTCGGGCAGGTAGCGGACGTCGTGCGACAGATCCGCGTCCATCTCGAAGAAGCGGTCGTACCCCTCGGCGAGGCCGCGCGTGAACGCCTCGACGTAGGCGGTCCCCAGGCCCAGCTTGCCCGGGCGGTGGAGCACGCGGACGTGCGGGTCCCTGGCGGCGAGGGCGTCGGCGAGCTCGCCCGTTCCGTCGGGGGAGCTGTCGTCGACGACGAGCAGATCGGCGTCCGGGAGCGTCGCGCGCACCGCCTCGACGAACCGGGGCAGGTTGTCCTTCTCGTTGTAAGTCGGCGTGACGACGAGCGTGCGCGGCATGACGGGGGTCCGGGAGCGCGCGAACCTAGCCCTATTCCTCGGGCGCCGCAAACACCGGCGTTTGCCCCTGACGGCGCCCGCGCGACGGCTGGTACTATCGCAGCATGCCTCCGCCCCGTCCCGACGGCGCTCGGTCGCACGACGCCCGCTCCGCGGGCCTCGAGGCGGCGCTGGCGCGCGAGATGCGGGTCAGCAAGGCCCTGCGGGAGGTCGGTACGGCGCTCGGGACGACCCTGGAGCTCGATCAGCTCCTCGAGCTCATCCTCGACAAGATCACCGACGCGCTCGAGGCGGATCGGGCCACCTTGTACCTGCTCGACGACGCGACCGACGAGCTGGTCTCGCGCATCGCCCACGGCGACGACGTGCGCACGATCCGCCTGAAGATCGGGCACGGCATCGCGGGGTACGTCGCGCGCACCGGCAAGCCGCTGCACGTCCACGACGCCTACAAGGACCCTCGCTTCCAGCCCGACTGGGACCTGTTGTCCGGCTACCGCACGAAGT
Source organism: Myxococcales bacterium (assembly GCA_021778125.1). Lineage (GTDB taxonomy): Bacteria > Myxococcota_A > Polyangia > Polyangiales > Polyangiaceae > Palsa-1150. The sequence goes on from JAJYCT010000088.1 coordinate 2,753, forward strand.
CGATCCTCGCCGCGCCGATGAAGAACCACCTCGGCAAGACGATCGGCGTCGTGCAGGTCCTGAACAAGCGGACGGGGGACTTCACCGAGGACGACGCCGAGATCCTGGGGGCGCTCGCGACGCAGGCGGCGGTGAGCATCGACAACTCGCGCCTGTTCATGTCGGTGACGCAGAAGAACGTCCAGCTGGTCGACACCAAGGAGCAGCTCGAGCACCGCGTGCGCGACCTCAAGCTCCTGTTCGACCTGGAGCGCGCGATGGCGCGCGCCGCGACGCTCGAGGAGCTGATCATCGCCGTGCTCGGCGAGGGCATGCGCGCGTGCGAGGCGCGCATGGGCGCCATCGCGCTGCGCGACCCCGAGGCCGGCACCGGGACGCTCTACGTCATCGACGACCGCGCGCGGAAGATGAAGCGCGTGCCGTTCCCCGAGGACGCGGGGCTCATCGGGTGGGCGATCCGCAACAACGAGGTTGTCGCGACGGCGGACGCCGAGGGCGATCCGCGGCGCGACGACGCGCTCCAGGAGCGCATCGGCAGTCCGAGGCTCAAGTCGGCCATCGTCGTGCCGCTCGAGGGCGAGAACGAGGAGCCCATCGGCGCGCTTGCCATGTACAACCGCCGCGGCGGTCGCCCGTTTGGCGACGAGGCGCGCGCGCTGCTCGTGCTCCTGACGGCGAACGCGTCGACGGCCGTGCGCCTCCAGCTCTCGCGCGAGGCGCGCGAGCGCGAGGAGCGCCTCACGACGATCGGCCGGCTGCTGTCGAGCGTCATCCACGACCTCAAGACCCCCCTCACGGTCATCAGCGGCTACGTGCAGCTCATGCAGACGTCCAACGACCCGGCGCAGCGCGAGAAGTACGCCGAGCTGGTGCTGCGGCAGTTCGACCTCATCGGCGCCATGCAGCGCGAGGTCCTCGAGTTCGCGCGCGGCGAGAAGAGCGTGCTGGTGCGCAAGGTGTACCTGCAGAAGTTCTTCGACGACGTGCGCGTCCAGCTCGAGTCGGAGCTGTCGCGCCGGGGGATCGAGCTCGTGGTCGACCTGCAGGAGCGCGGGACCGCGCGCTTCGACGAGGGCAAGCTGCTGCGCGTGGTGCACAACCTCGCGCGCAACGCTGGCGAGGCCATGGCCTCGGGCGGCGGCAAGTTCGTCATCAAGGTCACGCGCGACAAGGCCGACGGGGCGCTCGTGGTCGCGTTCTCGGACACGGGACCGGGTATCCCCAGGGACATCGAGCACCGGCTCTTCCAGTCCTTCGTCACCAGCGGCAAGAAGGGCGGCACGGGCCTGGGGCTGGCCATCGTGAAGAAGATCGCCGAGGAGCACGGGGGCACGATCACCGTGCAGTCGTCGAGCCGCGGCGCGACGTTCCGCCTCCGGCTCCCCCAGGCTCCGCCGTGAGACGCCCGGCGGCGCTGGCCCCGAGGGCGACGTGAGCCTGCGCCATCTCGAGCACAGGCTCGTGGCGCTCGTGGCCGCCCTCGCGGCGGCGGGCGAGGCGCGCGGCGACGCGCCGCTGCCGCCGTGGGTGGAGCATGGCGCGGTGCCGCCGCCGTCGTGGGCGCGGTCGGTCGTCGCCAAGCCGGGCGAGCGCGGGCGCGACGGCGACATGACGCTCTTCCTCGGGCCGAGCCGCGCGAGCGGTCGGCGAGGCGTGACAGCGCCCGGGGCCGTCCTGCCCCTGTACGCCGCGCGGAGCGGCGGCGGCTGCTCGGGGCGCTGGTGGCTGGTGGGGCCGCTGGCCTGGACGTGCTCGGACGACGCCTTGCCCACGGCGTCCGAGCCCGCGGCGCCGCCCACGTCGGTCGGCCTCGACGGGCTGCCGCGCGAGTACTACTTCGTCGCGCCGGGGGGGGCGAGCGCGTACGCGAGCGTGGAGGCCGCCACCGAGGGCGTGCCGGACCGGGAGCTCGAGGGCGGCTGGGGCGTCGGCGTCGTGGAGCACAGGACCGACGGCGGCGAGCGGTGGCTGCGAACGAGCAAGGGGCTCTGGATCGCGGGGCACGACCTCGGCGCGGCCCGCCCGTCGGCCTTCCACGGCGAGGAGCTGGGCGGCGGCCCGCTCGACCTCGCCTGGGTCCTGCCCGACCGCGCCCGCACCTTCGCGCAGCCCGCGGCCAAGGCGAAGGCGAAGGACGCGCGCGCTCGCCTGCAGGTCGTGCACGTGCTCGAGGAGCGCGGCGCCTTCGTGCGCGTGGGCGACGACGAGTGGATGCAGGCCGCGGACCTCGCGCGCCCGCACCTTTCGGCGCCGCCCGAGGAGGTCGGTCCGAACGAGCGCTGGATCGACGTCGAGCTGGCGAGCCAGACGCTCGTCGCCTACGAGGGGGCGCGGCCGGTCTACGCCACGGCCGTGTCGACGGGCCGCGGGCCCGCAGGCTCGGACAGCGCGACGCCTCCCGGCGTGCACCGCATCTGGGTGAAGGTCTTCACGTCCGACATGGACAACGTCGAGCGCGACGACCTGGACGCGCACTACTCGCTCGAGGACGTCCCCTACGTGCAGTTCTTCGACCACGCGGTCGCCCTGCACGGCACCTACTGGCACCGCGGCTTCGGCCACGTGATGAGCCACGGCTGCGTCAACCTCGCGCCGCTCGACGCGCGCACCCTGTTCGACTTCACCGGCCCGCGCCTGCCGGCCGGCTGGGTGGCCGCGTACCCGACGGCGGTGGACCCGGGCACCGTCGTTCGAGTTCGGTGACGCGAGCCGCGACGATCGTGCGAGACTCGGCGCGATGGTGTCGGTCCTCTCGGCGGTGCGCGACCTCGCGCGCCTGCGCGAAATCTCCAGCGTCCTCGTGCGCCACGGCTTCGGCGAGGTGGTCGCTCGTGCGGGCTTCGGGCGCACGCGCCGCAAGGAGAAGCCCCAGGTCGTCGAGGGCGACGCCGACGCGCCGGAGATCGCCACCGAGGAGGTCGAGAAGGGCGAGCAGGAGAAGCTCCACGTCTCGATCCACCAGCGCGCGCGCCTCGTGTTGCAGGACCTGGGCCCGAGCTTCATCAAGCTCGGGCAGATCGCCAGCACGCGCGGCGACGTCCTGCCGGCGGAGCTGATCGTCGAGCTGAAGAAGCTGCAGGATGACGTCCCGGCCGTTCCGTTCGAGCAGATCAAGCAGGTCGTCGAGTCGAGCCTGGGCGCCTCGCTCGAGGAGCTCTTCGTCCGGTTCGACGCCAAGCCCCTCGCCACGGCGAGCATCGGCCAGGTGCACCGGGCCGTCGTGGCCACGCCCGACGGTGAGCGCGACGTCGTGGTCAAGGTGCAGCGCCCAGGCGTCGCGCCGACCGTGATGCGCGACCTCGAGCTGCTCCACATGATGGCCGCCGCGATCGAGCGCGCCATTCCCGACGCGCGCATCTACTCCCCTGTGGGCCTCGTGCAGCAGTTCGACCGCTCGATCACCACGGAGCTCGACTTCACGACCGAGGCCGACAACGCCGAGCGCTTCGCGCAGAACTTCGCGGGCCACCCGCGCGTGCGCTTCCCCAAGGTCTACCGCAACGTCTCGAGCAAGCACGTGCTCACGCTCGAGTTCTTCGACGGCAAGAAGCTCGACCGCGCGGTGGCCGAGGGGGCGAGCGGCAAGTCGATCGCGAAGGTCTCCACCGGGATCATCATCAAGATGATCTTCGAGGACGGCTTCTTTCACGCCGATCCGCACCCGGGCAACGTCATCATCATGCCCCCCTTCGAGGAGCCGGTCGTCGGGATGATCGACCTGGGCATGGTGGGGCGCCTGTCGCCCGAGCTGCGCGACCGGACGGTCGACCTGATGGTCGCCGCCGTGCGCAAGGACATGGTCGGCGTCGCAGACGCGCTCTACGCGATCGGGCGGCCCACCAAGAAGATCGACATGCGCGAGTACCGCGCCGAGGTCGCCGTCCTCGCCGAGAAGTACCTGGGCAAGCCGCTCGCGCAGATCGAGCTCTCGGCGATGATCCGAGACCTGGTGCAGGGGGCCATCAAGTACGGCCTCGAGATCCCCACCGACTTCATGCTCGTCGGCAAGGCCCTGATGACCGTCGAGGGCACGGGCAAGGAGATCGACCCGGAGCTCGACGTCTTCGGCGAGGCCGCGCCGTACTTCTTCGACATCGTCCGCAAGCGCTACTCGCCGGCCCGGCTCGGCAACGAGCTGTGGCGCGGCGTCGAGCAGCTCTCGCGCGCCGGCTACGACATGCCGATGCAGCTTCGCGAGGTCCTCGAGGACCTGCGCCTCGGCCGCACGGTGCTGCGCACGGAGGACCCCGGGCTCCCCGCGGCCGCCGACCGGCTGGGGCGGCGGCTCTTCTCGGGGCTGGTCGTCGTGGCGCTCGTGGGCGGCGGCGTCGTGCTTCTGCACGACGAGAGGCACGAGACCCTGGGGTCCGTGCTCCTCGCCGTCGCAGCCGCCGTGTGGCTGCTGCACCTCGTCCGGGACGTGCGCGCCGGGCTGGCGCGTCGCTGAGCGCGGCCCAGCAAGCCCCGCGAACCCAAAGCCAAGGGGCCTGGGCACGAGCAGATCGGAGACCGATCCGCTCGGGGCCAGACCCCCGAGAAACAACGCGGCTCTACCGACAGGGCCCCGTGCGGAGCTCCCCGGCATCCTCCGCGGGCGCTCAGCCCTTGGCGAAACCCTGGAGGAAGAACGCGATGACGAAGGCCAGCAGCACCAGCGACTCGATGAGCGCGAGGCCGAGGATCATCGGCGTCTGGATGCGCGCCGAGGCGCCGGGGTTGCGCGAGATGCCTTCGAGGGCAGCGGCCGCGGCCTTGCCCTGGCCGAGGGCGCCGCCGAGGACGCCGACCGCGATGGCGATGCCGGCGCCGAGCGCAGCCCAGGCCCTCACGTCGTAGCTGTTCGACCCGGCCCGGTCGTCCTGGGCGAAGGCCAGGATCGGCAAAAGGAAGGTCGCAGCGAACGAGAACGCCGCGAGCGCGAGCTTCTTCGGGGTCGACATCGTCAGTGGCTCCTATTCAGTGTTCGAGGTTCTGGAAACTGCGAGGCGCGCTCTTAGTCGCTTTTCTGAGGCGTGGCTAGGGCTGCTTCGCGCGAAAAGTTTTCGCGAGCGGTCAGTGGGCGTGAGCGGCGTGAGCGGCGGGCGCGCCGTCGCCTGCGGCGTGCTCGCCGTGCTCCTCGTGCTCGGTGGCGAGCGAGATGTAGATCGACGTCAGCAGGCAGAAGACCACCACCTGCACGATGACGACGAGCGTGCCCAGGATCATCACGGGGATGGGCAGGAACAGCGCGACCATCCCGAGCGTCAGCGACACGAGCAGGTGGTCGACCGCCATGTTGAGCATCAGACGGACGCTGAGCGTGAGCGGGCGGATGAGCGTCGAGATGACCTCGATCCCGAACAGCAGGATGTTGACCGGGATGCCCCACCACCCGATGTACGGCCCGAACAGGTGTTTGAGGTACCCGACGCCGTTCTCCTTGAACCCGTAGTAGTTGAACATCACGAACACGACGAGGGCGCAGCCCATCGTGATGTTCCAGTTCGACGTCGGCGGGGCGAAGCCCGGGATGAGGCCCAGCGCGTTCGAGAAGAGGATGAAGCAGGCCAGCGAGCCGACGAGCGGGAAATACCGCTTCGCCCGCTTGGGGCCCATCATGTCCTTCATGGTGTCGTACCAGAAGCCGACGAACACCTCGAAGAACGTCCGGAACGTGAGCTTCGCCTCCGGGATGACCGCGAGGTCGTGGTTCTTGACCTGCGCGCGCACGCCCAGCGCGAGCCCGATGAGCAGGACCATGACGAAGACGCTCGCCACGAGAGGCTCGGCCCCGTGGGCCGTGACCGGCTCCCCGAAGAGCGAGTGACCGAAGGCGTGCATGTTCTCGCCCAGGGCGGGGAACATGGCGATGAGGTAGCTGAAGAACGTGGTGTGCTCGGGCATCGCTTGCGGCCGTCCGTATAGGGGATGGGACCCCCGTCCGGCTAGGCCGTCGTGCAGGTAGCACGGCGGCACCTCGACTTTTCTCAGTCCTCTCGTGGCGGGGCGTCTCTGTCGCTCACCAGCGCCCCGATGACAATCCCCACCGGCAGCGCGCCGAGCCCGAGAAGAAGCGGCAGAGGCTCGACGCCCCCGTGACGCATGAGCAGGCCCACGAGGCCCACGAGGCCCAGCATCTTGGGGCCCGCGACCAGGGCCCAGGCGGCACGACGCGGGGGTGCCGGGGACGGCCCGTGGCCGGGGGACGACGGCAGCACGGCCCCGACGATCCGCGCCAGCGCCCAGAGGTTGCCCGCGGCCACCGCCCCGCCGAGGGCCACGGAGGTGGCCGCCCGGGCGGCGGCGAGCGCGAGCGTCCCGAGCGCCATCGCGGCCCCGACGCCTGCCACGGCGAGGATGGCCGTGCGAAGGCGCGGGTCGAGCCGGTCAGATCGGGGGCTCATCGGGGGGCTCCGCGGGCGGCGCAGCGTCTTCGGGCCTGTGGAGCCAGCCCTCGTCGACGGTCCACCGGCGCGCCAGCGGGTCCTTGGCCTCCGCCTGCTCGATGTCGCGCTGCATGCGCCGCGCGGCGAGGATGAGGTTGCGGACGCCGACCACGACGCCGAGCGCCCCGCCCACCAGCATCCCCGTGTCGTGGCCCGGGAAGTAGCGCTGATCGAGCCAGTGCCCGGCTGCCCCGAGAAGGAGGATCGCCAGCACCAGATCGATGCCGACCCCGCCGTAGCGTCCGAGCTCGTTCCAGGGGCGGGCCATTCTACAAGACGGTATGAGGCCGCCGCGCGCCCGCGTCGAGTGCTCCGGCTGCGCCGAGCCTCGGGGTCGCCTATGATGAAGGCGTGCGCCTGCTCCTTGCTTGGCTGATCGCGGGTGGCCTCGTCGCGGCGCCGCTCGCCGCGTGGGCGCAGGGCTCGGAGCTGCCGCCCTTGCCGCCGCCGTCGGACCCCCCCCCGCCGCCGCCTGCTCCGCCGCCCCCCCCGCCGACGCGGGCGCCTCCGGGGTCGTCACCGCCGCGCGTGGTGTACGCGCCCGCCGCGCCCCCGCCGTACGGGTACCAGCAGCCGCCCCCCGGCTACGAGTCGATGTCGGAGGCTCGCGGGCCGCGCGCGCCGCGCTACTCGCTCTGGGTCGGCGGCCGGCTCGGGCTCCTCGTCTACGGCGGCGGCATCTACGGGGACAACAACGTCCAGGGGACGGTCGAGTCGATGCACTCGTTCGTCACCGACGGCCTCGGCCTCGAGGCGGACGTCGGGGCGCGCATCTCTCGCCGCTACATCCCCTACCTCGCGCTCGAGCTCGGCCTGGTCGGGCCGGGCAGCCACTTCCAGAACGGGGCGTCGTCGGCGGGCACGTCGTTCATCGGTGTCGGCTTCCGCTTCCTCGCGGGGGACGTCGACGCCGTCTCGTTCGCGAGCGACCTGTCGTTCGGCTTCCGCCGCCTCGAGGTCACCAACGGGGGGCAGACCTGGGCGACGACGGCCTTCGAGTTCCTGCGCATCGGCCTCGGCGCCGACATCCGGCTGACCGACTACTTCACGCTGTCGCCGATGGTGACGCTCTCGGGCGGCACGTTCACCGAGACGACCGGCTCGGTCTCGTTCGCCGACGGCGGGGGCACGCCCGACTACGTCAACCACGGCCAGATCCCGGGCGGGTACCAGACGAGCTACTACTCGCTCGTGCTGGGGTGCGGCGCGCACTTCGATCTGTTCGGGAGCCCGTAGGCGCGCGCTTCGCCCTCACTCCACGCGGCGCGCCTGCTCGGCGCGCTCGACGAGCACGCGCTCGAGCAGCGGGCGCAGGCTCGCGAACGCCCTGCCGCGGTGACTCAGGCGGTTCTTCTCGGCCTCGTCGAGCTCGGCCATCGTGCGGCCCGTGCCCTCGACGACGAACAGCGGGTCGTAGCCGAAGCCCCCCGAGCCGCGCGCGGCGCGGGTGATCGTGCCCAGGCACTCGCCCTCGACGGTGCGCGGCTCGCCGCCGCCGGTGAAGGGATCCACCAGCGCGAGCACGCAGCGGAAGCGCGCCGGGAAGCCCTCGGCCGACGGCGGATCGCCGTGCGCCTCGAGCGCCGCGAGCAGGGCCGCGTTGTTCTCGGCGTCGGTCGCCCGCGCGTGGGCGAAGCGCGCGCTGCGCACGCCGGGGCGCCCGCCGAGCGCGTCGACCTCGAGGCCGGAGTCGTCCGCGAGCGTGAGCATCATCGTGGCGTGCGCGATCTCGCGCGCCTTCTTCGTCGCGTTGTCCGTGAAGGTCTGGCCGTCCTCGTCAACGCTCGGCGGATCGGCCATCACCTCGGCGACGGCGCGGACCTCGATGGGCAGCCCCGCGAGCAGCGCGCGTAGCTCCTCGAGCTTGCCCTTGTTGCTCGTCGCGACGACCAGCGTGTCGACGTAGGCGGCCACGGGCTCACTTCACCATCAGCGCGTCGAGCGAGACGCCGGCGGCCGCGAGCACGTCGCGCTGCTGCTTCGCCAGGCGCGCGATCCCCGCGAGGCCGAGATCGACCATCGCGTCGATCTCCCGGCGCTCGACGGGCTCGCCCTCGGCCGTCCCCTGGACCTCGACGATCTTGCCGGTCGCGGTGGCCACCACGTTGAGATCGACGCGTGCGCGCGAGTCCTCGACGTAGCAGAGGTCCAGGGCGTGGCCGAGCCCCTCGACGTAACCGACGCTCGTGGCGGCGACCTCCTCGCGCAGGGCGCGCACCTTGATCTTGGCGAGCGCGAGCGCGAGCGCGACGAACCCGCCCGTGATCGACGCCGTGCGCGTGCCCCCGTCGGCCTCGAGGACGTCGCAGTCGATCGTGATCGTGCGCGCCCCGAGCTTGCTCATGTCGACGGCCGCGCGCAGCGCGCGGCCCACGAGGCGCTGGATTTCCTGCGTGCGTCCGTTCGGCGGCTTGCCGCGGCCGTCGCGCTCCTGGCGCCGGGGGTTGGCGCGCGGGTGCATCAGGTACTCGCCGGTGACCCAGCCCTGGTTCTTGCCCTCGAGGAAGGGAGGTACCTTGTCGTCGACCGACGCGACGCACAGCACGACGGTGCCGCCCGCGCGGTAGAGCACCGAGCCCTCCGACGGGCGGTGGAACCCCAGGATCATCTCGACGGGGCGGAGGGTGTCGAGGGCGCGGCCATCGCTACGAGGCATGCGCCGCTTGTAGCACGTGCTTCGAGGGGGCGATCGGCAGCGCGATGCGGAAGCGCGTCCCGCCCCCCTCGCGCGCCTCGCACGTGACGCTGCCGCCGTGGGCCTCGACGATGTGTCGCGTGATCGCGAGGCCCAGCCCTGTGCCCTCGCCCTTGGTGGAGAAGAACGGGTCGAACACGCGCGCGCGGATCGCGTCGGGAATACCGCCGCCGCGGTCCTCGACGTCGATGGCGACGCTCATGCCTTCGGCGGCGACGCGCACGTCGATGGGGCCGCCGTCGGGCATCGCCTCGCGGGCGTTGCGCAGGAGGTTGAGCAGCGCCTGGCGGAGCTGCGCTTCGTCGAACGAGGCCACGGGAAGGTCGGGCTGGACGTGCAGCGCAACGGTGCACCGCGCGAGCTCTACCTCGGGGCGCGCGAACGCCACGATCTCGCCGACGGCGGCGGCCACGTCCTCGGCCTCCATGCGGGGCTGGGGGAGGCGCGCCACGCGCAGGTACTCCTCGCTCAGGTGCTCGAGGCGCTCGACCTCGCGGTGCACCGCCTGAAGGAGGTTCTTCACCTCGGCCTTCTGACCGTCGTCGCTCTGGGCGATCTCCTCCTCGAGCATGTCGATGTTCAGGCCCATCGCCGAAAGCGGGTTGCGGATCTCGTGCGTGACGTGCGCGGCCATCTTACCGATCGCCGCCAGGCGTTCGTTAGACAGCGCGGCGGCCTGCGCGCTCGAGAGGCCCGCCACCATCTTCTCGAAGGCGGCCTCCAGTTCGCCGATCTCGTCGTCGGCCGGGGCGACCTCCCGGGGCGTGAGGTCGCCGGCGGCGACCGCGCGCGCGCGCTGCGTCACGCGGGCGAGCGGCGCGAGCAGGCGCCGCACGTGAAAGGAGACCAGCGCCCCGACGGCGATGGTGAGGGCCGCGAGGACCGCCAGCGCCCAGATCGAGCGCAGCTCCCGGTCGCGCGCCTCGTTCGAGAGCGCGTCGATCGAGCCGGACAGGTGCGAGGCCAGGAGGCGCAGGCGCCGGTCGGCGTCGTGCTCGAGCGCGCCCAGAGGGACCAGGACGCTGTTGATCCCGTCGCGATCACCGTTGCCGATGGCCGCGTAGAGCCGCTCGAGCAGCACGCGGTCGCCGTCGAGATGCGACTCGACGACGTCCAGGTCCGCGGCGAGCTGCGCCGCGAGGGCGCGCGTGGCGTCGCTGCCGACGGCGGGCAGTGCGCCCGTCATCGTCGCGCGCGTCTCGACGAACATCGTGCGGCGCGCGCCGACGAGCGTGTCGAGCAGCGCCCGGGTCGATCCCGGCTCGCGCTCGTCGGGGATGCCGTCGACGAGCGTCGACAGGGTGCTCTGGGCGGCGCGCAGCTGCGCGAGGCGCATCGCCACCGGCACGTAGCCGCGCGCGATCTCGACGCTGGCGTCGGCCGCGCGCTGCTGGGCGACGACGCCCCAGCCCAAGGTGAGCGCGAACGCGATCACCGTGACGCCGAACGACGCGAGCACGCGTCGCGCGATCGTCGATCGGGGCCGGGGCTCGGTCTCGCGGGGGGGCGGGGGCACGCCGCCGAGAGGCTAGCGCGGTCGCCGCGTGCGGGGCGAATCGCCCGTCGTCAGGGGCATGCGGTGTTCGAGGCCGTCACGTACTGGTTGCAGCCCGTGTCCGCCGAACAGCACGCGGCGACGCTCCCGGAGCTGGGATCGCACTGCGCCCCGGCTGCGGTGTACGTGTTGAGGCAGTTGCCGCAGGCTGTCGAGCACCCCGTGTTCGGGTTGCACCCCACGTAGGAGCAGTAGTCGTCGGCTCCCGAGCATGCGCTCGTGCAGGGGCCGCCGTTGCAGACGCAGTTCGCGATGAACTGGAAGAAGTCCTGCGAGCCACCCGGGCAGTCCCGCTGGAGACACCCGAAGCAGGCCTGCTGGCCCGCCGTGGTTCCGTCGTCCTGCTGAGTGCAGGTTGCCTGGTTGCTCGCGCTCAGATTGCAGGACCCGCCGCTCGTGCCGCTGCACGCACCGCTGCTGCTCCCCGACGAGCTTCCGCTGCTCGATCCGCTGCTGGAGCCGCTGGAGCTCCCGCTGCTCGATCCACTGCTGGAGCCGCTGGAGCTTCCGCTGCTCGATCCGCTGCTGGAGCCGCTGGAGCTCCCGCTGCTCGATCCGCTGCTGGAGCCGCTGGAGCTTCCGCTGCTCGATCCGCTGCTGGAGCCGCTGGAGCTTCCGCTGCTCGATCCGCTGCTGGAGCCGCTGGAGCTTCCGCTGCTCGATCCGCTGCTGGAACCGCTCGAGCCGCCGCTGCTGGAGCCCGTGGCGTCGTCGCCGCCCTCGGTGCCCGTGCCCGGGCCGCCGCCTCCGCCGTCGTCTCCCGTGCCATAGTACGCATCCCCGCCGCTACTCGCGCACGCGCCCGTGTACGCGACCATGGGCGCAAGCAAGACCAAGAGCGTCCCCACACTTCGGCTCCGCACGACGGCACCTCCCCCGGACGGGGTGTTTACAGGGGCGCACTGTGGACCAGAACGGTGCCCCGCGCGAGCCCGTCTGGCGCGGGTGCAAACCTACAGTGGGCCCGGATTGCCGAAGCCGCGCGCCAGCCACGTGACCAGATCGTCCACGGCGATCCCCGAGGCGGAGGCGTTGCGACGCAGGGCCAGCAGGCTCGAGGCGCACGCCGTGACGAGGCGCCCCGCGCCCTCGCGCACATGGGCGTCGACGCGCGCCTGCGCGATCCCCGCGGCCACCTCGGGCATCGTCGACGGCAGCAGGCCGCCAGCGCCCGAGCACGCCGACCACTCGCGGTGCTCGAGGAACTCGTCGGGCGCGCGGCCCAGGGCGCGCTCGAGCACTGCGCGCGGCGCCTCGTAGACGCCCAGGCCGCGCCCAAGCTGACAGGGATCGTGCCACCGCACCGGGCCCGCGGTGTACGGCACGGGCCGCATCGCGCCGAGCGCACGCGCGGCCCGCTCGACGAGCAGCTCGATCGCGGGGCGCAGCGAGATCCCCGCGCTCTCGTAGCGCCGTCGCAGCGTCAGCGCGCACCCCGCGTCGACCACGGTCACGCGCTCGTAGCGCTCCACCGAGGCCGCGAACGCGCGGGCGTGGCGCGCGAACCCCTCGCGGTCGCCGGCGAGCAGCAGCGGCAGCCCGCAGCAGCCCTCCGCCAGGGCGACCTTCTTCCCCGCGATCGCCGAGGCCGCCTCGATCGCGTCGCGCGCCTCGCGCGGGGCCGCCCGCACGTAGCTGCAGCCGATGAGGAGCCCCTCGCTCGACGCGGCGTCGACGCCGGGGTGAAAGGCCAGCTCGCGGGTGGCGACGCGCGTCTCGACGTCGTGCTTGGCGAAGCCCGCGATGACGCGCGTGGCCCCATCGGGCGCGACGCCCTTGCGTGCGAGCGCGTCGCGCGCCTCGAGCAGCGTGTCGGCCACGACGTTCTTGTGATCGCACGCTTCGCGGCACGCGTAGCAGCTCGTGCACGCCCACGCGGGCGCCGCGTGCGAGCGATCGACGGGGACGTCGCCGTGCGCGGCCATCCACGCGTGCGTCATCTTGCCCCAGGGCGTGAGCGTCTCGCGTGGCTCGGCGTTCGAGACGGGGCACGCGCTGCGGCACAGCTTCGGGCAGAACACGCACGTCTCGAGCGACGTGCGTTGCGCTTCGAGCTGCGGGAGCGCGCGCATGGGGCGAAGGCCGGGGCGCCGCATCGAGCCCGCACCGTAGCACGGTCCCGCCGCCCGGCCGCCGCCCCACGGTCACGCGTCGCCGCGCGCCCGGAGCTGGACGAGCAGCGTCGAGAGGGCCGCGCTGGGCGTGCCGCGCGCGCGGGCGAGCGCGATCGTCCGCGCGGCCATCGCGACGTTCTGGGCGTGGAGCTTCCGACCGAAGTGGTGCTCCACGTAGGCCATCGCCTCGGGGGCGCGCGCGCGCGCGAGGCGCACGCCCAACCGCAGCGTCCGGGGCCCCACGAACCGCAGCAGAGTCGACGCCCAGGCTTCCGCCTTGCCCACCGTGGCGCCGAGCGCGCGTCCCTCGGCCGCCGCCCGGATCGCCAGCGCGAGCAGCGGCCTGTCGGCCAGCAGCGCGTCGGTGCTGCCCGCCGCGTCGAGCGCCATCGCCAGGGGCAGGAACGACACGGTCGTCGCCACGTCACGCTCGAGCACGTCGGGCGCGAGGCGCGCGGGGATGCCGGCGTGCGCGAGGTGCTGCACGAGCTCGGCCTCGGCCCCCGGGTGAGCGCGCTCCTCGACGAGGGTCGTCGCCACGCGCGGCAGCCAGTAGCGGATGGCGCCGGCCTCGCTGCGGTAGGCCACGACGCTTGGCATGGCCGCCACGACACGGCCGGGCAGCGCGGTCGTCAGCGCGTCGCGGTCGTCGGGCATCATGGGCGTCATCACCACCACCGGCGCGCTCGCGCCGTCGAGTCGCGCCGCGACGTCGCCGAGCTGCTCGTAGCGTACGAAGACGAGGATCACGTCGGCGTCCGGCGGCGGCCGCTCGCGCGCCTCGCCGGTCGGCCAGAGCAGCACGTCGCCGTCGTCGACCTTCTCGAGCCGCACCGTCGAAGGCGAACGGGCGACGCGCGCCACGACGCTGACGTCGCACCCGCCGCGCAGCGCGAGACGCGCTCCGTAGACGCTGCCGAGCGCGCCCGCGCCGACGATCGCGACGCGCATCGCGGCGCCCGCTCAGCGATACGTGAAGTGCAGATCGTGGTCGCAGATGCGGAAGATGTCGCCCTCGCCGATCTGCTTGCGGGCGATGCGCTGCCCGTTGAACTCCACGCCGTTGGTCGAGCCCATGTCGACCATGAAGTAGACGCCGTTCTGGAACTCGATCATCGCGTGCTGGCGCGAGACGTTGGGGTCCTTGAGCGTCAGGTCGCTCGACTGCTTGCCGCGCCCGATGACGAAGCGATCCTTGGTCACCGGGTGACGCTCGCCCTGGTAGATGAGCGTCAGGGACGCGGCCTGCGCGGCGGGCGCCGGGAAGCCGTTGGCCTGCGGCGGCAGGGGCGTTGCGCCGCGCGGCAGGGGCGGAGGCATCGTGCGCGGGCCGGGTGGCGGCGGCGGCACCGAGCGCCCCGGGGGA
>JAJYCT010000089.1 GCA_021778125.1 Myxococcales bacterium
GCGCGAGGGGCCACCGAGCGCCGCGGCCTCGACGGCCTCGAGCTCCGCGACGGCGCGCGCGCTGTCGCCGCGGTCGAGCGCCACCCGGGCGGCGACGATCCCGGCACGGGCGCGCTGCGCCTCGGTGCGAGGCGGGCCGAGATCCCGGAGCGAGCGCGCGGCCTCGTCGAAGCGGCCCATCTCGACCGAGCGCTCCGCGGCCTCGAGCGTGTCGTCGGGCCCCAGCGGCGCCGGGGGCGGCAGCGACGCGCCCGACGCGGCGCCGAGGACCGCCTCGACGTCCTCGTGCGACACGATCGCGCGACCGGCCAGGGCGCGCACCGCGGCGCGGAGCCTGCCGGGACGGCGTCCGACGCGCTCGACGAGCTGCACGCGCAGGGCGTCGGGCAGCGACGGGAAGGCGCGCTGGACGAGCTCGGTGGCGGCGCGCGCCTCGAGCGGCGGCACGACGAACGCCGTCACGAGCCCGCGCGCCATCCGGGCGGCGGTCGCCTGCGTGCCGACGACGACGAGCCGGGCCCCCGTCTCCGACGCTCGCCGCAGCGGCCCGACGTCGGTGACGCGCTCGGCGTCGTCCACGAGGATGACCGGAGGAGAGGCGCCTGCCGCGGCGGTCGCGCCGTCGAGGAGCCCGGCGTGCTGCGCGAGCTCGAGCTCGACCACGTCCTTCATCGCGAGGCCGCTCGCCGGGACCTCGATCATCGAGACGGGGCGCCCCTCGACGCCGATCGTCCAGGCGAGCCGGCGCGCGAGCGTCGTACGCCCCGAGCCGGAGGGCCCCTCGAGCGCGAGGGCGGCGCCCACCCCGAGGGCGCGGACCTTCTCGAGCAGCGCGTGGGCGGGTGCGTCGAGGCCGATGACGGGCCACGGCGGCTCCTCGGTCGGCGCGCTCGCGGCAAGGCCGGCCGCGTGACGGAGCGCGCTCCCCAGCTCGTCGACGCTGGGCCACCGGGCGGCGGGCGAGGCCTCCGTCGCGCGCGCGGCGACCCTCGCGAGCGCGAGGCGCGTCTCGTCGGGCAGCTCGTCACCGCGCCTGGCCAGCGCCTCGGCGAGCGTGGCCCCGAGCGCGTAGACCTCGGCGCGCACCGTGAGCACGTCGCCCTCGAACAGCTCGGGCGCGGCGTACTTCGGCGTGAGGCCGCGGGCCACGGTGCCCCCCTCGCGCCAGGGCGCCGCGAGGCCGAGGTCGACGATCGTCCCGCGACCCCCCTGGCCGACGATGATGTTGGCGGGCTTGACGTCGCCGTGCAGGAGGCCGGCCCGGTGGACGACCGTGAGCTGGTCGCACGCGCTGGCGAGCGCCTCGATCCACGGCTCCGTGCCCCCCTCGGCGAGGACGTCCTCGAGGCTCTGCCCCTCCACGAGCTCGCGCACCATGTAGCGGCGGCCGTCGCGGAGCGCGCCGAACGCGACGATGCGGGGCACGCCGAGCCCCTCGAGGCCGCTCAGCGCGACGGCCTCCTGGACCAGGGCGTCGATCTGGGCCTCGCCCGCGTCGCGCGAGAGGACCTTGAGGGCCAGCACCCGATCGGCGACGCGGTCCCGGACGGCCCAGACCTCGCCGCCCCCGCCCGCCCCCAGACAGCGGATCGGCTCGTACCGCGGCGGGAAGACGCCCTCGGGTACGTCCGTCACGAGCTAGAGCATACCGTGCAGCGCCGGCTGGCCGCTCGCCTTCTTGGCCCCACCCTCGGCGTCCTCGGGCTTCTCGAGGCCGTAGTCGCCGCTGATCCCGAACCAGAAGCCGGTGAGCGAGAAGCCGAGGCCGAAGCGCGCCTCGAACTCCTTGACCGGCTTGTAGCGGACGCTCAGCACCGGCAGCGCGATGTGCGGGAAGATGACGGGCACCGAGCCGCCGTTGAACCAGTTCTTCTCCTGGTAGCCGCCGGTCTTGGTGTCCTGCGAGTTGTTGTGGGCGGCCGGCGAGCAGGGGTTCTCGCCGCCCGGCTGGAACTGGGCCGCGCCCGCGGGCAGCGTCGAGCCGGGGCCAGGGCACATCGCGTAGTGGTTGCCGTTCGACGCACCGTAGGCGCCGTTCGGGTCGACGTAGGCCCAGTTGTTGTAGAGGTTCCCGAACACGGCGCCGATGCCGACGCCGAAGCCGTACTCGAAGTCCCAGTGGTGGGCCTCGTCGAGCGGCGTCGACCACATCTCGTCGAGGCCCAGGTAGACGGCGCCCAGGCGGCTCTGGACCACCGAGTAGTTGGCCGGATCGTCGGGCTTGTTCTTCTCGAAGAACAGCATGTTGCCCGTGTCGTAGTTGGCGTACGTGATCCACGGGATGGTCGAGTGCCCGTCCTTGCGGATGTCGACCTCGAACCCGACCGAGTTCGAGTAGACGGTCCCGCCGTCGTTCACGAACATGTTCATCAGAAACTGCGGGATCACGTTGCCGCGGTAGCGCGCGCCGACGAAGTAGTAGGTCTGCCCGGGCAGCTCGATGGTGTCGGTCGAGTCGGTGGTGGGGGCCGGAGGCGGCACCGGCTCGGGGCTCGCCGCGCTCTCGGAGGGCGCCGCCGAGGGCTCGGGCGCAGGAGGCGGCGGCGGAGGCGCCTCCTCCGTGGGCGGGGCCGAGGCGGACGGCGCGGGCCTGGCGCCCTTCTTCTTTGGCTTGCCCTGCGCGAGCGCGAGCGGCGCGGCAGCGAGGACGACGAGAACCAACGTCGCGGCGAGGCTGTGACGGCGCATGGAGGACCCCAGCTGTAAGGACGCAAAAACCCGGGCGACGCCGATGCTACACTAGGACAAGGCCCATGGGGGCCACCTCGACCGTACCGCCTTGATCCTCCACGACCGCGTCGTCCACCAGGTGATCGATCGCGACGATACGCGCGCGTTCCGCAAGGAGATCGTGGTGACGGGGGGCAAGGTCCCCCTCGCCATGGTGCGCAAGCGCCTCGAGGACGGCGAGGGGACGACCGCCCCGGTGCTGCTCGTCCACGGGTTCGGCCAGAACCGGTACGCCTGGCACCTGCCGGCGCGCAGCTTCGCCAACCACCTGGCCGCCGCCGGGTTCGACGTCTTCAACCTCGACCTGCGCGGGCACGGTCGCTCCCGCCACCTCGGGGCCCGCCACGCCGGGGGCGTCGAGGACTACGTCCGCGAGGATCTCCCGTCGGCGGTCGAGGAGGTCCAGGCGCTCTCGGGCAAGCGCCCCGTGTGGATCCTCGGGCACTCCCTCGGGGGGCTCATCAGCTACGCCTCGGCGCCCACGCTCCAGGGAGCCATCGGTGGCCTCGTCTCGATCGGCAGCCCCTACCAGTTCACGCGCGGCTCGCTGACGCTCGGCGCGCTCGCGTACTTCTTCCGCGCGCTCGGCCTGGCGCCCCTGCCCAACGCGGCGGTGTCCCTCGCCCCCCTCGCCCTGGGGATGCGCCTGCTCCGCGGGCTCGCCGAGACCCCGTTCTACCCCATCCCGCTGCGCGGATGGCACGCCGGCTCCCTCGAGCCCCAGGTGCTCGAGCAGCACCTGCGCCTCGCATTCGATCGCGCCGGCCTCGCCGAGGTGCTCGACATGTTCGACTGGGCGCGCCAGCGCCGCTTCGGCGGGCGGGAGTCCGACTACGCCCCGCGCTTCGAGCGCATGGATCTGCCGCTGCTGGTCGTGGCCGGGGCGAACGACGACCTCGCGCCACCGGCGAGCGTGCGGCCGGGGTTCACGCTCAGCCGCGCGCGGGACAAGACCTACCGCGTGCTGCCCCTCGGCCACATCGATCTGCTCGTCGGCCGCGACGCCCCGCTCATGACGTGGTCGCTGGTCACGAGCTGGCTGCAGGCGCGCGCCGCGTAGCCGCGCGCGGCGCCCGCGGCGTCAGCTCGCGCTCTTCTTCCGCCCCGCCGGGCCCTGCTGCTCCGCCTTGAGGCGCGCGAGATCGTCCTCGAGCTTGCGCACCGTCCGGCGCAGATCCTTGAGCTCGCCCTCGGTGGCCAGGGCCATCGCCTTCGCGATCGTCTCGGCCTGCTCGCGCGCAAAGGTCTGCGCCTTGACCGGCATGCTCATGGCCGCCATCACGGCCTTCATGACCCGCTCGTCCTGCATCAACTTCAGGACGCGCGGGTCGCTCATCAGCTTCATGCCCTTCTGCATCAGGGTCTTCTTGATCGAGGCCATCGGGCGACCGATTACTCCTTCGCGTCACCGCGGGCAAAGATCGACGCGACGTAGTTGAGCACGTCGGTCGCCGAGACCTCGTTGTACCCGAAGTTCTTGATGAGGCGGGACTTGATGATGTCGATCTTCTCCTGCGTGTCCTTGTCGACCACCGCGGAGACGAGCGTCTTGAGCTTGATGCTGTCCTTCTGGTCCTCGAAGAGCTTGAGCTCGAGCGCCCGGCGCAGCCGGTCGTTCGTGTTCCACTCGAACCGCTTGCCCTCGACGGCGAGCGCGCCGATGAAGTTCATGATCTCGCGCCGGAAGTCGTCCTTGCGGTTCTCCGGGATCTCGACCTTCTCCTCGATCGAGCGCATCAGCCGCTCGTCGGGCTCCTCGTCCTGGCCCGTGTAGCGGTTCTTGACCTTCTCCTTGAGGGTGAAGGCCTTGATGTTGTCGATGTAGTTGGCCGCGAGCTTGGCGATCGCGTCCTCGTCGGCGCTGATGGCGCGCTGGACCTCGTTCTTGACGATCTCCTCGTACTCGCGCTTGACCATGCCGATGATCTCGCCGAAGCGCTTGCGCATCTCGTCGCTCGTGATGAGCGAGTGGTGCCGCAGGCCCTTCTCGAGCTCGTTGAGCACCATGAACGGGTTGATGGTCCCCTCGCCGCTCTCGTTGACCAGCGCGTTGGAGATCTTGTCCTGCACGTAGCGCGGCGAGATCCCCTCCATGCCCTCGCGCTTGGACTCCTTGCGCAGCTCCTTGACGGTGTCCTGCGTGTACCCGGGAAGCACCTTGCCGTCGTAGAGCTTCATCTTCTGCAAGAGCGACAGGTTGTGCTTCTTCGGGTCCTCCAGGCGCGTGAGCGCGGCCCACATGGCGGCCACCTCGAGGGTGTGCGGCGCGATGTGCTTGCCCTTGATCTTCTGCCCGTTGAAGTCCTTCTCGTAGATCCGGATCTCCTCGGTCAGCTTGGTGATGTAGGGGATGTCGATCTTGATCGTGCGGTCGCGCAGCGCCTCCATGAACTCGTTGTTCAGGAGCTTCTTGTACTCAGCCTCGTTGGTGTGGCCGATGATGACCTCGTCGATGTCGGTCTGCGCGAACTTCTTCGGCTTGATCTTGTGCTCCTGCGTCGCGCCGAGCAGGTCGTAGAGGAAGGCGACGTCGAGCTTGAGGATCTCGATGAACTCGAGCACGCCGCGGTTGGCGATGTTGAACTCGCCGTCGAAGTTGAACGCGCGCGGATCGCTGTCGGAGCCGTACTCGGCGATCTTGCGGTAGTTGATGTCGCCCGTGAGCTCGGTCGAGTCCTGGTTCTTCTCGTCCTTGGGCTGGAAGGTGCCGACGCCCACGCGGTCCTTCTCGCTGAGCACGAGGCGCCTCACGCGCACGTGCTTCTGGGCGACCTTGGCCCAGTCGCCCTCGTACTTCTGCAGCAGCGCCTTGAAGATGAAGCGGCTCGCCGGGTCCATGTCGCCGTCGACGCGGACCTTGAACTTGTCGTTCGACAGGTTCAGCTGGTCGATGGCCTTGGCGCGCCACTCCGGCGGGATGAGGCGCAGCGGCTCCTCGTTCATCGGGCTCGGGAAGCGGTCCGAGTCGCCGCTGCTGATGCCCAGGCCGTTGAGCCCCACCCACTCGAACGTGAAGAGGGCCCCGTCGGGCGACCGCGAGTACTGCTCGACGCCCTGCTTGATAAGCCGCGCGATGGTGCTCTTCGACGAGCCCACCGGCCCGTGCAGCAGGATGACGCGCTTCTCGGGCCCGTAGCCCTCGGCGGCCGCGCGCAGCACATGCACGAGGCGCATCAGCGGGATGTCGAGGCCGAAGATGGCGTTCGCGCCGCCGTTCTGCTCGTCCTTGAAGAAGTTGTAGCGAGTGAGCTTCTTCTTGTTGTCGATGTACTCCTCGGTCCCGTAGCTGATGATCATGTCGTACAGGCGCTGGTACGCGTTGCGCGTCACCTGCGGCCGCTCGCGCACGATCGCCAGGTACTCGTCGAAGCTCCCCTCCCAGTGCAGCTCCTTGTAGAGGCGGAAGTCCTGCATCGCGGCGATGCGCTCGGTCATGGTGGAGGGGCGGGCTTCGGCCATCGGTGTCCTCGAGGGGTGTGAACCTGCGATCACGATACCATCCGGGGAGCCGCTTGGTCAGTGGTGGGGGACGGCGGGCCACGGCGCCCCGCATGAGCGGAGCGTGGCGGGGCGCGCTGTCCGCGACCGCGGCAGGAGGGCGGGCGGCGGCGCCTTTCGGCCCGGAAGCGCCCGCTCGAGCGGTCCACCCGGGCCGCGGCGCAGGGATTGCTATACTCATCTGCGGGAGGCCGCCATGAAGTCCCACGCCCTCGCGCTCGCCGCCTCGTTCGCTGCCTTCATCCCCCTCCTCGCGGGCTGCGCCGAGGACGACTACGAGCGGGAGGCCGCCTATCCGCCCGCGGTCGGCGTGTCGATCCCTCCGGCCCAGGCGGCCGCCGCGGCCCCCATGGCGCCGCCTCCCGCCTTCCAGGCGCCCCAGGCGCCCGAGTCCGCGGACGCCTACCCGGCGGCCCCCTACCAGGGGGGCGCCTACCAGGGGGGTGGCGACGAGGACGAGGCGGCGGGCGCCGAGGACACCGCCGCGCCGCCGGCGTACCAGGACACCGATCCGTCCGCGCTCACCGACTTCCGCTCGACGCTCGACCCGTACGGCACCTGGACCGACGACCCGACGTACGGGACGGTCTGGGTCCCGTCGCGTTCGGTCGTCGGCTCGGACTTCAGCCCGTACGTCACGGCCGGGCACTGGGTCTACGACGACGACTACACCTGGGTCAGCGACTACGACTGGGGCTGGGCGCCCTTCCACTACGGCCGCTGGGCGTACGACGCACCCTACGGCTGGGAGTGGGTCCCCGGGCGCGAGTACGCCGGCGCATGGGTGAGCTGGCGCTACGGCTGGGGCGACTGGGGCTACGTCGGCTGGGCGCCGCTCGGCCCGACGTGGGGCTGGTGGGGCGGCGCGGCGATGGGCCTCGGGTTCGTACCGGCGGCCCCCTACGGCTTCTGCGCCACGGGAGATCTGTTCGCGCCCCGCGTCGGCGGCGTGATGGTCGCCGGCGGGCAGGTCGCGACGATCGGGTCGCACACGCGGCCGTGGGTCCCGGCGCAACCCTCGACGTCCGGCCGCGTCGGGGCCACGCCGCGCGTCAACGGGCCGCCGCCGCAGGTGCTGCACATCCCGCCGTCCGCCATCGCGCACGGCGCGCTGGCCAACCGCGGCATCATCCAGGCGAGGTCGTTCGCTCGGCCGGTCACGGCCATGAACCTGGGAGCCAGGCCCCCGCAGGGCTTCACGCCGCGGGCGACGTCGCGGGGAACTCCCTGGGCGTCCGGGCAGGGCCGGATCGGCTCGTATGCCGGGCAGCAGTCGTACGCGGGGCGGCAGACTCCGTCGCACTTCGGCGGCAAGCTCGGCTCCGGCTTCCGCGGCGACGGGCACAGCAGCAGCCCGTACACCGCGAGCCCCTACTCGTGGAGCGGCTCTCGCGGCTGGAGCGGCTCTCGCGGTGCAAGCACGGCCCGCGGAGGCTGGGGCGGGTACAGCGGCCCCGCCACGCACGCCACGCCCAGCGCCGCGCATCCCTCGTCGGGCGGGTCTTCGAGTAGCGCGCCCACCTACGAGGGGGGATACTCGCCCAGGTACCATGGTGGCGGGTTCCGCGGCGGCGGCCGGAGCGGCGGGTTCGGAGGCGGGAGCCTGGGCGGCGGCGGGTTCGGCGGAGGCCGTGGAGGCGGTGGCGGATTCGGCGGCGGCGGGCGCGGTGGGGGCGGGGGCGGCGGGCACGGCGGCGGGCACCGCTGAGGCTCGCGCAGATCGGACTCGAACGGCAGGAGGAGACGCGATGTCGGCTTGGGCTTTCGTCCGGACTCTTTGCACCGCCGCGGCGAGCGCGGCACTCGCCACCGGCTGCTACATGCAGACCGACTCGGGGGGGGGCATGGGCGGCGGTCCCCCCGGCTCGGGCTCGGGGAGCGGTGGGAGCAGCGGGCCGTCGACGCAGCCCATCCTGGTCGACGTCGATCCAAACCAGACCATGAACGCCACGCCCGGCGACGGCGTGGGCGTCTTCATCGAGTACCAGACGGGCGGGCACTGGCACGTCTGGTGGACGTGCGACACGAACAAGACGGGCCTGAGCTGCGCGTTCGACAACACGATCACCGTCGCGACGGGCACCCTCACCAACCTCGCGAGCCAGCTCGGCGCGCCCCCCGACAGCGCGACGCAGGCCAACCCGCAGCAGATCGAGGCCACCACCACGACGACGAGCGCCGTCGACGGCATCACGTTCGACACGCCCTTCTCGCCCGGGCAGACGCCCGTCATCACGCTCAACGCGCTGATGAACGGCGTCGCCGACGGGACGTTCCTGTTCTTCGTGCAGAACGGGCAGATCAACGGCGGATATCAGGGGACGCTGACCGATCCGCTAATGCTCGAGCCGTCCAAGCCTTGACGCTGCGCGCGGTCGTCGGCCTGGGTGCCAACCTGGGCGATCGACTCGCCATGCTACGGGCCGCCGTGCGGGAACTGTCGCGCGTCGCTCGCGTCGAGGCCGTCTCGCGCGTGTACGCGACGGCGCCCGTCGGCCCGCCCCAGCCCGACTACCTGAACGCCGCGGTGCTCGTCGACTACGCCGGCGCCGCCGAGGAGCTCCTGGACGACCTGCTGGCCATCGAGGCGCGCCTGGGGCGGCAGCGGCGGGAGCGCTGGGGGCCGCGCACCCTCGACCTCGACGTGCTGTGGGGGGGCGATCTCGTCCTCGAGACGCCCCGGCTGGCGGTGCCCCACCCGCGCCTGCACGAGCGCGCCTTCGCCCTCGCGCCGATGCTCGAGCTGGTGCCTGGGGCGCGCGACCCGCGCACGGGCGTCGCGTACCGCGTCCCGCCGGGCGACGTGCGCGCGACCGACGACGCGCTGTGAGGCGGGGCGAGCCGCGGTGGCTGCTGCGCCAGCCACCCACCTGCTCGACCGGCTCACGGGTAGATCCTGCCCTTCATCCTTGGGGAGCAAGGCTCGGCTCACGGCGAAGGCCCCCTGCGGCGTCGAACG
Source organism: Myxococcales bacterium (assembly GCA_021778125.1). GTDB lineage: Bacteria > Myxococcota_A > Polyangia > Polyangiales > Polyangiaceae > Palsa-1150. Next base: position 9,188 of record JAJYCT010000089.1, read on the forward strand.
CCCCGAGCGCGCCCGTCCCCACGGGCAGCGCGACGGGCGGGTCGACGGGCCACGGCGCGGCGTAAGTCGCGGCGTGAAGGGGGGGCGCCGGCCGAGCGACGCCGGCGCCCCTCGGCGGCGGGGGACCGGCCCCACCGCGAGGTGGTTCGATCCTCTTCCTCTCACGGAGGCGACGGATAATGACGCTCGACGAAGCACAGCCCGTCGGCGCCGTTCCAGTGGCCCTGGGTGCTCTGGTCGTAGGTGGAGAAGTCGGCGTAGTCGCAGAGGCCCGTGGCGGGGTCGCCGCCGGTGCAGCGAGGGACCTTCACCGGGTCGAAGTGCATCTGACCGACGCGGCCTCCGCCGTTGGGGTTCTGGTAGCTGGGGTCGCACGTGCGCCACGGCAGCGCGTGGCCCTGCCGGTCGGTGAAGGCGGTGTAGTCGACGCCGCGCACGTCCTCGAAGTGCACCAGGGGCACGCCGCCGTCGGCGTCCTGGCCCACCGCCTGCGCCGCGAACGGATCGAAGCGCAGCGGCGTGTCGTGCTCGGTGCTCTCCCAGAACGGGTGGTCGGTGTGGAAGGTGACCTCGCCGATGGAGTACGTGTTCGCCTTGAACGCGATGCCGCGCGCGTGCGGCTCGCCGTTCAGGCCCAGGGCGGGATCGTTGTCCTGGTTGTCGCAGTTGACGAAGCTCGTCTCCGGGTCGCCCGGCCGCAGGCCCGCGAGGTCCGAGGGGCGGATGCAGAGGTCGAAGTCGACGGTCGTGGGGAGGCGCGCGAACTCGGGCTCGCCGCCGTGGCCGGGGCTCGCCGCGCCGGCGTCGGCGCTCGGCGCCGCGCACGTGCCGCCGTTCTGGTCGCCCTGCCACGTCGCGCGGCCGCGGTAGGCGACGACGCACCCGCGCGCGATCATCGCCTGGTAGACGGCGAGGCCGTCGGCGTCGAGGTTGACGTTGAGCGCCCGGCTCGTCGGCACCACGACGCTGAAGCCGACCGCGAGGAGCGTGCCGTCGGTCGGGAAGGGCGCGCCGCCGTTGCGGTTCTCGCCGGGCAGCACGGCGAAGGCCACGGCGCGCGAGCCGCTCTCCTTGCCGTCGAGGTACGGGAAGCCCTCGCCGTTCCGGTGCATGTCGACCGCCCACGGCCCGTCGGCCTCCGCGACGAGCGCCCCCACCTGCGACTGATCGGTGGGCACCGAGTCCGGGCCGTCCCAGAGCGACACCCGGTCGAAGGTCGCGATGAAGTGCGTGAAGGTGACCCTCCAGCCGTCGGCGAAGTCCCCGGCGGCGCTCGGGAAGTCGTAGCCGCCGAGGGCGAGCTGCTCGCCCGACGCCGTGAGCAGGAGCTGCCCCGGCCCGAGCGAGCCCTCGTCGACGCACGGCGCGAGCGGCAGCGAGAAGCCCGCGTCCGAGCGCGCCGCCGCGACCGAGACGCACCCGCCGGCCGCGCCCTCGAAGGCGCCCGCGTCGAGCTTCGGCGGCAGCCCCGTGCCGTCGGCGCACGCGCCGGGCGCGGCGAGCGGCAGCAGCGCGAGCGGCACCAGCGCGGCGAGCCTCTTCCGGTTCATCGACTCCTCCTCACGCGGCGACTCCCCGGGCCCTCACGGCGCCGGCGCGACCCAGTCGAAGCGGTACAGGGGCCCCGCCGCGGTCAGGTTCTGGAAGAGGTTGCGGCTCGACTGGTTGCTCTCGTCGTTGGTGAAGCAGAGCGCGGCGGGCTGGCCGCCCGGGCACGCCGGCAGGTCGACGAGCGGCACGTCGTTGAAGAGCGCGCGCGGGTCGAGGCGCAGCACGAGCGTGCCGCCCTGCGCGAGCGTCAGGTGCGCGGGGATGCCCGAGACGATGCGCAGCGTGCAGATGGGGCTACTGCCGGGCAGCGACGTGTTGGTCGGCGCGGGCTGCCGGCCGCTGTCGATCGTGATCGAGCCCGCGAACGTCTGCGTCCGGCCGCCGGAGGTGACGCTGCCCTCGAGCGTGAGGACGGGCAAGGGATCGCTCGGCGCGTCGACGTCGCCGTGCATCAGCCACACCTGGCCCGTGGCGGCGGGGAGGGTCGACCCGTCGCCGGTGACGGTCAGCCCCTGCGGCGACGGGTCGAGCAGATCGACGTCGCCGCCGCCGCGCACCTCGCCGACGAAGACGCCATCGTAGGTGCCCGGCAGCGTGCACGGCGCCGGGCCGCCGCCCGACGTGGGCACGGCCTGCGTGAGGTAGAGCGCGCCGACGTGCAGCACGGCCCGGGTCAGCGTGACGCGCGCGCTGCCCGAGGAAAACGTGTACGGCTGGCCCTTGACCGCATCCGAGGCGCCGCGCGCCGACGCGTAGAACGAGACGAGGGCGTAGCCCGTCGTGCCGGTGCAGGCCGGGGCGAGGAGAAGAGCCGCCAGGAGGGCGGCCCCCTCCCCGCGAGAGACGGCGCGCACCATCACGCCCCCCCGAAGTTGACGGTGAAGTTGGCGAACACGCCGCGCGGCGCGCCCGCGGTGAACAGGCGCCCGGGCACGTACGACGGCGGGCCGCTCGGCGCGCCGGGGCCGGACGCGTTGAAGCTCGAGACGTAGTTGAACTCGCTGAGGGGGTAGCGCGCGTCGAGCAGGTTGGTCACCATCAGGCCGACCTCGTAGTGGGTCCACGCGACCGACGCGTTGGCGTCGATCGTGAAGATGGTGCTCGAGAGCGCGCCGAAGGGCAGCGGGCGCTGGCCGACGTACGTGACGCCCGCGGCCAGCGCGCCGACGAGCGGGCTGCCGCCGGCGCGCCACGGCAGATCGTGGAACACGGCCGTGTCCGACCGCACGACCACGTCGGGCACGTACGGCACGAGCAGGTGCGTGTCGTCGTAGGTCGACTTGACGAACGTGACGTTGGCCGACTCGTCGAACCAGTCGCCCGTGGCGCGCACGGCGCCCACCCAGCCGACGCGGCTCGTGCCGACGCCGATGACGTTGCGGCCGACGGTCTGGTCGAAGATGTAGTCGCGGTCGACGTGCGTGTCGAAGAAGACCGAGCGCGCCACGAGCGTGACCGGGCCGACGGGCCCCGCGTACGACGCGCCGCCCTCGTAGGCCTGGATGCCCGCGAACGGCGTCGCGACGTCCTGCGTGATGTAGATGGGGTCGATCGACCGGACGCCCTGCCCGTAGGAGAGCGAGAACGTCACGTTCGCGAAGGGCCCGAGCAGGAGGGCCGCCTTGGGCAGCACGGCGGTCGACGCCGTGTCGGCGCGCTTGTTCGGGTCGACGTACTTGCCCGTGTCGACCTGGCTCATGCAGCTCGCGTCGAGCGGGGGGCTGGTCTTCGAGGGCGTGTCGATCGTCTGGTAGGCGCACAGGTTGTTGACGTCGTACGCGAAGACGTCGGCCCGCACGCCGCCGCGCAGGGCGAGCCAGTCGGTGGCCTTGAGGTCGGCGGCGCCGTAGAGGCCCACGTCGCCGAGGTTCGACTGGAGGCTGGTGTCGGTGTGGTACGCGTCGAGCGTCGTCGGCGACAGGCGCTGCTGCGAGCCGCCGACCTGATCGTAGCGCGCGAAGTACCCGAGCTCGAGCTGCTGCGTCTGGCCGAGCGCCTTGCCCGAGAGGCGCGAGAAGCCGCGCGCGCCGACGGTGAGCTCGTCGACGTCGAGGTCGAGCAGGTCGCCGCGCTGGCCGTGCGGCGTCTGCCACGGCTGCTGCACGTCGAGCAGGTAGCCGGTGAAGTCCTCGCGCAGGCGCATCGTGCGCTTGATGACGAAGAGCTGCTGGCCGAGCGTCGTGCTGCCCGTCTTCTTCTCGAGGTCGGCGGCGACCGACGCGCGGAACGAGTCGCCGCCCTGCGCGGGGTCGTACGTGTCGTAGAAGCCCTTGGCGCCCGAGGCGACGTCGTCCTCGCGGAGCACGCCGGCCGAGTGGTAGTCGGTCGTGTAGACCTGCCCGGTGACGCGGTAGCTGCCGGTGCCGAGCGCGCCCTCGTACTGCGCGTACGCGCTGCCGCGCCTGGCGTCGCGGTTCTGGCCGAAGCCGCTGGTCGAGTAGGCCTCGGCCGCGGCGAACGTGTGCTCGCTCTCGCCCGGCGGGCCCCACATGACGAGCATGCGCTGGGTGTTGAAGGACCCGGCGGTGTACTTGGCGGTGAGGCCGCGCTTGTCGAGCCCCAGCTCGTAGTCGGCGCTGCCGGCGACCGCGTAGTTGCCCTGGCGCGGATCGAACGGCCCCTCGACGACGCGCAGCCGGTGCACCAGCTCCGGGATGATGAAGTGCGTGTCGGCGTAGCCGTTGCCGTGCAGGTTGCCGCTCTCGTTGATCGGGACGCCGCCGACGGTAAACTCGAGATCCTGCCCCTCGCGCGCGTCGAAGCCGCGCAGGAACACCTGCTCGGCGTGGCCCTCGCCGCCCTCGTTGGTGAGCAGGATGCCGGGGGCGAGCTTGAGCAGGTCGCTGGCGTTCTGGTGCGGGACGCGCGCGAGCTCGCCGACGTGCAGGTTGAAGTCCGACGCGCCGACGCTCGGGACGGCGGAGCGGCCGTGGACGTTGACCTCCTCGGGGGCGCCCGCCTCGACGGCCGCGGGGGTGGGCGCGGGAGGCGGAGGCGGCGCGGACGCAGGCGCGGGCGCCTGCGGGACGGCGGGGCGGGAGGGCAGCTCGGCTTCCTTCGGCGCCGGGGGCGCCACGAGCTCGGGCGGCGGGGCCGGGGGCGCGAAGTGGAACGGCACGCGGATGCGGCTCGCGACGGCCTTGCCGCCCTTCATCGCCGGCACGAACGTCCACTGGCGCGCGGCGACGGTGGCCGCCTCGTCGAGATCGGCGCCGCCCGACTCGAGCACCGTGACCCTGGAGACGTGGCCGTCGGCGTCGACGGTGACGGCGAGCACGACGTCGCCGTGCTTGCGGTCCGCGAGCGCCGAGGGCGGGTAGACGGCGTCGACGTGCGTGACGACCGACGGCGGCGTGACGGCGGGGGCGGCGGGCTGCGCGCGCGCCGGCAGCGCCGCGCAGGCCACGAGGCCGCTCGCGATGAGCCCCACGAGGAGGCGCCCGGGCCGGTGCGGTATAACCATGTGCAACGGAGGGCCCCTTTCGTAGCGCAACCGAGGCTGCGATCAAGGATTCTCTGCCGGCCCGGGCCCGGGCGCGGGCCGTTCGCACGACGTTTCACCCCCGGCGGGCGCGGCCCTGCGGCGCGCTCAGGCCGGGTGGCGCCTCGTCGCGCCGAGCCCCGGCACGAGGCGCCCGAGGCGCAGCAGGCCGACGCACGCGAACAGGCCCGCCATCTTGGCGAAGTGCTCGACGGTGGCGATGGCGAGCGCATGCTCGGCGGGGATGCCGTGGCGCGAGAGCGCGTAGCCGAGCGTCGCCTCGAAGATGCCGACGTTGCCCACCGTGATGGGGAACGCGATGCCGACGTTGAGGACGAAGACGCACTGCATCGCGTCGCGGAAGGACAGCGGGTAGCCGCCCGAGCGCGACGTCCAGTAGAGCGTGCCGGCGTCGAGCGCCCAGGTGGCGAAGGCGACGCCGATCGACGAGGCGAAGCGCGGCGAGCGCAGCAGGCCCCACGCGCTGCCGACGAAGCTGCCGAGCGCGCGCGGCAGGCGCCGCGCGAAGACGAGCCCCCCGCCCGCGAGGGCGGCGATGAGGGCGGCGAGCGCGGCGACCGTCCAGCCCGTGGGCAGCGACCGCGAGAGCCACGAGACGAGCTCGGGGCCCGACGCCCACGCGGCCATCGCGAAGAGCACGCCGACGTCGGCGATGCGCTCGACGACGATCGCGGCCAGGAGCGGTGCGAGGCGCCCCTTCTGCCCTTCGCCGGCGGGCGCGAGGCGCACGAGGCGGTAGGCGTCGCCCGAGCGCAGCGGCGTCGTGTAGTTGAGCAGCGCGCCGATCGCGGTGGCGTCCAGCAGGTCGCGCAGCGGGGCGCGGCCCTCGGGGGGCAAGAGGACGACGAAGCGGGCGAGCTGCGCGAAGACCTGCAGGGTGCTGACCAGCAGGGCGACCAGCAGCGGCGCGAGGGCCACGGACGCCAGGGCGACGGCGAACGTGCGCCAGCCCATGTCGCGCAGCGCCGAGGCGGCGCCGATGCCGCCCGCGAGCAGGAGCACGGTGAGCGCGACGCGGACGATCGCCTTGCGCCGTGCGTCGGGGACCCTGGCCATCCGGCAGGGGTGCTACCACGCCAACGGCGACTCGCACACCCGGCCCCACGGGGCTATCTTGCGTGCCGTGAGCGCTCCGGAGAGCCAGCCCTGGGCAGACGCGCCGGTTCGCCCGGGCGACGTGCTCGCCGGGAAGTACCGGGTCGACCGCGTGCTGGGCGTCGGGGGGATGGGCGTCGTCGTGGCGGCGACGCACCTGCAGCTCGACCAGAAGGTGGCGCTCAAGTTCATGCTGCCGCAGGGCGCGCAGAGCCAGGCCCTCGTCGAGCGCTTCTCGCGCGAGGCGCGCGCGGCGGTGCGCCTCAAGAGCGACCACGTCGCGCGCGTGCTCGACGTCGGGACGCTGCCCTGGGGCGCGCCGTACATGGTGATGGAGTACCTCGAGGGCGACGACCTCGGGTCGGTGGTCGGCCGCGAGGGGCCGATGCCCTTCGAGCGCGCGGTCGACTGCGTGCTGCAGGCGTGCGACGCCGTGGCCGAGGCGCACGCGCTCGGGATCGTGCACCGCGATCTCAAGCCTCGGAACCTCTTCCTCACGCGCAGGAACGACGGGCGCGCGCTCGTGAAGGTGCTCGACTTCGGCATCTCGAAGCACAAGGCCGAGGGGGACCTGTCGCTCACGGGGACGACCGAGGTGATCGGGTCGCCGTACTACATGTCGCCCGAGCAGCTCAAGAGCGCGCGCGCGGCCGACGAGCGGAGCGACATCTGGGCGCTCGGCGTCATCCTCTACGAGCTGGTCACCGGGACGGTGCCGTTCGTGGCGGAGTCGGTGACGGCGCTGACGGCGATGGTGCTGCAGGAGGCGCCCGCGCCGGCGAGCCTGGTGCGCCCCGACGTACCGCCCGAGCTCGGGCGCGTCATCTCGCGGTGCCTCGAGAAGGCGCCGTCGGCCCGCTTCCCGACGGTGGCGGCGCTCGCGGCGGCGCTCGCGCCGTTCGCGCCGCTCGACACGCGCGAGCTGGCCGCGCGCATCGCGCGCATCGGGGGCGGCGACACGCGCCCGATGACGCCCGGGCCGTCGGCGGCGCGCATCCCGGTGACGGGGAGCACGTCGGTGGGCTGGTCGGAGCCGACGGTGGTGATTCGCTTCTGGATCGTCGCATTCATCCTCGCGCTGGCGGGGCTCAGCACGCTCAAGCTCAGGTGATCACGGCCAAGGCCTTCGCCGGAAAACATTATGCCGTCTACGGCCTCGCGCGAAGCGGGCTGGCGACGGTCGAGGCTTTGCTCGCCAGCGGCGCGAAAGTCACCGCGTGGGATGGCAAGGAAGAGGCGCGCCAACTCGCTGAACTCAACCTTCCGGACCTCATTATCGGCAATCTTGATGAGCTCGAACTCGATCAATTCGATTCACTTGTTGTGACCCCAGGACTCCCCCTTAATCGGCACCCCATTGCCGCTGGTGCGCGAGCGGCAAAATGTGGCCTGATGCTTGCCCCGCAACAACCCAGACGGTTTAACCATCTGATAGATAAGGAATAATCAACATATGTTTAATTAGTGTGTTTTAATAAACGCTAATT
>JAJYCT010000493.1 GCA_021778125.1 Myxococcales bacterium
GCGCCGCCTCCAGCGCGCCACGGGCCGACCGCGCGTTGTCCTGCATCCCGGCGACGATCGCGCGCGCCTCCGACGTCGCGCGCAGCGAGGCGTCGGAGGCGGGCCTCGCGGGGCCCGTCGTCCCGGCGACGGCGGCAGGCGCGACGGCGACGAGCGCAGCGAACGCCGCGATGGCCGTCGTTCTCATGGTGCCCACGTAGATGCGGGCCGGCGCGCGCGCGTTCAGCGCGTCGGGCTCAGAAGTCCCACCAGAGGGCGCCCGCCGGGGCGAGCGACAGCCCCGACACCTGCACCTGCGTCTGGTTGTAGCTGCCGCTGATCACCGCGTACGCGGCGTCGAGCTCCAGCGCGATGTGCACGTGCCGGAAGCCCACGGCGAAGCCGAGGACCCCGCCCCCCCAGAAGCGCGTCGCCGAGAGGCTGATCGGCGGGGTCCCGATCGTGACCACCTTGGGCTCGCTCGTCACGTCGCTGATGTCGACGTGCTCCCAGCCGCCTCGCGCGCCGACCCAGAGCATGTAGAGATCGCCCGGGCTCTGATAGCCCAGCAGCAGCGGGACGTCGGCGCCCCAGCCGTGGAGCTGGTCCAGCGCGACGCCGGGCAGAACGCCGTCGGGCTGGTGGCCGTAGAGCGCCGCGGAGCCGGCCGCGCCAACCGACACGGTCCAGGTATCCGAAAGATCGAACGCGCGCCGCAGGTCGGCGCGCATGGCGCGGCCGGTGTACTCGATGCCGCCCTCGGAGCCCCAGCCGATGCCCACGCGGGCGCCCGCGACGGGCGCGAGGCCCGGCGCGACCGAAGCCAGGACGAGCGCGCCCTTGGCGAACGTCGGATCGGCGCCCGGCGTGGTGGGTGCGCCACCACTGGCCGCGGCGTCCGCCTGCGCTCGGTTCACCGCCGACGACAGATCGCCGACCGCGACCGTCCCGCTGAAGCCCGCCATCGCGCGGACCTCGCCCTTGGGCAGGGGCCTGGCCGGGTGCAGCAGCGGAAGCCCCCCGCCGCACCCCGTTAGGAGCGCCACGAGGGCCGCCGCCAGTCCGGCGCGCGGCCTCACTTGCGGAAGCGGGACGGAAACGAATCCGCGGCGATGCGCTGCTTGAGCTCGGCGTCGTCGGGGTGCAGCTTGAGCGCGCGATCGAGGAGGGCCTTCTCGTCCTCGCGGCGGTTCGGATCGGGGATGCAGCACTCCACCGGGCACACCGCCTGGCAGGCCTCATGATCGTAGAAGCCCACGCACTCGGTGCAGAGCTCGGGATCAATCACGTAGATCTCGTCGCCCTCGCTGATGGCCTCGTTGGGGCACTCGGGCTCGCAGGCGCCGCAATTGATGCAGTCGGAGGTGATGTGCGTGGCCATAGTTTTCGGGCCCGCAACCTAGGGAGAGGCGGCCTCAAAGTCAAACCTGGGCCCGCAGATCGCCTGGATGCTTGCGCAACGATCCTCGGCGACGGTAGGGTCCCCGCGCTCCCGCATGCGCTTCGCCCTTTCCGTCCGCGTGGCCGCGGCTGCCGCGGCCCTCGCCGGGGCGCTCGTCCTCGCCGGCTGCACGCCGCACATCGGGGATCGCTGCACCCTGAACACGGACTGCTCCATCCAGAACGACCGCATCTGCGACAACGCGCAGCCCAACGGGTACTGCACCATCTTCGGCTGCGGTCCCAACCAGTGCCCGGACAACGCCGCGTGCGTGCTCCTCTACAGCACCGTGCCTGGGTGTCCGTACGACGGCTACTCGTCGCCCTCGCGCACCGCGCGCACGATGTGCCTGGCCAACTGCTTCACCGACTCGGACTGCCGCAACGGCGAGGGCTACGTGTGTCGCGATCCGACGCAGCCGCCGATCGACGGCGTCGTCATTGACGACAACCAGGCCAAGAAGGTGTGCGTCGTCCGGCCCGACTACAACGCGGGCGCGCCGTACTCGGCGGTGGGAGACGCCGCCGCCGTGTGCCTGCCGAGCGGCCCGGACGTGCCTCCCATCGACGCGGGCATTCCCGATGCGCCGGGCGGGGACTGACGCCGCCCGTCTCGCCCGGGCCCTCGCCGCGCGTGCGCTCGAGTCGCTGCTCGTCGTCGTCGCCCTCGCCTCGCTCGTCTTCTTCGCGCTGCGCATCCTGCCGGGAGATCCGGCGCGCCTGGTGCTCGGCGACGAGGCGAGCGCGCGCGACCTCGCCCGCGTGCGCGCGCTGCTCCACCTCGACGAGTCGCTCGCGGCTCAGTACGCGCGCTTTCTCCGGGGCCTCTTCACGCTCGACCTCGGCGACTCGTTCCGTCGGCCGGGCACGTCTGCCATGGCGCGCGTAGCCGAGGCGCTCGTGCCCACCTCGGAGCTGGCCATGGTCGGCGTCGGCCTGGGCGCGGCGCTCGGCGTGGCCCTCGCCGTGCTCGCGTGCGGGCCGTGGCTCGCGCCGTGGGGGCGGACGTGGATCGAGCGCGCGCTGGTGGGCGCGGCGGCGGCGCCGCTCGTCGCCTTCGCGCCCGTCCTGACGTGGGTCCTGGCCGCACGCGCGCACCTGGTGCCCCTGCCGGGGGACCCGGACGCCGGGGCAGCCGGGCTGCTCTTCGCGGCGGCGCTGCTCGCGATCCCCCTCGGAGCGCACGTCGGGCGCGTGGCGCGGGCCGCGCTCGCCGACGTCGCGCGCTCGCCGTTCCTGACCGTCGCCAGCGCGAAGGGTGGAGGACCGCTGCGCGTGTGGCTCCTTCACGCGCTGCCCGCGGCCGTGGGCCCCATCGTCACGGTCGTCGCGACGCAGCTCGGCGCGCTGCTCGGCGGCGCGGTCGTGCTCGAGCGAATGTTCGAACGCCGGGGGCTGGGCACGCTCGTGCTCGAGGCCTACGCGACGCGCGATCTGCCCGTGCTCGAGGGCGCGGTCGTGGCGGCGGGCCTGCTCTTCGTCGCGGCGCAGGCCGTCGGAGCCGCGCTGCACGCCGCGATCGATCCGCGCGCGAGGTCGCGATGAGCCGGGGCCGCGCGCTGCGCCTCGCGCCGCTCGCGGTCCTGGTCGCCGCGTGCGCCGTGTTCGCCGCGCGCGCGGTCGACCCGGGACGCCTCGATCCGGCGCGCGCCTTTTGCGTCCCCGCGTGGAGCCGACCTCTCGGGTGCGGCGAGGCCGGCGTGGACCTGCTCTCGGTCGTCTCGTGGTCGGAGCTGCGCGGCATCGCCCTCGCCGTGGTCGTCGCCCTCGTGGGGTTCGCCGTTGGCACGCCCCTCGGCGCGGCGGCGGCCCTGGGGCGCGGGCGAGGGGAGCGAGCGGTCGAGCGCGCGTGCGATCTGATGCAGGCGTTCCCGAGCTTCATCCTCGCGCTTGCCGTGCTCGGCGCCGTCCGCTCGCCGTCGCGCGTGCACATCGGCTGCGTGTTCGCGCTGACCGCGTGGGCACCCTTTGCGCGCCTCGCCCTCGCCCAGACGCGCGTCTTGCGCGACGCGGCGTTCGTGGAGGCCGCGGCCGCGCTCGTCGTGAGCGA
>JAJYCT010000494.1 GCA_021778125.1 Myxococcales bacterium
CGCGGCGGCGATCGTGAGGCGACCGATGAGTAACCGGTTCGATTACGGCGGAACATCGTTCGATCTGGCTGTGCAGGAGGAGGAGGTCTTCTCTTCGTGCAACGCGATCCATGAATTCAAGCGCAACGTCCTCAAGATCATTCCAGAGGCTAACAGGCACGGTAGCGTTCTCTGGTCGGTGACGCCCACGTTCCCAGAGACGGCGCGACCCGAGTTCCTGTTCCCACAAGCGTACCTGTTCGCCGACCTGGTCGCACGCCGAGACTACGGGGGTGCGTGGTTGTGCGCGCACACGAGAGAGAAGACGAGGAAATCGCCGTTCGGGTTTCACTTTTCCGGTCTTGTCCTGTACCCGCGACCCAGGCGACTCGTCTCCGCGTGGACGTTCCGTAGCGGGGCCTCGCCATCCGCCACGTGCGTTCATCTTCTCGGTGGGCAGGACGTTCCCGAACGACTGGCGGGCTACAAGTGCCCGAACAAGCATCTCAGGACAAGGAAGGACGGGCGTCTGGTGGACTTCGACGAGGCTTGCGAGGGGAAGACCCTAAGGGAGAACCTCGCAAGCGTCCTCACGTACGCGATGAAGCAAGATCCTCGTCTCGACGTGTATCCGCTCAGAAGCCGAATTGTCGCGAGTGGTGTTCTGGGCGACATCTTGGTCCCGCCGCCGTGAAACTGATCCAGTCGCCGCTCTGAAACTGATCCACCGATATCGCCCGGAAGTTTGCCGGCCGGGGCGGCCGGGGCTTCCGCTGGAGGATGCTCGGTATGGATCAGGTTTACGTCGTTCGCCACAAGGTGCTGGTCGAGGGGCGGTCTGCGCGCGAGGTTGCCGCGGAGCTGGGGATCTCCCGCAACACCGTGCGCCGCTACGTCGAGGGAGCCGAGCCGGAGCGAAGGCCGGTAGCACGGTCAGCGCCGGTGCTGGAGGCGGTGCGGCCGCGCCTCGAGGCGCTGCTGGCTGACTCGCCACGGTGGACGGGTGGCAAGCAGCGGCTGACCGCCACCCAGCTGCACCGGATGGTCGTCGCGGAGGGGCACCAGGTCGGCGTCACGCTGGTGAAGGAGGTAGCCGCCGAGTGGCGGCGGCAGCGGCAGGAGGTCTTCGTGCCGCTCGTCTACCACCCTGGCGATCTCGCCGAGGTGGACTTCTTCGAGGTGCTGGTCGACATCGCTGGCGTGCGGCGCAAGGCGTGGATGTTCCTCATGCGCCTCATGCACTCCGGGCGAGACTTCGCCTGGCTTTACGACCGGCAGGACCAGGTCTGCTTCCTCGACGGCCACGTCCGGGCCTTCGAGCACTTCGGCGCGGTCGCGCTGCGGGCGCTCTACGACAATCTGCGGCCGGCGGTGGCCCGGGTGCTCGTCGGCGCCGAGCGCAAGCTCACGGCACGGTTCGAGGCGCTCGCAGCGCACTACGTCTTCGAGCCGTGCTTCGCCCGGCCGCGCACGGGCCACGACAAGGGCGGCGTCGAGGGACGGGGCAAGGGCATCCGCTGGGAGCACCTCGTGCCCATTCCTGCCGGCGCCGCCCTCGACGACGTAAGCCACCTGCTGCTGGCTCGGCTCGACGCCCGTGCGGCCGAGCAGCGCGACGCCGAGGGACACACCGTCCTCGAACGGTTCGATGTCGAGCGCGGGCGGATGCTCCCACTGCCAGCCCATGCCTTCCGGCCGCACGCCGTCGTGCTGCCGTCGGTGTCGCGCCGCTCACTCGTGAAGGTCGAGGGCGCGGTGTACTCGGTGCCCTGCGAGTGGGCGGGGCTGGACGTCACGGTCCACATCGGCCCTGCCGAGGTGGAGGTGATCGGGCCCACCGGCCACGTCGTCCACCCGCGATTGCGCTTCGGTCAGCGGTCGATCCGTTACCGGCATTACCTCCGCGAGCTTTCGCGCAAGCCGCAGGCACTCCGCCAGGTGGCGCCCGAACTCGCCGCCGAGCTGGGCGAGCCCTACGCCACCGCCTGGCGCCACCTCGTCGACGAGCAGGGGCCGAAGCAAGCCGCCCGGGCGTTCGCCCAGGTGCTGAAGGGTCTCGAACGGCACGGCGAACGGGTCGCCGGCGAGCGCATCGCCGCCGCGTTGCTCGCGGGCGAGCCACTTCACCTCGCCCTGGTCCAGCCACCGCGCGAGATCACCGTTGCCGACGAGTGCCTCCCGCCGAGCCTGCAGGGCGTCGAAGTGGCCGCATCGTCCGCCGCCGACTTCGACGTCATCTTCGGAGGTGACCAGTGAGCCGCGGAGCCGTGGTGGCCGACATGGTCAAGGCGCAGGCGCGCTCGCTCAAGATGCCCGGACTGCTCCGAGAGTACGAGGGCCTCGCCCGTCAGGCTCGTGAGGAGCGCTGGTCGCACGAGGAGTATCTCCACGACGTGCTCGCGGTGGAGGTGCAGTCGCGCGCCGAGTCCGCTGTCAGGCAGCGGATCCGTGACGCCCGCTTCCCCGAGCCGAAGACTCTCGACACCTTCGACTTCGGAGCCACCGAGGGCGTCGATGCAGCGCAGGTCACCGACCTCGCCCGCGGCCGCTGGATCGCCGACGCCGAGAATCTCATCCTGGCCGGGCCCATCGGCACCGGGAAGACCCACCTCGCCATCGCGCTCGGCCTCGAGGCCGCTCGCCTCCGTCGCCACGTGGCCTTCTGGCGCGCCGCCGACCTCGTCCGCACTCTGCTCGAGGCCCGCGACAACCGCGAGCTCACCCGACTTCAGCGTCGGATGAGAAGCGTTGACCTGCTCATCCTCGACGAGCTGGGCTTCGTCCCCTTCGACCGCACCGGCGGCGAGCTGCTCTTCAACCTCGTCGCTGACCGCTACGAGCGGAAGTCGATCCTTGTGACGACCAACCTCGCCTTCGGCGAGTGGCCAAAGGTCTTCGGTGGCGACGAGAAGCTCACCACCGCGCTCCTCGACCGCCTCGCCCACCACGCCACCGTCATCACGACCAAGGGAAAGAGCTTCAGGATGCGCCGCCGACAGGCCCAGGACGGGCAATCCTCGGCAGGCGGAACGAAGAAGAGTTAGGCTCCGCAGTCAACGCCCTGGTGGATCAGTTTCACGGCGGCGGGGTGGATCACTTTCGGAGCGGCGGAAGCAGGGGCCGGCCTCCGTGGTCACGCGGAAGGCCCGGCCTCGCACCACGCCACGCAAGCCCAGGCCGCGCATGAGCCGCTCGACCGTGCAGCGCGCGACGTCCCAGCCCTCCCGGCGAAGCTGTCGCCAGACCTTCTCGGCCCCGTACACCGACAAGTTCTCCTGCCAGACCCGTCGGATCTCGGGCTGCAATGCCTCGTCGCGCTTGGCGCGTGCCGGCCGCCGCTCGGGATCGAGCCGCCGCGTGCGGTGCTCGTAGTAGGTCGCCGGGGCGATCGGCAGGACCTCGCAGATCGGCTCGACCCCGTACACGGCTCGTTGCTCCTCGATGAAATCGACCATCACTTGG
>JAJYCT010000495.1 GCA_021778125.1 Myxococcales bacterium
CCCAGGGAGCCGCCGCGTCCACGGCCGTCGCCGCACCCGATACGATCATCGCGCAGCATGTGCTCGTCGCCTACCGCGGCGCCAGACGCGTCCCCAGGGGCGTGACGCGGAGCAAGGCCGAGGCGAGAGCGCGCGCGCAGGAGGCGCTCGCCAAGATCCGCGCGGGCACCCCCTTCGAGGACGTCGTCAAGCAGTACTCCGACGACGCCGGCTCCGTCGACCGCATGGGCAGCCTCGGCAAGTTCGCGCGCGACGCGATGGACCCGGCGTTCGGCGCCGCCGCCTTTGCCCTCAAGGTCGGCCAGGTGAGCGAGCCGGTCGAGACTCCCTTCGGGTTCCACATCATCAAGCGGACGCAGTGAGGGGCGTCCGCGGCGGCGCGAAGAGCCGCTCGCCGGCCGACAGGCGCAGACGGGGCCTGCGCCTCACTCTCCGTCGACTCCGGAGTCCTCCTCGGCCAGCCGCAGCGTCCGCGCGTTGGCCGCGATCCGCGCGACGTAGCCCTCCCCGTGCCCCGCGTCCTCGAGCGCCGCGGCGATGCCGAGGATGCGGCCGCGCGCCTGACGCAGAGCCTCACGCGCCTCGCGGGTCCGGCCGAGGGCGCTCAGAGCCTCCACACGGACGAGGCGCAGCGACGACTCGTCCGACGGCCACGCCCCCGCGCCGATCCCGCGCTCGGCGGTGGCGAGCGCTCCGGCGGCGTCCCCGCGGCGCAGCGCGACGCGGGCGAGGATGCTCGTGGCTGCGCCGGCGACGATCGGCAGCATCGAGCCGATCTCCAGGGCGTCGCGGGCGCGCCGCCCTGCGCCGTCCAGATCCCCGAGCTCGAAGAGCGTCCGCGCGAGCGCGGCGCGCGCCGTGCCGGCGAGGAACACGTCCGGGCGGTCCAGACGCTCGGTCAGCAGCGCGATGGCCCCGGGCAGATCGCCCGCTTCGCACTGCGCCATCGCCAGGTGGACCGCGGCCCAGTCGGCGTACATGCGCGGGGCCGAGGACAGCTCGCGCGCCGTCGACTCCGCGCCGGCGAGATCTCCGACCAGCGCGAGCGCGGCCACGCGGTAGGTCCCCTCGATGACCCGCGCGAGCGAGAGCCCCGCAGAGGCGGCGAGGTCGCGCGCACGAGAGAGAGCCTGGATCGCAGGCCCGAGCTCGCCCGCGCCGAGATTGAGGAATGCCCGGGTGAGGTCCAGGTACGCGAGGCACGCCGGATCGGGCTCGTGAGACCGCCGCGCGGAGACCTCGGCGCCTCCGAGGAACACGCGCGCGAGGGCCGGCTGTCCAGCGATCGCCAGCCCCACGCTCGTGCAGTTGATGGCGAGGGCGTACGGGCCCGAGGGCTCGGGCGGTACCGGCACGTTGACCATCGCCTGGAGCACCGACGAGGTGATGCCCAGATCGCCGAGCAGCAGGCCCGCGAGGAAGGCGACGCCGGCGCCCTGAAACCAGGGCGTGCTGCCCGGCGCGAGCAGCGCCATCGCCTCGAGGGCGGCCTCGGCGCTCCTCGGCGGATCGCCGAGCCCCGCCAGCACCCGGGCCTGCACGATGCGCAGCCGACCCCGGTCCTCGCGCTCCGCCCCGAGGGCGATCGCGCGCTCGGCCAGCGCGGAGGCGGCGTCCTCGCCGCCGCCGTCGAGCGTGGCCTGCGCGGCGTCGAGCAGCCAGGGGATCGCCCGCGCGGGCGCGGCGCCGCGCTGGAAGTGGTCCGCCAGCATGAGCGAATCCTTCTCGCCTACGGCCTCGAGCCACTCGCCCGCGAGGCGGTGTCCGTCGGCTCGGTCGGCCTCCGTCAGCATCGCGTAGGCCGCCTCGCGCAGCAACCCGTGGCGGAACGTGTACTGGGGCTGGTCGGGGAAGCGGCTCACGGCGGTGCGGGTGAACAGCTCGCGGTCGACCAGCGAGCGCAGGCAGCCGCTCAAGTCCCCGACGCTCGATCCGCTGCCGAGGAGCTTCGAGAGCCCGCCTTGCCAGAAGCTCTCCCCGAACACCGACGCCGCGCGGGCGATGCGGCGCGCCTCCGGCTCGAGGCGCTCGATGCGGGCCTGCACGAGCGCGAGGACCGTCTCCGGCAGCGCCGCGCCGCCCCCCTCGGAGACGTGCCGGATCAGCTCCTCGAGGTAGAAGGCGTTGCCGTCGGCCCGCGCGACGATCAGCGACACCGTGCCCGCGGGCACCTCGTCGCCGAGCGCGGCGCGCACCAGGCGCTCGGCCGCGCGCGGGGCGAGCCGGCCGAGCGCCACCTCCTGCAGCTCGGCGTCCTCCCACAGCCCCGGGATCGTCTCGTGCACCTCGGGCCGCGCGATCGCCAGGACCATGAGGGGCCGCGACGAGAGCGCGCGCAGCGCCTCGCCCAGGTACATCACGCTGGGCTGATCACCCCACTGGAGATCCTCGAGCACGACGAGGACCGGGCGCGCGGCGCACTCGGCGGCGAGCCACTCGCCGAACGAGCGCGCGAGCCACACGGCCATGGTTTGCGGATCGTCGCGCGCGGCGCGGAGCAGCGGGGGCGCGCGCTCGGTCGACGGCGCCGACAGCAGCTCACCGAGGAAGTCGGCGATGCGGCCAGCGTCGCCCGTCGCGCAGAGGCCGGCGACGTACGCGCGCAGCCTCTCGTGCTGCTCGGCCGCCGGATCGCCGTCGCGCAGGCCGACCGCCTGCCGGATCATCTGGCGCACCAGCAGGAAGGCCGAGCCCGCGCCCACCGGATCGGCCCGCGCCGAGAGGACGGCCACGTCGCCGCGCGCGCGCGCCCGGGCCACCAGCTCGTGGCGGAGGCGCGACTTGCCCTGCCCCGGGCGCCCGGTCACGAGCACCGCGCGCGCGACGGAGTCCTCGACGCACTCGCGCAGCGTCAGCTCGAGCAGCGCGAGCTCCTTGTCGCGGCCGACGAACGGCGTGACCTTGCCGAGGAGCGTGCGCGGCGGCTCGACCCCTGCGCGCCGGGACAAGAGGAGCGCCGTGACGCCATCGTCGCCGAGCTCGAACCGCCCTCCGAGCAGGCCCTGGGTGACCGCGTCGATCCGCGTGCCCTCCGACGTCGACCGCGAGAGCAGCGCCGCCGCCTGATCGATGACCGGCCCCGCGTGGCCCCCGGTCGGCGTCATGGGCGCCCGGCCGGTGGCCAGGGCGATGCGCGACGCGGGGAACGACTGCCGCAGCTCGAGCGCGCAGAGCGCAGCGGCGACGACCTGATCGCTGGTTGGCCCGCGGCTGCTCAGGGTCACGAGCAGGGCGCCGTCGGCGAGGCGCGCGTGATCGCCCCCGTGGCGTGCCACGATCGCGCGGATGCGTTCGGGCTCGTCGGGCAGGCGCGCCAGGATCACGCTCACGAGCCGCTGCTCGCCCGACGACAGCCCGAGCGACAGCGGCGACCGGGCCTCGGGGGCGCCGCCGTCGAGGCGCCCCAGCGCCGCCAGCTCGCGCGCGAGCGCCG
>JAJYCT010000496.1 GCA_021778125.1 Myxococcales bacterium
GGGAGGAGGGTCGTCGCGCTCACGGGCGCCGGCCTGAGCACCGAGTCGGGCATCCCCGACTACCGCAGCCCCGAGGCGCTCGCGCGGCCGCGCCGGCCGATCCAGGGGCCCGAGTTCGCGCGCTCCGAGGAGGTGCGCCGGCGGTACTGGGCGCGCTCGGCCCTCGGCTGGGAGCGGATGCGCGGCGCGCAGCCCAGCGCGGGCCACCGCGCGATCGCCGCGCTCGAGCGGCGCGGCGTCGTCGCGCGCGTCATCACGCAGAACGTCGACCGCCTGCACCACAAGGCCGGCAGCCAGGGCGCGATCGAGCTGCACGGCGCGCTGGCCGAGGTCGCGTGCACCGCGTGCGGCGCCCTCGAGGACCGCGACGCCCTGCAGGCGCGCATCCTCGACCGCAACCCGGGCTGGACCGACGACGGGGCCGCCACGGCCCCCGACGGCGACGCCGAGCTGCCCGCGGAGCGCGTCGCGCGCTTCGTCGTGCCCGCGTGCGAGCGCTGCGCCGGCGTGCTCAAGCCGCGCGTCGTGTTCTTCGGCGACAGCGTCCCGCGCGCGGTGGTCGACGAGGCGTTCGACGCGGTCGATCGGGCGGAGGTGCTGCTGGTGGTGGGATCGTCGCTCGCGGTGTTCTCGGGGTACCGGTTCCTGCGGAGGGCGGTGGAGCGGGGGGTGCCCGTCGCCATCGTGAACCGGGGGCCGGTGCGCGGGGAGGAGCGGGCCGCGGTGAAGATCGACGCGGGCACCGGAGAGACGCTCGAGGCGCTCGCGCGAGCGCTGTGACGCGGGCGCGATGCGCGATGCGCGGGCGCGGTTGCGGTACCGCTCCCGCCGCGTGCCTCCCGCGCTGCCGCTCCCCTCGCTGAGGTTGAGCGCGATGCTGCTGGCCGCCCTCCGCAGCTGCCGCGCCAGGTCCCGGTCGTGCGCCTCGATCTGCGCCACGACCGGCGGGAGCCCCGCGATGAACTGCACTGCCCTCTTCGTAGATACGAAGCATCTTCCTCTCTCCTTGCCCTCGCGCCTCTCGCGAAGGCGCCGCCCGCAGGGCGCCGGGCGGAGGTCGAGTCAAGGATGCGCAAGCACCGCCGCGCAGCGGCGGCGCGCCGAAGGCGCGTCCTTGACGCGACCGAGCACGGCGCCACGATCGGAAAGCCGGGCGAAGACACAGAGACGTCAGTCCCCTCCCCTCGTTTCTCATTTCCTCCTGCGCTCGCTCTTCCCGAGAGCGCCGTCGTGCTCGCGCGCATCAAGGAGGCCCTCCGGGCGCCGCTGCTGCGCAGCGGTGCTTCGCATCCTTGACCTGTGCTGCGCGCGACGGCGCGAGGACGGGGCCTCGCGCACGGCGTGCGGGGCTCACACGGGAGTCCAGAGATGCTTCGTATCTACGAGAACATGCTGCACGTCATCGTCACCCTCCGGCCCATGCTCGTGGGGATCGAGCGGCGCGACAGCGACCTCGGTCGCCAGCTCCGCCGCGCGGCGAACAGCGTCGTGCTCAACGTCGCCGAGGGCAGCGGCTCGTTCGGCCGCATGCGCACCGCGCGCTACCGCACGGCGCTCGGCTCGGCGCGCGAGACGCTCGCGTGCCTGCGTGCGGTTGAGGCGTTCGGCTACGTCGAGCCCGTGCCGCACGCGGTGCTCGCCGAGATGAACCGCGTCATCGGCACGCTCGTCCGCGTGGCGGCCTGAAAGCGCTTGCGCCTCGCCTCGCGCTCGCGCAGATGGACACAACGCGGGCGCGGGCGCGCGACCTCCGCGCCCCGCCTCGGCACGAGCTGGCACACGGCAACGGCCGGGGCGTTCGCGGTCCCGCGCGGCACGCCACATGCTCGCGCGCCCCGTTCGACATGCTCCTCCCCCCCACCCTCCGGCGCGGCGCGTGGCTCGCCGCTGCGCTCGCTCACGCCTCGTGCGGAGGTCTCGCGACGGGGGCCGCCCCCGGCTCCGGCGTCGACGCCGCGTCGGGGTCCGACCTCGGCGACGCCACCGCGCCGGGCTGGAGCCGTCAGCTCGGCGTCTACGCCGACTGCTCGTACTCCGACTTCGGCTTCGTGACGGGGACGGGCGGCGCCCTCACGCTGACGCAGAGCAGCTCGGGCGCGCTGACGGCCTCGTACGGATCGCCCGACGCGGGGGCGCGCGAGTCGTTCACGCTCACCTTCTCGCCGACCACGGGCACCTCGGCGGCGCTCGATCCCGCGGATCAGCCCATCCCCTGGGAGGCGCTCTGCTGGGCGGGGACGATCGCGACCGACAGCGGCCTCCCCGTCGACCCGGCCCCGACGCCGATCACGCTGGTCGTCGCGTCCGCCGCGCTCACGTACGATGCCGACACGGTCTACCTCTCCGTCGTCGGCACGTCCGACGTCGACGCGACGTGCGAGGGGCGGCTGGCCGGGTCCATCACGTGCTCGAGGGAGTGAGCGCCCGTGACGCACCGGATCCCGCGCCCATCGCGCGTGCCCTGGACCGCCGCGGCCTGCGGCGCTCTCCTGGTCGGCTGCGGCGGTCGCACCGGCGTCCTCGAGGACGCACGGGCCGACGCCGGCGCGACGCTGGACGGCGGCTCGCCGTCCGCGTCCCTCGAGGGCGGGCCCGACGCGACGCCGACGTTCCCGACGGGCGCCTACGCGTGCAGCTCGACCCTCTCCGCCACCGGGACGTACCAGGGCACGCACTTCGAAAGCGTCGCCGGCGGCGACGGCACGCTCACCGTCACGCAGTCGGGAGACGTCGTGACCGCCGCCTACACGGGCGACCTCTTCGTGAGCGGGACGCTCCGGTTCGACGCGACCACCGACAGCACCGCGGAGCCGGCGGCGAGCGGCCAGACGCTGACCTTCACGTGCTTCTCGCCGTTCGGCGGCACGCCCCCGCCGCAGACCCTCGCGGTCACCTCCGGGACGCTCACCATGGACGGCTCGACGCTCTTCCTGTCCGCCACCGGCATGGCGCAGCCGGCAACGCCGACCCCCACCGCATGCGACGGCCTCTCGATCCCCGTCACGCTCACGTGCACCCTGAAGCAGTGACCTCGTCCCCCACGACTTCGACCGGATCCTTCGCTCCCTCGACCGCCTCCGAGTCTCCCTCAGACGTCGTCTCGCGATCCCGACGCTCCGGATCGACTCCTGGACGCGCCATCTCGCGATCCGGCGGCTCGGGCTCGACTCCCGGACGCTCCATCTCGTGACCCCGCTCCTCTGGATCGCCCCTTGACCGCTCGGTCTCGGCATTCCGTCGTGAGCACGCGCGATCCCCTTCCACGAGAGCGCGAGGCGAACGCTCGGGGTCGCGAACCGTTCGCTTCGAATCATGCCCGTCCGTGTACCGCTCGCCGTAGTGGCGGCCACGAACCGGCCCAGTGGTGTGAAAGTGGTGTGACGGGCACCCGGCGCGATCGAGCCTTGATCGCCGGTCGATGCAGGTCGAGAC
>JAJYCT010000497.1 GCA_021778125.1 Myxococcales bacterium
CGCGCACCAGGCGCGCGTGCTCGTCCGCGGGCAGATCCGCCGGCGCGAAGGCCGCCGCGAGGGCGCGCGCCAGCTCCGCGTCGTCGCTGGCGCGCGACGGATCCTCGAGCGCCGCCCGCAGGTCCTCGGCGCGCGCGCGCTCCTCGTCGGTCGCGGGCGCGTCGGGGTCGTCGTGGAGGTCGCGCGGATCAGGCATCGGACGTCTCGCGGGAGGGTACTTCGTCCACGCCCTCGTGCGCGGCCTCGTGCGCGCCGAGGGTCTTCCTGAGCGCCTGCATCGCCCGGTGCAGCACCACGTCGAACGTGGCGGGCGAGACGCCGAGCTCGCGCGCGACCTGCTCGCGCGGTTGCTCCTCGAGCACCCGCAGGCGGATCGCCCGCGCGTAGCGGGGGTTGAGGCGGGCGAGCGCCCCCTCGACGCAGGCGCGGGCGGCCTGTCGGTCGCGGTGCTGGGCGAGCTGCTCGTCGACGGGCGTGGCGGTCTGGCTCGCGTCGACCTCGCGCTCGACGTCCTCGGCCTCCCAGAGGACCAGCCGCCTGCGCGCGCGCAGCGCGTCGATCGCCACGCGCAGCGCCACGACGCGCAGCCACGGGTAGAAGCCGACGTTCTGCCAGACGAACTGCCCGATGCGCTCGACCACGCGCGCGTACACCTCGGAGAGCGCGTCGCGCGCCGCGGCCTCGCTGCCGAGCCGCGGCAGGAGCACGCTGCGATAGAGCGCCGGGCCGTACGCCGTGAGCAGGGCCCCCACCGCCGCGCGATCCCCGGCGTGCGCCTGCGCGACCAGCCGCCGATCCCGCTCGCGGCGGGCGTCGTCGACATCGTCGAGGCGGGCCACGGCCGCGAGGATAGACGGTAGGGCGAGCGAGCAGCTCACGAAGGGGCAACGCCCCGACGCCGGCCCGCCTTACACGCGCCGCGCTACTGGCAGACGCTGTAGCCGGGCAAGAGCCCGCTCGGGCCGCACGACGGCGCCCACTGCGGGCACGCGCTGGGCTGCTGGTTCGGGTCGCAGAAGACGCGCTGGTTCTGACCGTTGCACGACTGCGCGCAGCTCAGGTCCGTGTAGATCGTCACTCCGTTGACCGTCTGCTGCGATCCGCAGCAGATCTGCCCCCCCGGGCAGTCCGCCTGGGTGGCGCACGACACCACGGTGCCCTGGCACGACTGCTTGTCGTTGTCGCACACGGCCGTCTGCACGTTCTGCGGATCGCCCGTGATGCAGCAGATCTGCCCCGGGGCGCAGGTCTGCGAGCTGTTGGCGGTGGCGCAGACCACCGCCGGCCCCGTGGGCCCGGTCTCGGGCTGGGTGAAGACGTCGACCGGGGCGCCCGTGTCGATGACGCCCCCGCCCGAGTCGCCGGGCGGCGTCCAGGCGTCGACCGGCTGCCCGGCGCCGGAGTCCCGGGTCGCCGGGCCCGAGTCGCCCCCCTGCGGGGTACCCGCGTCGACCTCGCGGGTGCCGTCGAGCAGGCTCGAGCCCACGGCGCCTCCGCAGGCTGGCGCGACGGCAGCGAGCAGCAAGAGCACGGGCGAGACGGAACGGCGGCGCATGGACATGCCTCCTCCCGCGGTTCAGTAGAGCCCACGGAGGCCCAGGCGCAAGGCGAATCGCGGATGGCTCGCGTCCGGGCCTCGTTCAGGCCAGCTGGAAGATGCGCACGGGCGTCTCGCGGCCACGCACCCGCAGCGGCTCGTGCGACACCGGCGGCAGCTCGTCGTGGCCGGCGCCCCGCCAGACCTCTTCGGTCAGGAGCATCTGCGAGGCGAGCTCCTTGTTGAGCGCCTCGACGCGCGAGGCGACGTTCACGACGTCGCCGATGACGGTGTACTCCTTGCGCCGCGCGGAGCCGATGTTGCCGACGACGGCGCTGCCCGCGTGCAGGCCCAGGCCGATGCGCGTCGCGGGGATGCGCCCGCTCTCGACGAGCTTGCCGACGCGCGCGAGGGCCTCCTTGCCGGCGTCGATGGCGTCCGCGCACGCGCGCTCGGCGTGCTCGTCGTCGTGCGCGCCGAAGACGGCCATGAACCCGTCGCCCAGAAACTTGTTGACCAGGCCGTGGTGCGCGACGACCGCGTCGACCGTCTCGTCGAAGATCGCGTTGAGGTACGCGACCACCGCCTCGGCCTCGTGCTTCTCGGAGAACGCCGTGAAGCCGCGGATGTCGAGAAACAGGACGCACACGTCGCGCTTGTGGCTGCGCCCCTCGGCCTCGCCGGCGACGAGGCGCGCGGCCACCTCGGGCGAGACGTGCTGGCCGAAGACGCCCAGGATGCGCGCGCGCTCCTCGAGCGACGCCATCGCGCGCAGGAAGCTGCCGCGCAGGCGGCTCGCAACGAACCCGGCCGAGACGCCGGCGACCAGCAGGATGGCCGCCTTGGCCAGGTGCTGCGGCAGCGACGCGAGCACGGGCTCGGCCACGGTCGTGTCGCCTGCCGCCCAGAACAGCGTGACCGCCGCGTACTCGACGGCCGCGACCAGCCCCGTGAACGCGGAGAGGGCGAAGTCGAGGCGCAGCGTCGAGAGCAGGATGAAGAGGAAGTAGAGGAACGCGCTCGGCATGAGCAGCGCCTGCACGGGGCCGAGGACGGTCGCGTAGTAGACGATGACGAGCGTCGGCAGGCTGGTCTCGACGAACGCATAGCCGTAGCGGCGCGCGGCCGAGGGGCGCACGCCGCTCCGGAGCATGCGCTCGGTCGCGTAGAGGACGTGGAACTCGAAGCCGGCGACGGCGCAGAGAAACAGGCCCACCGGCGTGCGGTCGAACTTGCCGTGCAGCAGCGCCGTGACGGTGTCGGGGTACGCGCCGCTGACAGCGAGGAACGCCAGCATCGCGACGGTCGGCAGGATCGCCAGCAGCGTCGCGCGGAAGCGCTCGGCCACGAGGATCTCGCGGGCGAGGCGCCGCTCGAAGGCGCCGCGGGGGTCGTCGGCGGCGGGGAAGGCGGCCGTGACGGGAAGGAGGGCCAAGGTAGCGCTGTCGAATGTACCGCAAGTGGGGGCGGGGGGCGCGCACACCGCGCGCGCCCCCGCGCGCGCCCCCCGGGCGTCGTACACTTCGAAGGCCCCCATGCGCATTGCCCTTGCTCTCGGCCTCCTGCTCGTCGCGAGCGCGTGCAGCAGCAGCCCGCAGGACACGGTTCCGGCGGGTGACTGCACGTACAGCACCCAGCACTTCCAGTACGCGTTCGCTCCCGACGGCGGCGTCGGCGGGGCCGTCGTCGACGATGCGTCCGCGTACGGAGACTATGGGCGGCCCTCGTGCTGGAACTTCAGCGCAAGTCCCTCGGACGACGCGGGAGGCGTCTCGTGCGCGCTGCTCGTCGTCGTGTCGAACGCGACCGACGAGGCGGCGTGCGCGCCGTTCGGCTTCGACGTGCCGAGCCCCGGCCTGGTGTCTGGCGCGCAGTCCGCCTTCGAGATCGGAA
>JAJYCT010000498.1 GCA_021778125.1 Myxococcales bacterium
TCGAGCACGCCCCGCTCTTCGAGCGCATCGCCGTGGGGCCGGGGGCGATGCTCTGGCCGTTCGCCCCCGACAGCCCCGCGCGCGCGGGCTCGTTCGTTGCCCGCAACCGCGTCCTGGTCGCGCTCTCGGATGCGGTCGTCGTCGTCCAGGCGGGCCTTCCATCGGGTGCGCTCAGCGCCGCCGAGCACGCGCGACGGCTGGACGTGCCCGTGTGGGTCGTCCCGACGCCCCCCTGGCTCGGGGCCGCCTTCGACGGCTCACGCCGCCTGCTCGATCAGGGCGCCCGGGCCCTCCAGTCGACCGCTGCTCTGCTCGCGTCCCTCGGCGCAGGCGCAGGCGCAGGCGCGGCCGCGGCGCCCCCGCCGAGCCCGCCGCGACACCTATCCGACAGCGAAGCCGCGGTCTTCCGCGCGACCGCTACCGTCCCGCTTCACCTGGACGAGATTGCGAGCCGTGCGCACGTTGGCGCCTCCACCGTAGCGGCGGCGCTCTTGACGCTCGCCTTGGAGAACGTAGTAGTAGAGGGCCCTTCAGGCTTCTACCGCCGTCGAGAGTAGCCCCAAGCCACGAATATCGCACGAAAATCCGAGAGAGAAGTCCCTGATGACCAAGACGCTCGTCGTCGTCGAGTCGCCCGCGAAGGCCAAGACGATCAAGAAGTACCTGGGCCCCAAGTACGAGGTCATCGCCTCGAAGGGCCACGTCAAGGACCTCCCCAAGAAGCTCGGAATCGATATCGAAAAGGGCTTTCTCGAGACCTACGAGGTCGTGCCTGGCAAGGAGAAGGTGCTGGCGGAGCTCAAGCAGGCCGCCAAGGGCGTCGATCAGGTCCTGCTCGCGACCGACCCCGATCGCGAGGGCGAGGCGATCGCCTGGCACCTGGCCGATGAGCTGAAGGGCACCAAGAAGGCGACCCAGCGCGTCGAGTTCCACGAGATCACCAAGAAGGGGGTCGAGGACGGCATCGCGCATCCCCGGGAGCTCGACTCGCATCTGGTCGACGCGCAGCGCGCCCGCCGCGTGCTCGACCGCATCGTCGGCTACGACGTGTCGGCCCTCGTCTGGAGCAAGCTCGCCTTCGGCCTCTCCGCCGGCCGCGTCCAGAGCGTGGCCCTGCGCCTCATCGTGGACCGCGAGCGCGAGATCGAGGCCTTCGTCCCCGAGGAGTACTGGAACTGCGGCGCGGCCCTCTCCCCGACCCGCGGCGCCGACCACCCCTTCCTCGCGCGCCTGGCGTCGCGCGGCGGCGAGAAGATCGCCATCAAGAACGGCCCGGACGCGGCCGTCGTCCGCGCCCACCTCGAGACCGCGCGTTACCGCATCGCCAAGATCACCAAGGCCGAGCGCAAGAGGAACCCGCCCGCGCCCTACACGACGAGCAAGCTCCAGCAGGACGCCGTCAACCGGCTCGGCTTCGGGGCCAAGCGCGCGATGCAGATCGCGCAGGGGCTCTACGAGGGCGTCGACCTCGGCAAGGACGGCGGCCCGGTCGGCCTCATCACCTACATGCGTACGGACTCGACGCGCCTGTCGCCGGACGCGGTCAACGCCGCGCGCGATCACATCGTCGAGCGCTACGGCAAGACGTACGTGCCCGCGACGCCGAACGTGTTCAAGTCCAGGAAGAACACGCAGGACGCGCACGAGGCCATCCGCCCGACCTCGCTCGAGTACACGCCCGAGAGCGTGCGCAGGCACCTCAAGGACGAGCAGTTCAAGCTCTACAGGATGATCTGGGAGCGGTTCCTCGCGAGCCAGATGACCTCCGCCGTCTACGACCAGACCAGCGTCGACGTCGAGGCCACCGCGAAGGACACCACGGTCTACGGCCTGCGCGCCAGCGGCCGTACGCTCCGGTTCTCCGGCTGGCTCGAGGCCTACGGCAAGGGGGAGACCCCCAAGGCCGCGTCGCCCCTCGCCGGCGAGGGCGAGGGCGACACCAAGGATCTCCTGGCGGACGACGGCGAGGCCACCCTCCCCGAGCTCTCCGACGGGCAGCCGCTACACCTGATCACCCCGCCCGGGGTGCTCACCGAGCAGAAGTTCACGCAGCCGCCCCCTCGCTACAGCGAGGCCTCGCTCGTGCGCGAGCTCGAGGAGCGCGGCATCGGCCGCCCCAGCACCTACGCCGAGATCATCAGCAAGGTGCAGGCGCGCGACTACGTCGAGAGGCTCGAGGGCGCGCGCTTTCGCCCGACCACGCTCGGCAAGTTCATCGTCGACGGCCTCGTGAAGAGCGAGCTCGATTTCATGAACCCCGAGTTCACCTCCAAGATGGAGGAGGAGCTCGACGAGGTGGAGGCCGGCAAGGAGGAGCGCATCGACTTGCTGAAGCGCTTCTACAAGCGCTTCCGCACGCAGCTCGAGGCCGGGAAGAAGCTCAAGCGCTGGAACCCCGAGCCCGAGCCGACCGACGAGAAGTGCGATCTCGACGGCGGCGTCATGCTCAAGCGGTGGAGCAAGAACGGCTGGTTCCTCGGCTGCGCGAACTACCCGGAGTGCAAGAACACGCGCGACCTCGGGCAGGACGGCAAGCCCACGCAGCCGCGCGAGACGGGGATCTCCTGCGACAAGTGCGGCAAGCCGATGGTCATCCGCAGCGGCCGCTACGGCGAGTTTCTCTCGTGCACCGGCTACCCCGGGTGCAAGAACGCCCGCCCGGTGCCCCTCGGGGTCAAGTGCCCCAAGTGCGGAGGCGACCTCATCGAGATCCGCCCCAAGAAGCGCGGGGGCAAGCCGTTCTACGGCTGCTCGAACTACCAGAGCGAGTCGATCAAGTGCGATTTCAAGCTCTGGCAGAGGCCGATCGCCGAGCCCTGCCCGAGCTGCGGCGCGCCGTACCTCGTCATGGGCGGCACGCGCCTCAAGCCGATGATCGCCTGCGCCAGCAAGGAGTGCGGCTACAAGCGGCCCGTCGGAGAGCCGGGCGATGCGCCGGGGGCGGCCGCCTCCGCGGGCACGCCAGGCGAGGCGGCCGCGGCGCTCTGACTCGACCGGCAGAGGGGAGGCGTCGCCACCGGCCCTTCGTTCCCTCGCCGCCCTGCACTACCCTCGCCCCGTGACCCTCGTCGGCCTCCTCCTCCTGCTGCTCGTCGCCGGCCTGTGCGGCTCCATCGGCCGCGCGATCGCGGGCTACAGCCACACGGGCTGCCTCGCGTCGATCGCGCTCGGCTTCATCGGCGCGCTGCTCGGGATGTGGCTCGCGCGGGCGCTGCACCTGCCGGAGCTCTTCAGCCTGCACGTGGCCGGAGAGCGCTTCCCGGTCGTCTGGTCCATCATCGGCTCGACGCTCTTCGTCGCCGTCCTCGGGCTCTTCTCGCGGTCTCGCAGCTAGGAGCCGGCGTCGCCCGCCCGCATGGCTCCCCGACGCGCGCTCGGCGCGCTCGCCCTGGTCGCGACCGCGTTCGCGAGCGCGCCGGCCCGCGC
>JAJYCT010000499.1 GCA_021778125.1 Myxococcales bacterium
CCGCGTGTCGGTCGCTCGGGATCCCGGTCCGTACGCGAGCCCGCGCGAGACGGCTCGTCGCCGTCGTGCTTCCGTCAAACGAGAAGGCGCGCTCGTCGCACCTGGACGGGTCGTGCAGCGGCGAGGACCGGGCCACGTCGCTCGGGGACCCGCGCCGGTGACGCGCCATCGTGGCACGCGCGAGAGCGCGCGCGATCCGCTCGCGCGGGAGCGGGCCCCCGTCACTCGCGACCGCGAGCTCGCACGGCCATCCGACGAGACGGGCCTTGGACGGGGCCATCTCGACGTTCAACCCCGCTAACCCCACTGGGACTGGCCGACCAACCGGCGCGCGCCCTGGGCCGGGCGCGCGCCGACGGAC
Organism: Myxococcales bacterium; assembly: GCA_021778125.1. Classification (GTDB taxonomy): domain Bacteria; phylum Myxococcota_A; class Polyangia; order Polyangiales; family Polyangiaceae; genus Palsa-1150. The sequence continues at coordinate 362 of JAJYCT010000499.1, forward strand.
CCCACGTCCTCTCCGAGGGCGGCGGCTACGGCGCCGGCGTCGGCTGGACGACGATCTCGACGCGTCGGTTGTTGGCTCGCCCCTCCGGCGAGCCGTTGTCCGCGATGGGGCGGGTCAGGCCGAAGCCGACCGCCGTCACCCGATCGGCCGCGACACCCTGCGAGACGAGGTAGTCCCGCACGGCCTGCGCGCGGCGCTGCGACAGGCCCTGGTTGTACGTCGCCCCGCCCTGGGAGTCGGTGTGGCCCTCGACGACGATCTTCGAGGTGCTGTCGTCCTTCGTCAGGGCGCTGGCCACCTCGGCGAGCTTCGCCTGCGCGCTGGGGAGCAGATCCGACTTGTTCGACGCGAACAGGACGCTCCCCGAGAGCGTGATGACCATGCCGCGCACCGGATCCTGCTTCACGGAGGCGAAGGAGGCCAGGTCGGCGGCCGCCTGCGCCGCTCGCTTCTCGGCGTCCATGCGCCGCTGCATCTCGGCCGAGAGCTGCTGCCCCTGCACGGCCATCTGCATGTTGGTCCGGCCCAGCTGCGCAGCGGTGGACTGCACGGTCGCGGTCTCCGCGGCGTGCATGGCGGCGAGCGTCTGCTGCGCTTGCTGCGTCGCCTGCCTGGCGTTGCCTATGGCCTCGGCGATCCGAGCGCGCCGGTCGGCCACGTAGGCGAGATCGCGGGTGTGCGGCGTGTCGCCGTCCTGCGCGAAGGACTGCTCGGCCAGCGCCAGCGACTCCGCCGCAGAGTGAACGTCGGCCGGATCGATCTGCGCGGTCGGGCCGCGGCTCACGCGACCGTACGTCGAGCGTGCCGTGACGAGGTCGGCGGGGGGCAGGCTGGACGCGCAGCCCCCAGCGCCCACGAGGACGAGTAGCAAGCCTGCATGCCGGATGGTCTTCATCGCCCGACTCCCTGGTTTACGTTGGTGGTCTGCTGCGCGTTCGCCTGATCCATCGCCTTCTGGGCCTCCGTCCTGGCTCCCTGCTCACGCGTCATCGCGATGGCGAGCTCGGCGTCGGCCCGGGCACGCAGCAGCAGGGAATCGGCGCGCTCGTTGTCGCCGTCCTTCATGGCGACGCCTGCCTTCGTGATCTCCTCGTGCGCGAGCTGCAGGAAGAGCTGCGCCCTGGGGTTGCTTGCGGCGCCGAGCTCGCTCGCGCTTCGCTCCGCAGATTGTGCGTCCGCGAGGCTCTGCGCGGGAACGGGGTAGCTCGCCGCGCACCCGAGCGTGACGAGGGACGCCGCGAATAGGGGGATCATGGACCTGTGCATGTTCTCTTCTCCGTTCCTTCTCTTCCGTCTCGCGGCCGCCGCGAGAGCGAGACCGCCTCGCGCCTCCACGGTGGCCCCTCCGCAACGTCGCCACAGGTGCAAGCGCGGTGCCGGGCACGGACCACGGCGGCCTCGATGAGCCGCGCGCGGCGGCGCTCTCCGCCCGGGGCACGAGGTCTGCACTCCTCGAGAGGAGATGGCCCCTCCGCCCACGGCACCAGCTCGACGGTCACGCCGCAGCGTGGACAGCCGACGCGACGGATCTCGTAGCGGAGCCACAGGCGCAGGCCCGCGACGTCCAGGTGTCTCCAGCGCCGACCCTCAGGCTGCGCCGCGTGACCGCGCCGGCGACGGCGCTTCCATCAAACCTGTCGGAGAGCCGAAAAAGATGGAGCGATCGGGACCAGTTACGAGGGGGCTGAACGGTTACTTTCGCGGGGTTCGTCGAGCTACGGGCCGTGGCGTAGTCTCAGCCGTCGAACGTCCGTCAGCACGCGGGGTCGCCGCAGACGATGATGATGCCCTGCGTGCCCCCGCCGACACACGACGCACTCACCGCGGGTACGCACCCGATCCCGAAGTGGTTCGCGAGGCACTGGCAGTCGTAGTTTCCGCCGCAGATGCACTCGGGTGGCGTCGACTCCACGCGGACGTACAGGTGGCATCCATCGGTGATGCAGAACTGCTGCGGGGCATTGAACGACGCAGGACAGCACGCTTCCGGAAAGCCGCCACTGTCCGGGAGGTAGACGCACGGAGCATCCGCGTCCAGCGCGGGCAGCATTGCGCATGCTTCGGCATCAACGTCTCCATCGGCGAGGGGCTCCTCCCCGGCGTCCCCGATTGGCATGACAACAACATCCTCGGCGGCTGCACGGTCGTCGGCGTCGGCCACGCCGGAGTCGCCGATGGCGTGCGGCTCGGCGTCGGTCCCCACCTGGCTTCCGCAAGCCGCAAGAAACGCGACCGCGGCTGCGCACGAGGTACGGCCGCGTAGCGTTGCACCCACCATCCGGCTCATCGCGAACCCCCTCCGAGGAAGATTACGCAGAACGTCCCCGAGATGCTCCCGGCACCGCCGCCGCCGTCGTTGCCGAGCAGGTTCAGCACGTAGCCGCCAGGGACGGTCCCGCCCTCGGGCGGCGCGGCTGCGAATCGAACCGCTCCGATCGCGACGACGATCTGCCCGGAGCCGTCGTCGTACGTGCCCTTCACGGGCGCAAGTGTCGGCCCGGCGGGGATCACTCCCGAGTTGCAGCCTTCGACGACGTTCACCCTGACTCCGGCTGGCGAGCAAGCGTACAGGTACGCGAGGTCGCAGACGTTGCCGCCCGAGCGGAGATCGATCCACGGTACGTCAGGACCGGCGTCCCGGCAGCCTCCGCGAAGCACCTGGGTGTTCGTGCCGTCGTTGACCGTGACGTAGTAGTCGCCCGCGTCGCAGGCGACCGGCACTCCCACGTCCGGCAGCTCGAACGGCGAGTCGACGAAGCCCGCGTCCTGGCCCGCGTCGGACACGCCCTGCGGCGAGTCGCTCGGTCCCTCGAATGAGCCGTCCGCGACCGATCGCGCGGAGGCGTCGTCCGCCACGATCGGGGAGCCGCCACAACCACAGGCAAGCGTTGGGAGCGCCCCGATCACCAACAGCCGTCGGTCCACGCCCTCATTGTTGCAGACGCAGTCCATCGCGACGACCTTCGGCTCAGCGAGCGCCGCCCCCGCCGCTCCGCCCCCGGCCGCAAGCGGGCCCCCCGCCCCCGCGTGGCGCGAGCGCACGCCGGAGGAGCGCGCGCT
>JAJYCT010000500.1 GCA_021778125.1 Myxococcales bacterium
GCCGGGCAGCAGTAGAAGAGGGGCCCCCCGGCGCATTCGACCGGGTAGGTGCCGGCCGGGCAGGTTCCCGCGTCCGCGGAGCTGCCCTCGTCCGAGGCGTCCGGCCCGGGTGCCGCGCGGACGCTGCCGCCGCACGCGCCGAGCGAGAGGGCGACGGGAAGGAAGAGGAGCTCCACGAGGGAATCGCGCATCGCACGGCGCCCGCGCCCAGAGCAACCATCGTGCCTTTCGGGGGCGAGCGGGGCAACGGGTCGGGGAAGGGAGAGGGAGACGAGGGGACGCGGGGCTATTTTGGTTGTGGGCATATGTTTCCTTCTGTTGGTCGTGTCGGTGTGTCGTTTCAGGTACCCGTTCACGGGATCGCGGGAAGATCGCGGCATCCCACTTTGTGGGTCCATTCTTCGTGTCATGACGAGAATCCTCTGTCCATTGGCGTGAAGGTGGGGCACATGGGATCGGGTGCCGCGCGACTGGCGAGACGATCGGATCGCGGAGCTGGAGGCGCCCGTTGAGAAGCTGGAGGCCCAGGTCGAGAGACCGTCCACGAGCCGCACGCAGGCGACGACCGTCTGGATAGTCTGGATAGCTTCACTGCGGCTGCGAGTTCGCGCAGTATCCGTCGATGCATTGGATGCCCTGCGCGGCGCCGCAGCAGTCGCTCGCCTGCTTGCACGTGTTGCCAAGCCCCGTGCATCCCGGCGGCTGGTTGCCGCAGACCAACCCGCCATCGGCGTCCTCGCAGAAGCCGCTACAGCACTGGTCGCCGGTTAGGCACGACGTGCCGTTCCGCTCGCACGGGTCGACCACCCAGCAGCCGCGCGAGTTGCCCGCGAACAACTCCTGCCCCGGCAGATAGAACGCCGGATGGCTCGGGTCCGTGCCCGGCATCGCGTTGAGGTCGATCGCCGCGACCCAGAGCTTCTTCGTCGTCGCCGAGAGCGCCTGGTTGTAGTCGCGCGGATCGCTGAGGTACGGATCCTGCGTCGCGACGTTGCCGTAAAGGCGCCGGCTCGTGAAGACGACCCATGCGTATCCCCCCGACGCGACCGGGTTGACGGTGGGCTCGTACTGCAGCGTCCAGTCGGCCGCGTGGTTGGTGCCGTACGTCGTCGGCAGGTACGCCTCGCCGTCGAGGTTCTTCAGCTCGGCGGCCGTGTGCGTCTTGAGATCGACCCACCACAGCTCGCCGTGCGACGGGCTCGACGTCGCTCCGTACGGGCTGCCCGAGAGCTCGCGCTCGTAGATGACCGAGTCGTTCGTCGGCAGGAACGCGGGGAACAGGTCGGTGTCGCCGCCGGTGGGGGTGTCGAGGATCTGCTTGTTGGAGAAGGCCTTCGTGGCTGCGTCGAAGTCGATCGACGCCAGCGAGACGTTGTCGCCGCCGTGGTCGCCGAACGCGATGTGCTTGTCGTCGGGCGAGAACACCGGCGTCGCGGCGGCGAGGCCCGAGGGCAGTCCGGTGGCGTTGATCGCGGCGCCCGAAGGAATCGAATAAAGGCCACTCGCGGCGGCGGGCGTGGTACCGGGCAGCGGCCCCGTGTTGTTGAACAGGTACGTCCCGTCGGGCGAGACGGCCGCGAACGCGTACACGCCCGAGGCCGCTCCCATCACCGTCTCGGCGTTGTTGCTCGTGAGCGCGTACGCGCTCGACTGCGCGTAGTTCTCCCCGTGCTGCGTGACGAGCGTCGCGCCCTGCGCCGCGACCGAGTGGCACACGCGGCAGCCGCTCTGGTCCCCCGGGGGCGAGTCCTTGCCGGCGATGAGCACGGGGCTCGTCGCGCCGTGCTTGATGCCGAGCGTCGCGCCGCCGAAGCAGATCTGGTTGCCGCCGTTCCAGTTGGCCCCCGCGCAGTAGTTCGTCGCGAGCGCCGTCCCGTACGAGTTGTAGTAGACGGTGCCCGTGAGCGTCCCCTGCGCGATCGTCCACGTCTCGGTCAGTGGACCGTAGGCCTTGCCGCCGGACGAGAACACCAGCGACACCGTCACGGGCGAGCCCTGGTTCGAGTACGAGAGCGCGTCCCATGCCTGCTGCAGGATGGGGTGATTGACGAACGGCGAGGCGTTCTTGGCGAAGTAGCCCTGGTAGTCGAAGCCGGTCTCCGACAGGTGGATGTAGATCGCGTCGTAGTTGCCCACCTGACCCGGCTGCCACTGGAGGAGCGGCGCCAGCAGGCCCTGCGGCCACACCGTCTTGTCGTACGGGTAGAGGAAGGCGAGCCCGGTGTCCGCCGTCGGGGTGCCGTTCAGGACGGTCTGCCCTCCGGGGCTCACCTGTCCGCCCGGCCCCGCGCCGCCGACGCCGCCGTAGCCGCCCGTGCCGCCCGTGCCGCCCGTGCCGCCGCCCGCGTCGTACCCAGCGGGTGCGCCGTTGTCGACCATGTGGAGGCGCACGGTCAACTGCGTCGACTGCTTCTGCGAGCCGTAGGTGGCCGTCACATTCGCCGTGCCGCCGATGCGCCCCGTCGGCGTCATCACGCCGGTCGACGCGTTCATGGCGCCGACCGGGCCGAGGTCGATCGCGAACGACGCGTGCACCGTCGCGCCGCCGACGGTCGCCGTGTACTGCACCAAGGGCGTCTGCTGGCCGTAAGTCACGTCGATCGTCTTGTTCGCGGGCGAGATCGCGAGCGAGCCGCTCGCTGGGCCGTCGCCTAACAAGGTCGGTCCGTCGCCGCCGCCAACCGTGCCGTCGCCGCTGCCGTCCACCGATGCGTCCGCCGGCCCCGCCGTGAACCCATCGTGCGAGCTGCCGCACGCGCCGGCGGTCGCGCCCACCAAGAGGCACACGAGGAGCACGAGGCCCAGGCGCGGCAAGGGGCGAGGGGACTTCTGTCGCATGCCGCGCCCCCCTCTCCGAAGCGTTCCGTGCCGAAACAACAGGCTCATCGTCGTCCTCCCCGAGAGATTCGAGAAGCGATTGACCGGAGCGGGCGAGCGCGCATCATGCGTGAATCCTCGCAGGCGAAGACGGGGTCGGCCGCTGAGAGGCGGCGCTTGAGCTGAAGATATGGCGCCACGGGCCGCCAAGGCGGCACATGCAGCAACATCGGGCAACGCGGTTGGAGTCCCCTCCCTCCGACCCTCCCGCCCGCAGCCCATCCTGGCTCCTCTTACGGCCGAGGCTTCGGCGGATCACCGTCCCGCTTTCTCCGCTACTTCCTGACGGAGCCGGTACAGGATCTTCGTGGCCGCCCCGCGCTTCTCCTTCACCCATGCGCCCGCCTCCTCGAACGTCGCAAAGACGCGCTGCTCGAACTGCGGCGGCCGGACCCACCGGGCGAGGGCGAACCCGGCGCGCATGGCGATCGAAGGGGCCACTATCGCCACCAGAGGCTTCGAGACGAGCTTCTGGCGCGCCTCGACGAGGCGCTTGCGCCACATGGCGCTTGGCGCGGGATAGCCCTCGGCAAGCTCCA
>JAJYCT010000090.1 GCA_021778125.1 Myxococcales bacterium
GCCGCGGCGCTCGGAGCCTTCCGTGTCGGGAGCGACGGCGCGACGCCCGTCGCCGCGTGGCCCGCGGCGGTGCGCGTGCTGGGCGCCGCGCGCGAGGGGGCCGCGACGTACGTGCTCCTCGAGACGCTCGGCGCCCTCGATCAACCTGCGGGCCTGCGGGGCGTGTGGATCGACGCGGGGCGGGAGCGCGGCGCGCTCGAGCCCTCGCCCCTGTCGCTCGCGGGGGTGAGCACGATCGACGACCTGTCCGGGCGCCTGCGCAGCCCGCAGGCGCCCGCCTCGGTCGAGCGCGACGCGACCTCGCTCCTTTCGGCCCTGCGCGCCGCCGCGACGTCGCCCGCGGCCCTCGCGCACGATCTCTCCGCCGACGGGGCGGACGTGGGCCTCCTCTGGCAGTCGATCTTCGTGCAGAAGACCGGGCACCTCGACGCGCAGGCCTCGCCCTCCCCGACACTCGACCGGGCGCTCGCGATCGTGCGCGGCGCGCTCGAGACGCAGGGGTGCGGCCGGGAAACGTGCGAGGCGTGGCCCGAGGGGAGGCGGACGGTGGTCCGCTTCGCCGTGGAGGGCGGTCGCTGGGTCATCCGCGCGATCCTCGAGGACGCTCCGTCCCCCCCGCCGGCACCTGCGGTGGCGCACGCGGCGGTCGTCGACGCGACCGCGGACGCCGCGGCCACGACGGCGATCCTTCGCGCGCGCGGCGGCGACGTGCGCGTGCTCGGCGAGGCGCCGCTCTCGCAGGGCGGTGGGACGATCGGCGTGGGCTTCACCGACGCCGCGCCGGGGACGCCCGTCGTCGCGGTGTCCGAGGGGGCCGCCGCGCGCACCTTCCTCGTGGACGCCGTCACGCCCCGGCGCGCGTGGACCGACGTGACGTGGGACGCCGCGTTCGCCGACGTCGACGGCGACGGGCGGACGGACGTGGTGCTGCGCCTCGCGCACACCGAGGACGGCGCGTCGACCGCGTGGGCGCAGGCGTTCCTCGCTCCCCCGCCGACCGTGCAGGCGAGCCACCTGCACCCGGACCTGGCGAGCGCCCTCGCGACGTTCGACGCCCCCGACGTCAAGAGCGCGGCCCGCGCCGCGGCGTCGCTGCCCGCGCGCGGGGTCACGCGCGACGAGGCGTGCCGCCTGCTCGCCGCCGCGAGCTCGTCGCGGGGCTTCCGCAAGGTCGCGACGGCCGACGCGCGCGTCCTGCGCTTCGCGCAACCCGGGATGCCGACGTGGCTCGCGAAGGTCGTCCCGGCCGGGCGCGTGGGGGCGGAGGACGTGCGCGACCTCGCGGCTCACTGCGCGGAGCTCGCCTGCAGCGCGGCGCGCCCCTACTGCGCGTGGACGGGGAGCACCGACTCGCAGCACGTCTGGGTCGGCTGGCGCGGCGAAGACCTCGCCCTCGCGGGCTTCGCCGACTACGACGGGGAGTAGATGACGACCCACGCAGCCAGCCTCGCCCGGGCCCTCGGCAGCGCGCTGCCCGGCCTGCGCACGAGCGACGACGACGCCGACCGCGTCGCCTACGCGCGCGACCTCTGGCCCCGCGAGCACCTCGCCATCCGCGCCGGCCGCCCCGCCGGCACGCGCCCGGGCGCGATCGTGTGGCCGACGTCCACCGGGGAGGTCTCCACGCTGGTGCGCTGGGCCCGCGAGCGGGGCGTACCGCTCGTGCCGTTTGGCGCCGGCTCGGGCGTGTGCGCGGGTGTCGCCCCGCGCGAGGACGTGGTCATCGTCGATCTCAAGCGCATGGGGCGCATCCGAGCACTCGACCCCGACGCGCGCTCGATCGACGTCGAGGCGGGGCACATGGGCGTCCCGCTCGAGATGACGCTCGAGCACCGCGGCCTCACGCTCGGGCACTTCCCGTCGTCGATCCTCTGCAGCACCGTGGGCGGCTGGGTCGCCGCGCGCAGCGCAGGGCAGTGCTCGGGGGCGTACGGCAAGATCGAGGACATGGTCGCTGCGCTCGAGTGCGTGACCGGTACGGGCGAGATCGTCACGCTCCGGCGCCGCGCGAGCCAGGCCGACCTCGTCCCGCTCGTCGTCGGCAGCGAGGGCACGCTGGCCGTCGTGACGAGCGCGACGCTCCGCCTGCACCCCGCGCCGGTGGTGCGCGCGTTCGGCGCGTGGTCCTTCCCGTCGACCGAGGCCGGCTGGGAGGCGATGCGCGCGATGCTCCAGGCCGGGCTGCGCCCCGCTGTCGCGCGCCTCTACGATCCCTTCGACGCGATGCTCGCGAGGCAGGGCAGCGTGCGCGGGGAGCGCCGCACGGGGGGCCCGAAGGCGCCCGGCCTCGGCGGCGCCGCGCTGCGCGCCGTCCTCAAGTACCCCGGGGCGCTCAACGAGCTGCTGGCGTCGCGCGCCGGCGCGCGCGCGATGGGCGGCGCGCTGCTCGTCGTGATCTTCGAGGGCGAAGGCGACAAGCCGCACCACGATCTCGCGCAGGCGCGCGGGATGGTCCAGGCCCACGGCTCGCGATGGGACGGCGAGGCGCCGGCCCGCAGGTGGCTCGAGCACCGCTACTCGGTCAGCTATCGCCAGGCGCCGCTCTTCGCCGAGGGCGCGTTCGTCGACACCATGGAGGTCGCGGCGCGGTGGTCGCGGCTCGGGGCGCTGTACGACGCCGTCCGGGGCGCGCTCGGCAAGAACGTCTTCGTCATGGCGCACTTCAGCCACGCGTACCCGGACGGGTGCTGCATCTACTTCTCGTTCGCGGGCGGCGCCGACCCGTCGCTCGCGCGCACGCTCGGCTGGGACGCCGCGTGCGAGGCGACCTACGACCGCGCGTGGAAGGCGGCGCAGGCGGCCGCCATCGAGGCGGGCGGCACGCTCTCGCACCACCACGGCGTCGGCCGGTCGAAGGCGCCGCGGCTCCGCGCAGAGCTCGGCGACGGCGTCGAGGTCGTGCGCGGCCTGATGCGCGCGTTCGATCCCTCGGGGCTGCTCAACCCCGGCAACCTCCTGCCGCCCGGGCCGCCCTCGTGGAGCGAGCCGCCGCGCGGGCCTGCGGCCGAGCCGACGTTCGTCCTGGACCGCGCGAGCCTGCTGGCGCGCCTCGACGGGGCGATGACACTCGGCGAGACCGAGGAGCTGCTGGGCCGCGAGGGGCTCACACTCGACGCGCAGACACCCTCGCCCTCCATGACGCTCTCGGACTGGCTCTCGCGCGGCGCGCCGGGCTCGCGCGACCGGTGGCTCGATCCGGCCGATCAGCTCCTCGCGGGGCTCGACGCCACGCTGGGGGGGGGGCGGGCCCTGTCGATCCGCCCGGCGCCGCGGCGCGCGGTCGGCCCCGATCTCACCGCGCTCTTCGTCGGCGCCGGCGGGCGCTTCGGGCGCGTCGATCGCGCCTGGATGCGCGTGCACCCGGTCGACACGCCGAGGCCCGAGGCGGCGGCGTTCGCGTGCGAGCGTGATCCGGCGATGTCGCCCGGCGAGAGCGCGCTGCTCGACGCGATCAGCCGGGAGGCCACGTCATGGGGCGTCCGCCCATGACGTGGCAGTGCACGTGGAAGACGCTCTGCCCGCCGTCGGGCCCCTGGTTGAGCACGAGGCGGTAGCCGCTCGCGCCGACGCCGAGCTGCTCGGCGACGGTGCGGGCTCCGAGCAGGACCTGACCGAGGAGCGCGGCGTCCTCGGGGGTCGCGTCGTTGATCCCCGTGATGTGCTTCTTCGGGACGACCAGCGCGTGCGACGGCGCGACGGGGCGGAGGTCGCGGAAGGCGAGGACGTGCTCGTCCTCGAGCACGATGCTGGCGGGCGTCGTGCGCGCGACGATGTTGCAGAAGAGGCAGCCGGTCGACATGGCGCGGGCGAGGGTACGTCGAAGGGCGGTCGGGGTCGAGAAGCGGGGCGAGGTCGGGCCGCGGGGGGACCCCGGAAGTCGGGCCATCGGGGGAGCGACGCCCGAGCGAACCGCCTTGTCCCCGACGCGCTACCCTCCCCCGCATGTGCGGCCGCACCGCCCTCACCGCCTCCGCCGAGGACCTGCGCGCCACCTTCGGCCTCGACGACGCTCCCGCCGTCACGCCGCACTACAACGTGCCGCCGTCGCAGCCCGTCGCCGCCGTGCGCGTGCTGCGCGGCTCGCCGAAGCGCTCGCTCGAGTTGCTACGCTGGGGCCTCGTCCCCTCCTGGGCGGACGACGTGAAGATGGGCCACCGCCTCTCGCTCGCGCGCGTCGAGACGCTCACGACGTCGCCCGCGTTCCGCGACGCGCTCAGGCACCGGCGGTGCCTGGTCGTGGTCTCTGGCTTCTACGAGTGGGAGCGCGGCGGCAAGGGCCCGAGCCACCCGTACTTCGTGCGCAGTCGCGATGGCGCACTGATGGCGCTCGCGGGCCTGTGGGAGCGCTGGACCTCGCGCGACGGCGAGGTCGTCGAGTCCTGCGCGATCGTCACACAGCCGGCGCGCCCGCCGGTCGACGCCGTTCACGACCGCATGCCGCTCGTGCTCGAGCGCGCCGAGTGGGACGCGTGGCTCGATCCGGCGGCGGAGCCGGCCGAGGCGCTGCTCGCCCCGCACGCACCCGGCCTCGACGCGTACGCCGTGTCGGCGCACGTCAACGATCCGCGCCACGACGACGCGCGCTGCCTGCAGCCCGAGGCGCCGGCGCAGGGGGCGCTGTTCTGAAGTGCCCCGGGGCGAGCGTCAGCAGCCTGCGTTGGTCACGAAGACGACGATCGCGGCCGTCCCCGTGGCGGTCCCGGTGAGCGGCAGCGGGGGCACCATCGGGCCCTGCGCGTAACAAGGGTTGGCGGCCGGACCGAACAGGCTGCCCATGGGCAGCATCGAGGCGTAGCTCGGCAGCGCCGTCTGCCCGTCGACGGCGTAGATCGTTTCGGTGAGGACGGCGCCCGCCGCGGGCGTGAACCCCACGAGCGACGCCGGCAGCGCGGGGATCTGGACCGACGACGCCGACGTGCCCGGCGACACGATCGTCCAGTTGCCGGTCTGCGTCGCACCCCCGTCGAGCCTCGCGTTCCAGCTGGTGACGACCACGACGCCCGTCATCTGGCCGAGGTCCCCTCTCGCCAGCGTCCAGGAGATGACTGGCTGCGCCGGGTTCGTCTGGTCGGTCGTGCCGCCGGTGAAGGCCGGCTCGCTCGCCACGGGCGCCGCGTCGAACGTCATCGATCCGGCCGTCGTGGGCGGCGGGCCGCTCGACACGAGGGCCGTCCCGACGAGGCTCACGGCCGCGATGCGGCTGAAGAACGCCTCGGCCTGCACGCGGTCGGCGAAGCCCGGGTGCGTGTGCACCATGCCGAGGGGCGTGCCGCCGTCTCCCGGAAGCGCCGCCTGCAACGAGAGGGGCGAGAGGATGCCGTCCACCACCTCGCTGAACGCGAAGGTCGGCGGGAGCCCGCCGTCGGGGAGGTTGGTCGCGTAGAGCGTCTGGTCGGCGCTCGCCGTCGACCACGTCGACGGGAGCGTGACGTCGAGCAGCCCGGCGTCGTCGGGGCTCGTGATGCCGTTGCTCCTGGCGTACGCGAAGCCGAGCGGGCTGCCCGTGGTGCCGTCGAATGCGTCCACGACCATCGGGAAGACCGCGCCGAACGACGGGCCCGCCGGGCCCAGGCCGACGCAGGGCAGCGCGCCGTTCCCGTAGGCGAGGTTCGGACCGAGGAGGCTGAACGCGATGGGAAGCGCTCCCGTGAGACCGCAGCCCCCCGCCTGCGCGCGGAACGCAGGGGTGCCGGCGTCGAACGCGGGCGTCGTGGGCACCGCGGGGACGTTGGCCATGAGCGGCGCGAGGCCCGTGACCGACGTCCGGTCGACGACGAGGATCGTCTGGCCGGGCGTGACGCCAAGGACGGTGTACGGAGCCGTGGCGAGCGCAGTGCCCATGACGACGGTGACGCTGGCGACGTTCGGCAGGAGCGTCGCCGCCTTGCCGGTCGCGTCGGTCGTGGTCTGCGCGACGACCGCGCCCGATGCGTCGCCCCAGACGACCGGGACGCCCGCCTCGAAGCCCGCGGCGCCGCCGACCACGATGACGACCGGCTGCGGCCCGGCCTCGACGGGGGCGTCATGCGCCGCGTCGACGACGGGTGCGGCCTCGACGGCCGCCTCGGGAGTCGCGGCCTCCGGCAAGCTGGAGTCGAAATCGGCGGCGTCGCTCGACGCGTCGAAGTCGACGCCGCCGGGGCCGCCGGGGTTGGTCTGGGAGAAGCAGGCCAGGTAGGCCAGGGGGGCCACAAGAACAAGAAGACGACGAGGGCGCCGCATCGACCCATGGTGGAGCCGGTCCGGGTCCGTGTAAAGCACCGGCCGCTCTCTCTCAGGCGCCCCGACGCGCGGTCCCACAGGGCGAACGCCGCGCGGGGATCGCCGTCGCGCGGCTGGCCGACCGAGCCCGGGTCGACGAGGTACGTCCGCCTCGCGTTGACGTCGGCAAGGACCGGTCTTTCGCCGAAGGCGACGCCGAACCTCGTTCCATCCGACCCGGCACCCCTCTCACGGCAGCGCCTTCGTGACCCCGAGCAGCACCGCACCGGCCGCGCACAGCAGGATCAACCAGCCGAGCGTCCCGACGCCCCGCCCCGCGTCGGCGTTGCCGCCGGCGACCTTGCGCGCCCGCGCGCCGACCACATGGTGCAGGACGATGATGGCGAGGGCGAAGGTGAGCTTCGCGTGGAACCACGGAAGGTGCGCGTACGCCGACGGCGCCAGCACGATGCGTCCCACCCCGGCGCCGAGGCTCGCGAGGAAGGCCGGGATGGCCAGGCGCGTGTGCACGCGGCGCGCGAGCGACCCCACCTCGGCGACATCGGCCATGCGCGGGGCGAGGGCCGTGAGGAGCGAGACCGCCAGGAGCGCCCCGATCCACACGACGTTCGCGAGCACGTGAAGCGCGAGGAGGGCCGTCGAGACCGGTAGCCAGGGGGAGCTCACGGACGGAACCTAGTCCGAACGCGGCGGAGGACGGACCCGAAAATGGTGCCACGCCCGCGCGCCGCGCCTCGGGCGAGAATGCGCGACCTGCCCCTCCGTCCAACGGCGGTGAGGTCTGGGTCCTCGGACAGTAGCGCAGGGCCCTTCAGACGCCGTGGGTGCGGCCGCCCTCGATCTCGGCGAGCCGCAGCCCGGTGGCGAGCCTGCGCAGCGCCCGGTCGATCGTCGCGCGGTCCTCGTCGGTCGCGCGCAGCTCCGTGACGCCCGCGCGCCCCGCCACGAAGCGCACGCACGCGAGCTCGACGTCCGTGAGCGACGCGCGGCGATCGACCCGCAGGCCGGGCACGCGGTAGCGCAGCTCGAACGAGTCGCCTCCGCGCACCACGGCGAGCCCCTCGACCTTCCCGTGCACGCCGGCGAGCTGCCGGACGATGCCGCGCAGGACGGCGGAGCGCAGGCGCGCCCGTCGAACGTCCGGATCCTCGAACAGGGCGAAGCTCTTGTTCCGCGAGCACAGCGCCGGCACGAGCGTCATCCCCACCAGGAGGGCCTCGCGATCGACCGGCACGCGCACGTCAGTCCTCGTCCTCGGCCGCGTGCGAAACCGCCTGGGCAGCGACGACGCCGGCGTCCTGCAGGCGCTCGGCCTGGTAGCTCGTGCGCAGCGCCGTCACGATCTCGTCGAGCTCCCCCTCGATGACGCGATCGAGCTTGCTCAGCGTGAGGCGGATGCGGTGATCAGTCACCCGGTTCTGCGGGTAATTGTACGTGCGGATCTTCTGGCTGCGCTCGCCCGTCGACACCATGCTGCGACGGGCCGAGGCCTCGGCCTTCTCCTGCCGCTCTCGCTCGAGGTCGAGCAGGCGGCTCTTCAGGACCTTGAGGGCCTTGGCCTTGTTCTTGAGCTGCGAGCGCTCGTCCTGACACTTGACGATGATGCCCGAGGGCCTGTGAAGGATCTGCACGGCGCTGTTGGTGGTGTTGACCCCCTGCCCTCCCGGACCGCCGCTCGCCGCGATGCTGATCTCGAGGTCCTTCTCGTCGACCGTCACGTCGACGTCGTCGGCCTCGGGCAGCACGGCGACGGTCGCCGTGGACGTGTGGATGCGCCCCTGCTGCTCGGTGGCGGGCACGCGCTGCACGCGGTGCACGCCGCCCTCGAAGCGGAGCTGGGAGTAGACGTCCTTGCCGCTGACGAGCGCGATGCACTCCTTGGTGCCCCCGGTGGCGCTCTCGCTCAGGCTCAGGACCTCGATCTTCCAGCCCTTGGTCTCGGCGTACCGGGCGTACATGCGGAAGAGATCCGACGCGAAGAGCGCGGCCTCCTCGCCGCCCTCGCCGCTGCGGATCTCGAGGATGGTGTTCTTGCGGTCGCGCGGGTCCGGCGGGAGCAGCAGGACCTGGATGGAGCCCTCGAGCGCGACCCGCTCCACCTGCAGCGCGGGCAGCTCGGACTGCGCGAGCTCCCGGAGCTCCGGATCGGCGAGGGCCTCCTCGTCGTCGCGGATACGCTTCTCGAGGTCGCGGTAGTGGCCGAACGCGTCGACCAGCGGCCCGAGATCGCTTCGCTCCTTGGTCAGCCGCTGTAGCTTGGCGCGATCGGCGATGATCTCGGGCTGGCAGAGCAGCTCCTCGAGCTCGGCGTAGCGGCGCACGAGCTGCTCGAGCTTGTCGACGGGGAGCATCAAGCTCCGTGTAGCATAGCCATTCAGGCGGCCGCGCGTAGCCGCGGCGCGGACAGGAGCGCCGAGTAGCTCGGGAACGACACATCCCCGCCGCCCGCGCCCTCTTCGCCCTCGACCTGCCGGAAGAGCGTCACGCGTAGGCTGGCAAGGGCGACCTCGAGCTGCGCGTCGTCCGGCTCGGCCGTGGTGATCTTCTGCACCAGGAACCCGGGCCACAGCAGGGCGCGCAGGGGCCCCGTGGTGCAATACCGCGCGAAGAGGCGCTGTAGCTCGAACGTCAGCGCCACCATGACCGGCAGAAACGGAAGCTTCTCGGCGAAGAAGAGGACGTTGTCGAGCAGCGCGCTGCCCGTGTGGATGCGCGGGAGCGCCGCGCCCACGCCCGTGAACACGACGATCGACACGAGCGCGACCATGACGAGGAACGTGGTCCCGCAGCGCGGGTGCAGCGTCGTACGGGCGCGCGCGTTGTCGACCGTGAGGGCGGCGCCGGCCTCGTAGGTGCTGATCGTCTTGTGCTCGGCCCCGTGGTACTGGAAGACGCGCCGGATGTCGGGCACGCGGCGAATGGCGAGCAGGTAGCCGACGACGACGACGAGCTTGAACGCCCCCGTCATGGCCTGGAAGCCCGCGCTCTGCACCTCGAGGCCGAGGTGGAGACCGCGGTTGACGCCCGCGGCGATGCCCTGAGGGAGGGCGATGAAGAAGGCGATGGCGACGAGCGCCATGAGCCACGTGCCGCTGCGGCGACCGCCGCCCGACTGCACGGGCTCCCCGTCGGGTTGCGTCGCGAGCGCGACGAGCCACACGCCGAGCGCGGAGAGCGCCGCCGAAGCCGAGCCGGCGAGATCCTTCTCCATCTGCTCGACGCTGAACCGCAGAGCCTCGCCGCCGAGCTTGAGTGATTCGACGAGCGACGCGATGCCGCGCAGCAACGGCCAGCGCGACGGACCGGAGGTCCGCTCGGTCATGGCGCGCTCGCGCACCTCGAGGGCGCCGTCGCGCCGCCGAACGACGACAGCGAACGAGCACGGGGCGCGCATCATCACGCCCTCGAGCACGGCCTGACCGCCGATGTACGGACGGCGCGTCTCTTCCATCAGGGAAGCGTAGCGCGGCTACTTGGTCTCGGCCGCCTTGGCGACGACCGGAACCTTCTTCTCGTAGCGCTTGCGGAAGCGGTCGACGCGGCCCGCCGTGTCGATGAGCTTCTGCGTGCCCGTGTAGAACGGGTGGCACGAGGAGCAGACGTCGACCTGGAAGTCGCCGCGCGTAGAGCGCGTGACGAAGGTCGCGCCGCAGGCGCAGGTCACGCGCGCGGCCGGATAATCGGGGTGGATGCCTTCCTTCATGGCGGGCCGGGCAACATAGTGCCGCCGGCGTCGTCACGCAAGGAGCAGCTTCGGAGCCCCGGCTTCAGAACGGGATGTCGTCGTCGCCGCCACCGCCGCCACCGCCGCCGCCGCCCCCCGAGCCGCCGAAGTCGTCGAACCCGGCGTCCTGCGGCTCGACATCGCGCGGAGCCCGGCCGCCTCCGCCTCCGCCTCCGCCTCCGCCTCCGCCGCCTCCGCCTCCGCCGCCTCCGCCTCCGCCGCTTCCGCCTCCGCCGCCACCGGCTCCGCCGCCCTCACCGCGGCCGCGTCCGCCGCCCGAGAGGATGATGTTGGTCGCGATGACGTCGGTCGAGTAGCGCTTCTCGCCGTTCTTCTCGTAGCTCGAGGTCTGCAGGCGCCCCTCGACGAAGATGCGATCGCCCTTGGTGAGAAACTTGCCGAGCGCTTCCCCGCGCTTTCCCCACAGGGTCACGCGGTGCCACTCGGTCCGCTCCTGGCGGACGTTGTTCTTGTCCAGGTACGTCTCGGTCGTGGCCAGGCGCAGCTTGAGAATGGCCTGCCCGCCCGGCGTGACGCGGAGCTCCGGGTCCGCCCCCAAGTTTCCGAGAAGCATCACACGGTTCAACCCTTCGGCCATTGCGAGCGACTCCTTCGCGTGAACGACCCCCGCTGATTACGACGAGCCGGGCGCGGATGCTAGCCCCGAGGGCGACGTGAGCGTGTGGCGTCACCGCGCCCAGGTGGTCCCTCGCTTCCACGAGCGGCGCCCCGCGCTGCCGCGGCGCGCGCGGACCGATACGCCGGACCGGGGCCAACCGTTGTGGCCTGGGCTAAGCTGCCGGCCCCTCCCGTCATGGACTCGGTACGTACCCTCATCATCGGCGCCGGCGTGTCCGGCCTGGCGACGGCTGCGGCGCTCTCGGAGCGCAAGGACGACGACTACGTCGTGCTCGAGGCCGACCGCGAGATCGGCGGCTGGTGCAAGACCGTCAAGAAGGACGGCTTCGTCTGGGATTACTCGGGGCACTTCTTCCACTTCAAGCACCCCGAGATCGAGCGGTGGCTTCGCGAGCGCATGCCAGGGCAGCGCATCCGCGTCGTGGAGAAGAAGTCGTTCATCTGGTTCGGCGGGCGCTGGATCGACTTCCCCTTCCAGAAGAACATTCACCAGCTCCCCCGGGCCGACTTCATCGACTGCCTGCACGACCTGTACTTCGCGCGTTCGAGCGACGTGAAGCGCGACGCGCCGGCCCCCGAGGACAACTTCAAGGAGATGCTCCACGCCCGCTTCGGCAAGGGCATCTGCGATCGGTTCCTGGTGCCGTACAACGAGAAGCTCTACGCGTGCGACCTCGCGACGCTCGACAAGGACGCGATGGGGCGCTTCTTCCCGTACGCGGACCTGACCGACGTCGTCCGGAACATGAAGGCGCCGGACAACGCGAGCTACAACGCGACCTTCACGTACCCCGAGGGCGGCGCCATCGAGTACGTGCGCGCGCTGGCCAGCGCCGTGCGCAAGGGCGGCGTGTCGCTCCAGGAGGGCCTCGTGTCGGTCGATCTGGCGCGCAAGGTCGCGACGACGACGCGGCGCGAGCTCCGCTTCGAGCGCCTCGTCTCGAGCGCGCCGTTCCACCGGTTCGCGGACCTCTGCCGCCTCGAGCACGACCCGTCGACGTGGGCCTACAACAAGGTCCTCGTCTTCAACCTCGGCTTCGACAGGAAGGGAAAGCCGGGCGTGCACTGGGCCTACTTCCCGTCCCGGGAGACGAGCTTCTACCGGGTGGGCTGGTACGACAACATCTTCGAGACCGATCGGATGAGCCTCTACGTCGAGATCGGTTTCCCCCGGGACGCCGAGATCGACGGGCCGGCGATGCGCTCGCGTGTGCTGGCCGACCTCGAGCGCGAGGGCATCGTGGCGGGGCACCGCCTGGTGGCCGAGCACTCGGTCGTGATGGACCCGGCATACGTGCACATCACGCGGCGATCGATGGCCGAGCACGCGCGGCTGACCGCGCGCCTCCGCGAGGCCAACGTCCACTCGATCGGGCGCTACGGCGGGTGGACCTACTGCTCCATCGAGGACAACATGCTCGAAGCACGAGCCCTCGTCGTCGGCTGGAATTCGTAGTAGAGGCACGCCCCGTGGCAGCCGTGGAACGACCCCGCACCGCCCCCAGGGCGGCCGACCCGCACATCTCGATCGTCATCCCGATCTACAACGAGCAGGCGATCCTCCACGCGGCCATCGTGGATCTGCGCGAGCGCCTCAAGCCGCTGGGGTGGAGCTACGAGGTCATCCTGGCCGAGAACGGCTCGAAGGACCGCACGATCGAGATCGGCCACGAGCTGGCCGCGAAGTACGGCGACCCGGGCGACGGGCAGGTGAAGATCATCTCGATGGGCGAGCCGAATTACGGCAAGGCCCTCAAGCAGGGCATCTTGCTCGCCCGGGGCGACATCGTCCTCTGCGACGAGATCGACCTCTGCGACACCGACTTCCACAAGCGCGCGGTCGAGATCCTCGAGACAGGCGCGGCCGACCTGGTCATCGGCAGCAAGCTCGCGAGCGGCGCCGCCGACGAACGCCCGCTCATCCGGCACGCGGCGAGCATCGCGTACTCGACGCTGCTCAAGGTGATGCTGGGCTTCCGCGGGACCGACACGCACGGCCTCAAGGCGTTCCGGCGCAACGCCCTCATCGACACGGTGCGCGCGTGCCTGGTGGACAAGGACGTGTTCGCGAGCGAGTTCGTCATCCGCGCCGATCGGGGCGGGGTCCCCATCCAGGAGATCCCCGTCCACGTCATCGAGAAGCGCCCGCCGAGCATCAACCTGTTCAAGCGCGTGCCCAACGTCATGAAGAGCCTGGGGAAGCTGACCTGGGCCATCCGCGTCCGCGGCTGAGCGGCCGCGGGGCGGGACCGTAGCGCTCACTCGACCGCGTACCCCATCCTCCGCGCGACCCACCGCAGGATGTCGGCGGCGGAGAGCGCTCCGACGACGGCGCCGGCCTCGGTGAGCACAGGGAGGACCGCGTCGCGGGCGACGGCGAGCACCGCCATGGCCATCGAGAGCGGGAGCGACTCCGCGAGGGTCTCGCTGGTCGCCTCGGCCACCGCACCGGCCGTGGGGGACGACTCGGCGTCCCGCCAGGACCAGAGCACGGCGCGCGGGCGGATGACGCCCAGCAGGCGCCCCGCATCGGACACGACCGGGACGCAGTGCTCCCCCTGGTCGATGAGCGCGACGGCCAGGTGCGCGCCGGCGGTCTCGTGGAGCGCGATCGTCTCGGGGGGGAGAAGCTCCCCGACGTAGGTGCGCGCCGCGGCCTCCGCGACGTCGACGCGCGGGCGCCCGTCGTCCCGGGGCAGGTCGATGCGGCAGGTGAACGTCTCGGTCCCGGCGGATTCGACGCGCGTGCACTGGGCGCAGAGCTCCGTGGGCAGCGATCGCGCGAGAAGCGGACAGAAGACCAGCGACGCGACCGCGCTCGAGCCGTCGCGCGCGAGCCTCCGGGTCGTCCGCACCGGAAGTTGCACGAGGCCCCCCACGCTGCACCTCTTCATCGGACCCCACCCCCAGCAAGGGCCAGGCCGACCGCAAACCCGGCGCAAATCGGTCCAGCCCTGCGCCGCGCAGGATCCCGGCGAGAACGCACGGCATGCACGTCGGCGAACGTTCTGCACCCCGGCGCGGCGCGGGGCCGGGGAGCATCTACAGCGATTACGAGGTCCTCGCGCCAGAGGCACGTCCGTTGCACCAAGACCGGTGTCGGTCTCCGCCGCCTGACGCTGGATCCGACAGGAGGGGTTGCCGTGCGACCGTCCTCGTGGCTCTCGGAGGCGTTGGTGCGTCGCGGCGTTTCCCGGCGCGACTTTCTCGCGTTCTGCAGCGGCGTCGCGACGGCCCTCGCGTTGCCTCGATCGGCCGCCGCCGAGATCGCTGCGGCGATCTCGGCCGCAAAGAAGCCCGTGCTGCTCTGGCTCGAGTTCCAGGACTGCGCCGGGAACACCGAGTCGCTGCTGCGGGCGTCGCGCCCGACCGTGGCGGAGGTGATCCTCGACGCGGTGAGCCTCGACTACCACGAGACCGTGATGGCCGCGGCGGGCAAGCGCGCCGAGGAAGCGCTGAGCCGCTCGATGGCCGAGCACGCGGGCGCGTACCTCGTCGTCGTCGAGGGGGCCATCCCGACCGGAGCCGACGGCGCCTACTGCACCATCGGCGGGCGCAGCGCGCTGCAGATCGTCCGCGAGGCCACCGCCCAGGCCGCCGCCACGATCGCCGTCGGGACATGCGCGGCGTACGGCGGCCTACCGGCGGCCGCCCCCAACCCGACCGGTGCGCTGAGCGTGCGCGAAGCGGTCCCGGGCCTGAAGAACCTCATCAACCTGCCCGCCTGCCCGGTCAACGTCGAGAACCTGACGGCGCTGCTGGTCTACTACCTCACGTTCCAGAGGCTCCCGCCGCTCGACGCCGACGGGCGCCCGCTGTTCGCGTACGGAAAATCGATCCACGACAACTGCGAGCGCCGCGCGCACTTCGACGCGGGGCAGTACGTCGAGCGCTGGGGAGACGAGGGGCACCGCACCGGCTACTGCCTCTACAAGATGGGCTGCAAGGGGCCCGTCACGCACCAGAACTGCCCGGTCGTCCGCTGGAACGAGGGCACGAGCTGGCCGATCGGGTGCGGTCACCCGTGCGTCGGATGCGCCGAGCCGCAGTTCTGGGATCGCATGACGCCGTTCTACCGGCACCTCGCGGGCGTGCCGGGCTTCGGGGTCGGCTCCGACCTCGACAAGGTCGGCCTGACGGGGGTCGGGGTCGTCGGCGCAGCCTTCGCGGCGCACGGCCTCGTGAACCTGGCCCGCAGGACCGCCGAACACAGGGCCGAGAGGCACGCACTCGAGCCGGCTCACGCTGCGCCGGCAGACAAGGAGAAGGCCCCGTGACCCACGTCGTGGTCGATCCCGTCACCCGCATCGAGGGGCACCTGCGCATCGAGGCCGAGGTCGACGGCGGCGCGGTCAAGGACGCCTGGTCGTCGTCCACGATGTTTCGCGGAATCGAGCTCATTCTCAAGGGCCGCGACCCGCGCGACGCCTGGGTCTTCACGCAGCGGATCTGCGGCGTGTGCACGACCGTGCACGCCATCACGTCGATCCGCGCCGTCGAGAACGCCATCGGCGCCCGGCCACCGCCCAACGCGCGGCTGCTTCGCAACATCATCATGGCCTCCCAGATGGTGCAGGACCACGTGGTTCATTTCTACCACCTGCACGCGCTCGACTGGGTCGACGTCGTCTCCGCCCTCTCCGGGGATCCGGCGAAGACGTCGTCGCTCGCCGAGTCGATCTCGACGTGGCCCACGTCGAGCACCACGTACTTCGCCGGCGTGCGCGACCGCGTGAAGGCCTTCGTCGATCGGGGGCAGCTCGGCCCCTTCGCCAACGCGTACTGGGGCCACCCGGCGTACCGCCTCCCGCCCGAGGCCAACCTGCTGGCGGTCGCGCACTACCTCGAGGCGCTCGACTGGCAGCGAGAGTTCATCCGCGTCCACGCGATGCTCGGCGGCAAGAATCCGCACCTGCAGGGCTTCCTGGTCGGCGGCATGGCGACCCCGGTCGACCCGGACAAGCAGGCGTCGCTCAACCTGGGGACGATCGCGCAGCTCAAGGAGCTGGTGGCGCACGCCAGGGACTTCGTCTCACGCGTCTACCTCCCCGACGTCCTCGCGGTGGCGTCCTTCTACAAGGACTGGGCGGGCATCGGCGGCGGCATCGGAAGCTACCTCGTGTACGGCGAGTATCCGGACGACGACGGCCCGCACCCCAACCTGTTCCTCCCCGGCGGCGTCATCTGGGACAAGAACCTCGCCAAGGTCGAGGACTTCGACCCGGCGAAGATCACCGAGTACATCACGCATTCCTGGTACGAATACGCGGGCGGCGACGCGCGGGCCCTGCACCCCTCGGTGGGCGAGACGCTGCCGAGCTACACCGGCCCCAAGCCTCCCTACGAGCGGCTCGACACCGGCGCCAAGTACAGCTGGCTCAAGTCGCCCCGCTACGCCGACCGCGCCGTCGAGGTCGGGCCGCTCGCGCGGATGCTCGTCGCCTACGGGCGAGGCCAGCCGCGCGTGAAGGAGCTCGTCGGGGCGGTGCTGGGCAAGCTCGGCGTCGGGCCCGAGGCGCTCTTCTCGACGCTCGGCCGCATCGCCGCGCGCGCGATCGAGACCATGGTCCTCGCCGAGAAGCTCGACGCGTGGGTCGACGAGCTGGCCGGCAACATGAAGCGCAACGACCTGCGCATCCACGACAACGACCGCTGGGACCCGGCGTCGTGGCCCAGGGACGCGGTCGGCGCCGGCTTCCACGAGGCGCCGCGCGGCGCGCTCGGCCACTGGGTGCACATCAAGGACGGCGCGATCGCCAACTACCAGTGCGTCGTGCCGAGCACCTGGAACGCCGGCCCCCGCGACGCCAGCGGCAAGCGCGGCGCCTACGAGGAGGCGCTCCTAGTAACCCCCGTCTCC
>JAJYCT010000501.1 GCA_021778125.1 Myxococcales bacterium
TCGGCCGCGGCGTCGGCGGGCGACGCGGGCGCGCCCGGCCCCGATCCCGGCGCGGCGCCCCCGCAGTTCGCGGCCTGCCAGAGCGACGCGGACTGCGTGGCCGTGCCGCGCGTCGGCTGCTGCCACAACGGCTACCTCGCAGCGGTCAACGTGGCGCAGAAGGACGCCTACGCGAACTCGTTCACGTGCCCGCAGGCGCACCCCATCTGCCCGATGTTCATCGTGCGCGACACGCGCGTCGCCCGGTGCGACACCGCGCAGAAGCTCTGCGTGCTCGTGCAGCCCTGAGCGCGGCGTCAGCCGAACGCGTCGATCGCCTCGCGCAGCCGGCCGAGCCCCTCGGCCAGGCGCGCCGGAGGCACGGCGGTGAAGCAGAGGCGCGCCCAGGTGGCGTACGCCGCGCCGCACCCGTCGCCCGGCGCGAGCAGCACGCCGCGGTCGATCGCCGCCTCGAGCAGCCCCCGGAGGGGCCGGCCCTGGAGCACGCCCGCGAAGTCGACGAACACGTAGCTGCCCCCGTGCGGCGGCGGGGCGACCACGGGCGCGCCCTGGAGCGAGGCGAGCGTGGCGTCGCGCGCCTGCCGGTACGCGCCGCGCGCGACGTCGATCCACCCGCGCCCCGATCCCAGGGCGGCGAGCGCCACGCGCTGCGCGGCGACCGGCACGTTGAACACGGTGTGCGTCGCCACGCGCCGCGCGAGCGACACGACGCGCTCGGGCGCGACCAGAAACCCCACGCGCGCCCCCGCGAGCGCGTGGCTCTTGGACAGCGAGTAGGCCGAGAGCGTCCGCCCGGCCATCCCGTCGAGCCGGGCGATCGAGGCGTGCGCGGCGCCGTAGGTGTAGTCGGCGTAGACCTCGTCGGCGAGGACCCAGAGGTCGCGCTCGCGCGCGAAGCGCGCCAGCCGGGCGAGCTGCGCGGCGCCGAGGACGTAGCCGTCCGGGTTGTTGGGGGTGATGAGGTAGAGGGCGCGCGTGCGCGGCCCCGCGGCCTCCGCGAGCACGTCGGCCGGATCGATCGACGGATCGGCGTAGAGGCGCGTCGTCAGCGGGACCTCGACGGGCACGCCGCCCGCGGCGCGCACGACGCCCACCGACAGGGGCCAGTACGGGGCGAGGACCAGGACCTCGTCGCCCGGGTCGAGCACGGCGCGCAGGCCGCAGTAGACGGCGTGCGTCGCGCCCGACGCGACCAGCACGTCGCGCCCGGGCTCGATGCCGCGCGGGCCGCGGTCCTGCGCGGCGAGGTGCTCCGCGAACGCCGCCCTGAGGGCGTCGACGCCGGGGATGGCCCCGTAGCGGTAGAGCGCGGCGTCGTACGCCCCCTGCTCGACGCGCCCGAAGCGGGCGGCCTCGGGCGGCGGCAGGTGCGTGTCGCCGAGGTGCAGCGGGACCAGATCGCGCCCGGCGCGCGCGTGGGCCTCGAGGCGCGGCGCCAGCTCCGCGAAGACGCTGGCGCGGATGGCCTCGGCGCTGCGCGACAGGGCGGGGCGCTCGCTCACGCCACGGATCCTACACGTACATCGCCTCGAGCAGGCCCTTGTAGCGCTCGCTCACGACCTTGCGCTTCACCTTGAGCGTGGGCGTGAGCTCGCCGCCCTCGACGGTGAAGTCGCGCGCCAGGATCGTGAACCTCTTGATCGTCTCGAAGCTCGACAGGCGGGCGTTGACCGCGTCGACCTCGCGCTGCACCTCGGCGCGGACGCCCTCGTGGGCGGCGAGCGCCTCGGGGGCGCCGCCCAGGCCCTGCGCGCGCCCGAAGCGCGCGCGGCGCCGGTGAGGCGCGCGAGCAGCGCCGCGTCCTCGACGAAGAGCACCTTCGCGCCCGAGTCGCGCAGGATGTACGCCGCCTGCTCGCCGACGAGCGACGGGTAGATGGGCACCGTGACCGCGCCCGCCATGAGGATCGCGAGATCGGCGACGAGCCACTCCTCGCGCGTCGCGCCGAAGACGGCGACGCGGTCGCCCGGCTCGACGGCCGCGCCGCGCGCCGCCGCCGTCGCCAGGAACATCGAGACGAGGTTGTCGGGCGCGGCGCTCGACCCGGCCCCCCGCTCCTAGAACCCGTACTGGAGGCCGAGCTCGGGCGCGACGCCCGGCAGCAGGCCCGCCTGGCCCCCGAAGGCCCCCATGAGCTTGGCCGCCCCGGTGAAGTACAGCTTCTTGCCGAGCCGGACGAGCACGCCGCCGCCGGCGTTGACGAAGAGCGGCCCGGCCGCCGTCCACGCGTTCATCGTGACCGAGGGGGCCGACGTGTTGGTCGCGTTGAAGACCTGCACCGGCACGTAGGCGTCGAACTCGCCGACGCCGACGCCGCCGAAGACCATCGGCGAGACGGTCCTCGTGATGCCGCCGGCGCCGATGAGGTACGTGAAGCGGGCCTCGAGCCGGACGGGCGCGAACGCCGTCACCCCGCTCGGGCCCGTCAGCGCCTCGAAGCCCACGCGGCCGCCGAGGAGCATGTTCGGGTTGAGCACGTAGTCGAAGCTCACCGACAGGGGCAGCGGACCGTGGGCGAAGCCGCCCTGCACCTGA
Source organism: Myxococcales bacterium (assembly GCA_021778125.1). GTDB lineage: Bacteria > Myxococcota_A > Polyangia > Polyangiales > Polyangiaceae > Palsa-1150. The sequence goes on from JAJYCT010000501.1 coordinate 2,536, forward strand.
TCGCTGTGGCCGGTCTGGATGGCGCTGTTGACGCCCCCGTTGTTGCCCGGGAACGCGGCGCCGCCCGAGTCGAAGCAGCTGTACGGGTTGCCCGACGTGTACGGCGCCGTCTCGCTGGAGTTGAGCTTGCAGACGTCCTGCGCGCCCGACAGCATGTAGAGGTCGAGCGACACCGACACGCCGACGAGGAACCGCACGCCCTTGTGCCCCCCGCCGCACTTGCCCGCCTTGCACGAGCCGCTGTCGCACTGGTCGTCGCTGTCGCAGTCGTCGCCCTCGGCCTTCCGGGCCTCGCCGCACTTGCCGTCCGAGCACGAGCCGCTCGAGCACTCGTCGTCGGCCGAGCAGTCCTCGCCGCCGCCCTTCTTGTCGGCGCACTTGCCGCCGACGCACGCGCGGCTCTGGCAGTCGGCGTTCTTGTCGCAGTCCTCGCCGCTCGCCTTCTTGGCGTTGCAGCCGGGGAAGTCCGGCGGGCACTCGGCGCCGGCGAGCTCGCCGCACTGCTTGGGGGCCTGCTGGCCGGGCAGCGCGGGGGGCTCGCCGGAGACCTGCGTCTTGACCGCGACGCTGAAGGGCTTGTTGCGGCTGCCCGAGGTGGCCACGGGATCGTTGGCCGCGTTGAAGCCCTGGATGTAGTACGTCATCGCGCCCTGCGTGACGTCCTTGCAGGGCACGAGGCCGCCCCAGCCCTCGCCCATCTTCTTGAGCTCGAGGGGCTTCCAGTCGGTCATGCCGACGCCCTTGTACTTGACGATGACGCGGACGATCTGCTCGCTGCCGCTGTACTCGGCGTAGATGGGCAGCGGCGTGCGCAGCGCCGCCTCGGCGGCAGGCGTGTGCGTGAAGTCGCCCGCCGG
>JAJYCT010000091.1 GCA_021778125.1 Myxococcales bacterium
CCCCTGCGAGCGCACGCGCGCCTTCACGACGTCGAGCGACGGACAGACCGTCGTGCGCGTGCGCGTCGCGCAGGGGGAGGACGCGACGTTCCGGCTGAACACCTATCTCGGCGAGGTCGAGCTGGCGGGCCTGCCGCCGGCCCCGCGCGGCGAGGTCACCATCCGCGTGCGGTTCGAGGTCGACGAGAGCGGTATCCTGAACGTCTCCGCGGCGGACGCGGCGACGGGGCGCGCGGCGCAGGCGACGCTGCAGCTGGTGGGGATCGCCGGCGCACCGGGGATCGCCGAGATGCAGGCCCGTCAGGCCGCCCTGCGAGTGAGCTGAGGCGAGGGCCCCATGTCCGACCCGACCGATCCTCTCTTCGCGTGGCTCGAGGCCCTCGACGACCTCTCGTACTACGAGGTCCTGGGCGCCGAGCCGGAGGCGACCCCCGACGCGATCCGCGCCGCGTTCCACGACTTCTGCGGCACCTTCCACCCGGACGTGCACGCCGGCCGGCCCGACGAGGAACGCCGGGCGCTCTCGACCATCTTCAAGCGCGGCGCGGAGGCGCACGTCGTGCTGACGGACCCCGCGATGCGGGCGCAGTACGACGCCCAGCTCGGGGGCGGCGCCGGGGCCCGGCCGGCGCGCGTCGCCTTCTCCGCCCGCCCGCCGCCGAGCGGCCCCCCCGGCGCGGCGCGGCGCCTCGAGGACGCCGTCCGCTCGCCCTCGGTGCGCCCCTTCGCCCGGCGCGCCGAGGAGCTCGCCCAGCAAGGCGATCTCCGGCAGGCCCGGCTGCAGCTGGTCCTGGCCAACCACATGGAGCCCGGCAACGAGGCGCTCTCGGCGGCGCTGCACGACCTCGACAGCCGGCTCGCCAAGCCCCGCACATGACGACCGTCGTCGCTTCCGTCGTGCCCCGGCGCGGGAGTGCTAGAGTCCCGCTCGCATGACCCCTGCGCGCGCCCGCGCCCTCGACGCGCTGTTTCTCGTGCTGCTCGCGCTGACGGCGCTCCTGTTCGTGAGCGAGGTCTTCTTCATCTTCTTCAAGGCGCCCATCGAGGCGCGGATGGGGATCGTGCAGAAGATCTTCTACTTCCACGTGCCGGCCTGGCTGGGCATGTACATGGGGGCCGGGGCCTGCTTCATCGGCTCCATCGGCTACCTGGTGCGCCCGGCCGACCTGCCCGACGCCTTCGCCCGCGCGGGCGCCGAGACGGCCGTCGTCTTCGGGGCCATCGGCCTCATCACCGGGCCGCTGTGGGGCGCCAAGGCGTGGGGCACGTTCTGGACGTGGGACCCCCGCCTGACGACGGCGCTCCTGAGCTTCCTCATCTACGTCGCGTACCTGGTGCTGCGCTCGTTCGCGGGCGACGGGAGCGGCGAGCGGCGGTTCGCGGCGGCCCTCGGCGTGCTCGGCGCCGCCAACCTCCCCATCATCCACTACAGCGTGCAGAAGTGGGGCGGGCAGCACCCGATGGTCATCAGCGGCTCGGGCGGCGGGCTGCACCACCCCGACATGAAGATCGCCCTGGCGGGGGGCTTCCTGTGCTTCTCGCTGCTCGCTCCCCTGCTCCTGTGGGCTCGCACCCGCCTGGAGCTCGCCCGCAGCCGCTTGCTGCGCGCCGAGGCCGACGCGGTCGATCTCGGCCTGGACACGAGGACGGAAGCATGACGACGACGACGCAGCAGGCTCCGAGCGATCGCGCCACGGAGTTCCAGGCGGTGCAGGGCAACGCCGGCGAGCAGTACAGCGGCGGGGCGCTGCTGGTGAGCGCCTACGCGATCCTCTGGATCATCCTCTTCGCGTGGCTCGCGCTCGTGTGGCGCAAGCAGCGCGCCCTCGACGGGCGCCTCGCGGACCTCGAGCGCGTGCTCGACAAGGCCGCCTCCGCGGCGGAGCCCAGGGGCTAGCGCCGCGCGCGACGTGAGCCTGTGCTAGCAAGCAGAGACTCCCAGTCGATGAACACGCCGGGGCCCGAGCACTTCCTCTTCATTCCCGGGATCCTGCTCGTGGGCATGGTCCTGGGCTACGTGATGGGAGCGCGCGCGGCGCGGGCGGAGATCGAGCGACGGAAGCGGCGCGCGCGCGAGTAGCCTCGTCTCCCTACCGACGCACGAGCGACGCCGCCGGGACCAGCTCGGCCTCCACGGGCGCGGCGGGAGCCGCCGGGCGAAGCTCGCTCCGCAGGAAGACCTCGGCGGCCCTGTACGAGCTCCGGACCAGGGGGCCCGACGCGACGAACGCGAACCCCATCGCCTTGCCTTCGCGCGCGAACGCGTCGAAGCGGTCAGGCTCGACGAACCTGTCGACGGGCACGTGCCTGGGCGTGGGGCGCAGGTACTGCCCGAGCGTGAGCACGTCGACGCCGGCCGCGCGCAGGTCGCGCAGGGCCTCGAGGACCTCGTCGTCGGTCTCGCCGATCCCGAGCATGAGCGAGCTCTTGGTGACCCGCTCGGGGGCGCGCTCCTTGGCGCGCGCGAGCACGCGGAGCGACTGCTCGTAGCTGCACCGCGCGTCGCGGATCGGGCGCTGCAGCCGCCGGACGACCTCGAGGTTGTGCGCCCAGACGTCGGGGCGAGCGTCCACGGTGGCGTCGACGGCGCCGAGGTGCCCCCCGAAATCGCCGAGGAGCGTCTCGACGAGCATGTCGGGGCGCAGCTCCTTGAGGCGCGTGACGGTCTTGGCGACGTGCCCCGCCCCGCCGTCCAGCAGGTCGTCGCGGTCGACCATGGTCATGACGACGTAGTGCAGCGGCATCCGCGACAGCGCGCGCGCCACGTGCTCCGGCTCGCGCACGTCGACGGCGCCGCGGGGGTTGCCCGTCGCGACGGCGCAGAAGCGGCAGCCGCGCGTGCACGTGTCGCCCAGGAGCATGACCGTCGCCGTGCCTTCGCTCCAGCACTCGCCGACGTTGGGGCACCGCGCCTCCTCGCAGACCGTGTGCAGATCGAGCGCCCGGAACGTCTCGCGGAGCTTGTTGTACTGCTCGCCGCCGGGCGCGCGGACCTTGAGCCACGGGGGCTTCGGCGCAAAGCGCGGCGCGGGGCTGGCCATGCGCACGCTCTTAACACGAACGGGGCTGCAGCGCCTGCAGCGTGCGCTCCCCGGGCGGCGCGGCCTCGCCCCGCTCGGTGAAGACGGCCCGGATCAGGCGCGCCGGCGTGACGTCGAAGGCCGGGTTGTCGACCGAGACGCCCTCGGGCGCGACGCGCACCCCGCCGAGCTGCGTGACCTCGTCGGCGCTCCGTCGCTCGATGGGGATCGCGTCCCCGTCGGGGCAGGCGAGATCGACCGTGCTCCACGGCGCCGCGACGTAGAAGGGCACCTCGTGCACCGCCGCCAGGCACGCGACGCCGTACGTCCCGATCTTGTTCGCGACGTCCCCCGAGCGCGCGATGCGATCGGCGCCGACGACGACGAGGTCCACGCCGCGACGCCGCATGAGCTGCGCGACCATCGAGTCGGTGATCACGGTCACGTCGAAGCCGTCGCGCTGGAGCTCCCACGCCGTCAGGCGCGCGCCCTGGAGGACCGGGCGGGTCTCGTCGGCGACCACCCGCACGCGCTTGCCGGACTCGCGCGCGGCGCGCACGACGCCGAGCGCCGTTCCGTAGCCGCCCGTGGCCAGCGCCCCGGCGTTGCAGTGCGTGAGCACGGTGGCCCCGTCGGGCACGTGCGCGGCGCCGATGCGGCCCATGGCGCGGCACGCCTCCACGTCTTCGCGGTGAATCGCGCGGGCCTCGGCGGCGAGGGCCGCCCGGTCCCCCGGGGCCCGGGCCATCCGCTCGAGCGCCCAGGCGAGGTTGACCGCCGTCGGGCGCGTGGCCCGGAGCCGCGCCGACGCCTCGGCGAGGTCCTCCCCGCGCGCCGCGGCGAGGACGAGCCCGTACGCGGCCGCGATGCCGATGGCGGGGGCGCCCCGGATGGCCAGCGTGGCGATGGCCTGCGCGACCTGCGCGGACGTCCGGAGCCGCACGTACTCCTCGACGGCCGGCAGCCTGCGCTGGTCGAGCAGCACGACCTCGTCGTCCCCGGGCAGCAGCTCGACGGCCGAGTAGGACGCCTCGCTGAGGGGTGCCGGGTGCGGGACGCTCATGACGGAGGCCCGGCGTCGCTGCGCGCCGGGCGAGAGGCGAGCTCGGCGCCGGCCTCGGGGTTCTCGAGGCGCTGGTCCAGCTGCGCGAAGAGCTGGCCAGGCTCGGCGGTCACGCGGGCGCCCATGGCACCCTACTGTCTAGGCCCCCCGGGCCCAACTCTCAACTATGATGAGACCAAGGGGGGCTCACCTCGTGACCGACGAGCTGACGGAGGCGCTGCGCGACGCCGAGCAACGCTACCGCATCCTCTTCGAGCAAGCGCCGGTGGGGGTCTTCCTCTACGACCGCGAGCTCGTCATCCGCGAGTTCAACGCTCGCTTCGTGCAGATCCTGCGCTCGACCGCCGAGAGCCTCCGCGGCCTCGACCTGCGGACGCTCAAGGACCAGCGGCTCGGGCCGACGCTCGAGCGAGCGCTGGCCGGCGAGCCGGCGCTCTACGAGGGCCCGTACCGCGCGACGACGAGCAGCGCGGTCATCCAGATCGGCCTCCGCGTCTCGCCGCTGCGCGACCCGGGCGGCGGGGTCGCCGGCGGCATGGGCGTCGTCGAGGACCTGACCGAGCGGGCGCGCGCGACCGCCGCGCTGGTGACGTCCGAGCGGCGCCTCGCGCTGCACGTCCGGCGCAGCCCCCTCGGGGTCGTCGCGTTCGATCCGCAGGAGCGGGTCGTCGAGTGGAACGCCGCGGCGGAGCGGATCTTCGGGTGGACGGAGCACGAGGCCCTCGGGCGCAACGCGGTCGACCTGCTCGTGCCGCCGTGGGCGCGCGACAAGGTGCACGACATCTTCCGGGCGCTGCTGTCGCGCTGCGGCGGCGAGCGCAGCGTCAACGAGAACCTGACCCGGGACGGCCGCGTCATCCTGTGCGACTGGTACAACACGATGCTCGCCGACGACGCGGGCGAGGTGATCGGCGTCGCCTCGATCATCGACGACATCACCGAGAGCCAGCAGGCCGGGATCGCGCTCAAGCGCAGCGAGGCCCGGTTCCGCACGCTCATCGAGCACGCGCCGGACGCGATCGCGGTCTACCCCCCCGACGACCAGCGCCTCGTCTACGCGAACGGCACGTTCGCCTCGCTGCTCGGCTACGACGCGCCGCAGGAGATCCTCGGCCGCCCCTTCGACGACTTCGTCCACGGAGACGACCGCGCGGCGCTCGGGCGCCGCTCGGCGACGATCGCCGACGCCCACGGGCCGCTGCCGCCGCAGGAGGTCCGCATGGTCCGGCGCGACGGGGGCACCCTGCACGCCGAGCTCGTCTCGATGATCATCGAGTACGACGATCGCCCCCACGTGATGGTCTTCGGCCGCGACGTCTCCGAGCGCAAGGAGATGCAGGCGCGGCTCCTGCTCGCCGACCGCATGGCCTCGGTCGGGACGCTCGCGGCGGGCGTCGCGCACGAGCTCAACAACCCCCTGGCCTACACCATGACGAGCCTCGAGGCCCTGGCGAGCCGTCGCCTGCCGCCGATCCTCGAGCGCCTCCGGGCGCTGGGCGGCGAGCCGGCGCAGGTGAGCGCCGACCTCGCCGGCGCGATCGGCCTGCTCGACGTCGCCCGCGAGGGGTGCGGTCGCGTCCGGGACATCGTCCGGGACCTCAAGGCCTTCGCCCGCAGCCCCGACGAGGAGCGGCCGACGCCCGTCGACGTGCGGCGCATCCTCGACGCCAGCATCAACGTCGCGTGGAACGAGATCCGTCACCGGGCGCGCCTCGTGAAGAGCTACGACGACGTCCCGCCGGTGCTCGCGACCGAGGCGAGGCTGGGCCAGGTCTTCCTGAACCTGCTGGTGAACGCCGCGCAGGCGCTGCCGGTCGGCGGCGTCGGCGAGCACGAGATCCGCGTCCGGGCGACGAGCGACGCCGATCAGGTCGTGGTCGCCATCAGCGACACGGGGCCCGGCATTCCGAAGGAGCACCTGGCCCGCATCTTCGATCCGTTCTTCACGACGAAGCCGGTCGGCGTCGGGACGGGGCTGGGCCTCTGGATCTGCCAGGGCATCGTCACGTCCCTGGGCGGCCGGATCTCGGCCGAGTCCGACCCCGAGGGCGGCGCGACGTTCCGCGTCGCGCTTCCGGCCGCGCGCGACGCGGTGGAGCAGGCCCCCCCGTCGTCGGTGCGCGCCGGCGCCGCTCCGGGCGCGCCGCGCCTGCGGCTGCTGGTCGTCGACGACGAGGTCGCGCTCGGCAGGACGCTGGCGGTGGCGCTCGCCGACGAGTTCGACATCACGCTCGCCGCGAGCGGGCGCGAGGCGATCGCCACGCTCGGCGAGAAGCCCTTCGACGTGATCCTGTGCGACCTGATGATGCCCGACGTCAGCGGGATGGACGTCTACGAGCGGATGGAGCGGCAGGCCCCCGAGCTGACGCGCCGCTTCGTCTTCGTCACCGGGGGGGCGTTCACCGAGCGCGCGCGCGCGTTCGTGGAGCGCGTCGCGGCCCCCGTCGTGGAGAAGCCCTTCGAGCTCTCGACCCTGCCGGTGCTCCTGCGGGAGCGCGCGCGGAGGGCTACGCGCTAGGCCCGCGGGCCGCGCCGGCGCCGCCTGCGCCGGCCGTGATCGTGCGCCCGAGCGCGTAGTTCGCGAGCTCACCGGCGACGCGGCGCTCGCGCGCGGGCGACGCGGCGGTGACGCGCACGATCCAGCGCACGGCGTCCTCGGCGCGCTCGACGGTCGCGAACGTCCCGTACACCGCGACCGCCTCGTCGACCGAGGCCTCGCGGTACAGCTTGCGGTGGAGCCTGAGCTCGATCACGTCGCGCCCTCCTCGCCCTTCTTCTTGGCGTACTTCTCCTCCCACGACATCGCGATGCCCAGGGGATCCTCGAACGGCTGATCGCCGAAGTCGAAGGTCTCGAGGTCGTCGAGCGAGGGGGGCCCCATGGCGCCGCCGAGCGCGCGCGCCGTGGCGCTCTCGATCGTGGCCCGGGCGTCCTCGGCGATCCTCGCCCGCCACGCGCTCGAGAGCAGCTCGTTCGCGAGCTCGCCCGCGAGCTGGGCGAGGTCGTAGGGAGGCTCCTTCTTCCACGAGAGCGTCACCGCGAGGTGCCCCGCGTCGGGCTCGTCGAGCAGGACGAAGCAGCGGTCGAGGAACGGGTAGGTCGCCGCGTACAGGGACGAGAGCGGGTACAGCGACGCGTCGACCCGCAGCGTGACGGACGCGCCGTCCGGAGCGATCGTGACGAGGTCGGGCGGCAGGCTGGGAGACGGCGCGGACATCGGGACCGGAGGGTAGCCGAACGGGGCGAGCCGTTCACCGTTCTCGCGGAGTCGGGGCGGCACGGCGACTAGCCGCCGATCGCGGCCTCGACGCTCGCGGCGCTCGAGCGCATCTTGGCGAAGATGGCCTCGGCCCGCTTCGCCAGCGCCCTGGCCTCGGCGGCCACCGCGGGATCGGTCGCGTGGTCGGGCGACTGGCGCAGCAGCTCCGCGTACGCCCGGCAGCTCCGCGCGAGCTCGACCTCGTTGCCGACCTCCTCGAAGATGGCCATCGAGCGCCGCAGGTGCTCGGCCGCGTCGCGCAGGCCCGCGCCCCCGGCCGTCGCGGCGGCGGCCACCTCGCCGAGCGACCGGAGCGCGACGCCGAGCTGCACCTTGGCCTCGCTCGCGCCGAACAGCTCCACGGCGCGCTGCGTGCACTCGCGCGCCTTCGTGTACTCGCGCCTCGCGAGGTAGGCCTTCCCCAGGCCCCGCACGGCCTCGGCCAGCCCGAGCTTGTCCCCGAGCTCGTCGGCGATGTCCTCGGCCTGCTTGAGGAGCGCGATGGCCTTGGCCGAGTCGCCGAGGCGGTTGTGCGTCTCGCCGAGGTTCGTGAGGATGAGCGCGATGCGGTTGCGGTCGCCGGTCTCGCGCGCGACCTCGTAGGCCTCCTGGAACAAGGACAGCGCCCGCGGGTCGTCGCGCATGTCCTGGGCGACCGTCCCGAGGTTGTTGAGCGTGATGCTCACGCCCACCAGGTCGCCGATCTCGCGGCGGATGCGCAGCGCCTGCTCGAACGCCTCGTGCGCGCCCTTGTAGTTGCCCGAGTCCTGCTGGACGAGCCCCAGGTTGTTCAGCGAGAGGGCGATGCTGCGCCGGTCGGCGGCCCGGCGGCGCATGGCCAGGCCGCGCAGCGTGTACTCGAGCGCGAGGGCGTAGTCGCCCCTCATCCAGTGCAGCTTGCCGATGTCGTCGAGCGTGCTCGCGATGCCGCGATCGTCCTGGCCCTGGCCGAAGAGGGCGAGCGCCGCGGTGAGGTGGCGGCTGGCCTGATCGATGCGGCCCGTCTCCCGGTAGAGCCTCCCGATGCGCGAGTGGGCCGCGCCGCCCTTGCTGCGCAGGTCCAGGCGCCAGGCGCGCGTGAGCATCTCGACGAACGCCCGGTGGGCCTCGTCGTTGCGGCCGAGCGACTGGAGCACGTCGCCGTTGTGGTGGAGCGCGGCGAGGCGGAGATCCTCGTCGACGTGATCGCACGCCTCGAGCAGGCGCAGGCCCCGGGCGAAGAGCTCGGCCGCCTTGGTGTTCGCGTAGCGTGACCGCGCGACCTCGCCGGCCTTCACGTACGACTCGGCCGCGAGCGCCGCCGCCCCCGCCTTCTCGCGGTGGCGCCCGAGCATCTCGAGGTACTCCTCGCTGTTGTCGGTGCTCTGCCGGAACGCGAGCCACTCGGCGAGCGCGCGGTGGTAGCGGCGCGCGGCGCCCGCGGGCGTCAGGCGAACGAGCGCCTCGCGCTCCAGGTTGTGCTTGAAGACGTACTCCTCGTCGCCCGCGAAGGTGCTGTCGGGCAGGCGCAGGACGTAGTCGCGCTCGACCAGCTCCGACAGAAGCTGGCGCAGGCCCACGACGTCCTCGGCCTCGCCGCCCTCCCAGACCTCCGGGGGCGTCTCCTCCTGCCTGCGGATCGCGACCAGGCCGCCGAGCCAGAACACCCCGCCCATCGCGGCGGCGCGCTCGAGCAGCTCCCGCTCCTGGCGGGCGAGCGCGGCGATGCGCGCCTGCACCGCGTCCTGGACGGTCAGCGGGAGCTTCACGCTCGCGAGCTTGTCGGCGTGGATCGTCCACCGCTCGTCCTCGAAGTCGTCGGTGACCTCGAGCACGCCGGTGTCGTGGTAGATGCGCACGATCTGCTCGAGGAGCGCGGGGTTGCCGCCCGCGAGATCGACGGCCTCGTCGACGAGATCCTCGACCTCGGGCACCTCTCCGCACGGCGAGAGCAGATCCTGGATCACCGCCGCGGCGTCGACGTCGCCCAGGGGCGACAGGTCCAGCACCACGTGGCGGTCGCCGCCGTGGCGCCGCCAGGCGTCGCGGCGCGCGAGGAGCTCGGGCCGCCCGAGGCAGAGCAGGACCAGGGCCCCGTGCAGGTTCTCGACGAGGTAGGCCAAAAGCTCGAGCGAGTCGTCGTGGGCCCACTGCAGGTCGTCGAGGGCCAGCACGATGGGCGCGTTCTCCTTGTGCGCGTCGCTCTCCAGGAACTGCTTGATGACCGCCCGCCGCATCGAGCGCAGCTGCTGCCCGTCGCCCTCGACGGCGCGGATGAGCGGCGAGTCCTGGAACTGCAGGTCGAGGAGCTGCCCGAGGAAGTACGCGACGTCTCCGACCTTGCGATCCTCGAGCACCGCGGCCACCTGGGCGCGGACCTGCGCCTTGGCGGCCTCGGGGTCCATGCCCTCGACGATGCCGAAGCGGGCGCGCAGCACCCGGGCGAAGATCTCGTAGGCCGGCCCGCCCTCGCGCGCCGAGCCACGGAAGACGCGCGGCGCCTGCCCCCCCTCGCGCGAGCGCACGAGGAAGTCGCGCACGAGGCGCGTCTTGCCGAGCCCCGTGGCGCCGACCACGGTCACCGTGCGGGCGACCCTCCGGTCGCGCGCGAGGGCGTAGGCGCGCTCGAGCTCCCGCATCTCCGACGCGCGCCCCACGAGCATCGCGCGCCGTTCGCTCACCGAGAACCGCGTCGAAGGGAAGAGACTTTCGGTCGGCACTGGGGTCCAGGATAGCGCAGCGGCCGGCTGGTCGCTCGAGACGAGGGCCAGGTCGGCCTCGCCGTAGGCCGTCGTCACGGTGGGATCGGCGAGGAGCGTCACGCTCACCGTGACCCCTGCCCGCTGCCGATCGTCGCCTGGGCGCCGGCGTCGCCCGTGGCCCCGCCCATCGACACCTGCACGTGTAGACCGCCCCGCTCGGCACCGGGACGCACGGGTTCGCCCTCCTCGCCGCCCTCCTCGCCGCGCTCCTGACGCGGGCCGCCGCGGGCGCGACCCCATGGCGCGAACTTGGCCCGGGCGAAGGCGGCGTGCTTAGGGTGGTCGTCACCGTGCGCCCCCTCCACGCCGCCGTCGCCGCGATCACCGCGGCCCTGTCGTTCTCGACGGGCGCCTTCCCCCGGGCGGTCCCCCCGCACCGGATGGCCGCCCGCGGGGCGTCGCTGGGCCCGTCGGCCCTGCGCTTCGGGCGCAGCCTGGGCTCGCCGACCGACGGGCACCTGGTCGGCGGCTCGCACCTGGACGACGCCCCGTACCTGCGCATCGTCCCCGTCTACGCGGGGAGCGACGTCCGCTGGGGCCTCGAGCCGCTCGTGACGATGATCGACCGCGCGGCGCGCCAGGTCCGGCGCCAGTTCCCGGACGCCATCACGTCGGTGGGCCACCTGTCGCGCGCCGGCGGAGGGGACCTCGATCGCCACCGGTCGCACGAGAGCGGCCGGGACGCCGACATCGGCTTCTTCGTCCGGTCGACGACCGGCAGGCCGCTCTTGCCCTCGCGCTTCGTCCCGTTCCGGGGCGACGGCGGGGCCGTCGGGTGGCCGGGCGCCTACTTCGACGACGCCCGCAACTGGCAGCTCGTGTCCGCCCTGGTGACCGATCCCGAGGCCCACGTCACGCACCTCTTCGTGGCCGCTCCCCTGCGCGCGCGCCTGCTCGCCGACGCCGAGCGCGCCGGGGCGCCGGCGGCCGTCCGGATGCGCGCCGCCGAGGTGCTGCAGCAGCCGCACGGCGCGCTCCCGCACGACGACCACTTCCACGTCCGCATCGCCTGCCCGGGCCACATGAGCGGGTGCGTGGAGAACCCGGCGCCCCGGCGGTCGCGCGGCGCGGGGCTGACCGCGCACGGGCGCCGGCCCGTGCCCCCTCACGCCCTCGTGACGCACCCGCCGACGCCCCCGGTGGAGCCGGCCAACCCACCGCCCGCGCCGCCCGAGGCCCCCGCCGATCCCGCGCGCGACGAGGAGCCCGCGCCCGACGCGCCGCCGGCCGTCCTGGCGGCGCCGGTCGACGACGTCGACGGGTGACGCAGGCGGTCGTGCCGGGAGCGCGACCCGGGCCGGCTTGCGCCTGGAGGAACGAATCCACTACGTTTCCTCGCGCCATGAACAAGGTAGTCCCCTCCGCGCTCGACGCGGTACGTGACGTCCCCGACGGCGCGACCATCCTGGCCGGTGGCTTCGGCCTCTGCGGCATCCCCGAGGAGAGCATCCGCGCGCTGCGCGAGCTCGGGACCAAGGACCTGGTCTTCGTCTCGAACAACTGCGGCGTCGACGACTTCGGCCTCGGCATCCTGCTTCGCAACAAGCAGATCGTGAAGATGGTCTCGAGCTACGTCGGCGAGAACAAGGAGTTCGAGCGGCAGTACCTCTCGGGCGAGCTCGAGCTCGAGCTCACCCCGCAGGGCACGCTGGCCGAGCGGCTGCGCGCCGGCGGCGCCGGAATCCCCGCGTTCTACACGGCCACGGGCGCCGGCACGGCCATCAGCGACGGCGGGCTGCCGTTCAAGTACGCGCCCACGGCCCAGGGCGGCGCCGGTGGCGCCGCGGGGGGCAGCGTCGCGAAGCTCTCGCCGAAGAAGGAGACGCGCGAGTTCGGCGGGCGGACGTACGTCCTCGAGCACGCGATCACCGGCGACTACGCGCTCGTCAAGGCCTGGAGAGGCGACCGCTTCGGCAACCTCGTCTACCGGCACACGGCGATGAACTTCAACCCGATGATGGCCACGGCCGCGAAGGTCACCATCGCCGAGGTCGAGGAGCTCGTCGAGGTCGGGACGCTGGATCCGGACCACGTGCACACGCCGGGCATCTACGTGCACCGCATCTTCCAGGGCAAGAGCTACGAGAAGCGCATCGAGCGCCGCACCACGAGGAAGGGGTGAGCCGATGACCCTCACGCGCGATCAGGTCGCCATGCGCGCCGCGCAGGAGCTGCGCGACGGCTACTACGTCAACCTGGGCATCGGGATGCCCACGCTCTGCAGCAACTACATCCCCGCGGGCGTCGAGGTCGTGCTCCAGAGCGAGAACGGCCTGCTCGGCATCGGCCCCTACCCGTCCGAGAAGGAGCTCGATCCGGACCTCATCAACGCCGGCAAGGAGACGGTGACCATGCTCCCCGGCAGCTCGATCTTCTCGAGCGCCGAGAGCTTCGCGATGATCCGCGGCGGGCACATCGACCTCGCCATCCTGGGCGCCATGCAGGTGAGCGAGAGAGGCGACCTGGCCAACTGGATGATCCCCGGCAAGATGGTCAAGGGGATGGGCGGCGCGATGGACCTCGTGGCGAGCGCGCGGCGCGTGGTCGTCATCATGGAGCACGCGGCCAGGGACGGCTCGCCGAAGATCCTGCGCGAGTGCAACCTGCCGCTGACCGGCCGGCGCGTCGTGCACCGCATCATCACCGACCTGGCCTGCATCGACGTGACGCCCGAGGGGCTCGTGCTGCGCGAGGTCGCCCCGGGCGTCAGCGCCCGCGACGTGCAGGAGCGGACCGAGCCGACGCTCAAGGTCGTGCCCGAGCTCGTGACGATGAGCGTCTGACGCCCATGCCCTGGCCCGAGAAGAAGTCTCCCGAGGGCGACGCCGCCGAGAAGAAGACGCTCGGCAAGGGCGTCTTCCGCAAGTGCGACGGCTGCGGCGAGACGATGCCGTCCGAGGCCTTCTCCGCCAACTTCGAGGTGTGCCCGCAGTGCGGGCAGCACCACAAGCTCGCGGCCGGGGGGTGGCGCGCGCTGCTGCTCGACGACGGAGCGCTCGACGAGTGGGACGCGCACCTCGAGCCCACCGATCCGCTCGAGTTCGCCGACGGCAAGACCTACCCCGAGCGCATCGCGGCGGCGCAGAAGAGCTCTCACGCGCGGGAGGCCATCGAGGTCGGCCGCGGCAGCCTGGACGGCCACGCGATCGCGTGGGGCTCGTTCCTCTTCGCGTTCATGGGCGGCTCGATGGGCTCGGTCGTCGGCGAGAAGATCGCGCGCCTGTTCGAGCGGGCGACCGCCGAGCGGCTGCCCGTGGTCCTGCTGCAGGCGAGCGGCGGCGCGCGCATGCAGGAGGGGATCCTCAGCCTGATGCAGATGGCCAAGACCGTGGGCGCGCTCGAGCGGCTCAAGGACGCGCGCCTGCCGTTCGTGAGCGTGCTCCTGCACCCGACGACGGGCGGCGTGGCGGCGAGCTTCGCGCTGCTCGGCGACGTGAACCTGGCCGAGCCCGGGGCGCTCATCGGGTTCGCGGGGCCCCGCGTCATCGAGCAGACGATCCGGCAGAAGCTGCCGGAGGGCTTCCAGCGCAGCGAGTTTCTGCTGTCGCACGGGATGGTCGACGCGATCGTGAGCCGCCTCGCGATGAGGCGGACGATCGCGACGGTGCTGGGGCACCTGACGAAGACGTCGAAGGCCGACTGAGCCGCCGGCCCGACGCCCGTGCGCGGCCGCGCCCTGCTCGCCCTCCTGGCCCTCGCGCTGGCCTCCTGCGAGCGCCCTCACGCCGCCACCGATCCGCCTCCCGACCCGCCTCCCGACCCGCCGCCCGCGCCCGCGCCCGCCTCCGCCTCCTGGCCCACGCCGCCCGCGTACGATCTCGCGGCGGACCTCGAGGTCCGCCGCGCCCTCGCCGGCCGCCACGTTCGTCCCGTGGGCGCGACGGCCGTGCAGGACGGCGTCTTCGTGCTCGCGTCGCCCGACCTGCAGCTGCTCGAAGACACCGGGCCGCGCCTGCACCAGGCCCTCGCCGCGCTGCTCGACGGCCGCTTCTCGCGGCTGCCCTCGCGTGCGGTCACCGTGTACGTCTTCGGCGACGGCGCGCGCTTCGACGCGCTGTGCAGCGCGCGGCTGCACCGGTCGTGCGCCTCGTGGCTCGGCGTCTGGATCAAGGAGACGAGCGAGGTGATGGTCGACCAGGAGCTCGGCAGGAGCTCGCTCGTCCACGAGATCGTGCACCCGCTGCTCGCGGCGGACGCCGAGGCGGTGCCGGGCGGGCCGGGCGCGTGGGCGGCGCCGCGCTGGGTGCGCGAGGGCATCGCCTCGCTCTTCGAGCAGCCGGTCCTCGAGGGCCGCGCGATCCACGGCGCGACCAACTGGCGCCTGGGCGACCTGCGGAGCGCGCAGGCCTCGCCCGTCGAGGGGGAGCTCGTGCACCTCGACGCGCTCTTCCGCATGCCCGACGATCTGTTCGACGGCGACCACGCGCGCGCGGGGGAAGCGGTCGCGCGGTTCGCCTGCCAGTGGATGGACTCGCCCGGGCAGGACCGATTGTGGCGCTTCTACCGCGCGTGGCGAGCGCGCGCGGGCGGCGATCCCACGGGCGAGGCGTCGTTCGCCGAGGTCTTCGGCCAGACGCCGCGCGAGGCCGACGCCGCGTGGCACAACTGGCTGCGCACGCAGCGCTGGCCGGGGTAAAATCGTGGGCCGCGCCCGGACCCGATGAAGCCGCCCGCCGACCCTCGCTTCGCCTTCCTGCAGGACCCCGATCTCTACGATCTGGTGGGGCGGCTCGCGCTCAAGATCGTCGGCGACGTGGCGTTCGCGGAGGACATCCGCAACGGCGCGTACGTCGTCGCGATGCAGCTCGTGCTCATGCAGCGCACGCCGAGGCCCGGGATGGAGCGCGGCTGGATGTGCCGCGTCGCGCGCAACCACACGTACGCGGAGATCCGTCGCCGGAAGAAGAAGGAGGAGCCTCCGCTCGAGGACGACGACGCGCCGGACCTGCCCGTCGAGGATCACCAGACGCTCTACGAGGAGCAGCTCCGCGTCGAGAAGCTGTTCGACGCCGCCGAGCAGGTCGCCGAGGAGCACCCGCGCGAGGTCGCGCGGATCGGCGTCGCCGACGGGCGCACGAGGGAAGGCAAGGAGAGCGCGGCGGCCCCGCAGGACGCGGCGAGCCGCAAGCGCAAGGCGCGGGCGCGAGAGGTGCTCGCGTCGGCGATCAGCGCGGCGATCGCGGCGGCGGTCGTCCTCTTGTGGCTGCGCCGCCCGCCGCAGCCCACGCCCGGCCTGCCCGCCGGCGCGTACTCGACCCTCTCGGACGCGACCCACGAGCTGGCACGGCGCAGCTGCGCGGCGAAGCAGTGGGTCGCCTGCCTCGAGGAGCTCGAGCAGCTGGGCGCGCTCGATCCGGCGAAGGTCGGCCCCCCCCAGATCGGCGCGAGGAAGGCGGCGGTCGCGGGCCTGCGGCAGCAGGCGCTCGCCGCCTGCGCATCGGGCGACGACATGACGTGCCTCGAGGGGCTCGACACCGCGCGAAGGTACGATCCCGCGGGCGACGCCGATCCGACCGTGACGCTCGCGCGGAGCGAGGCCGAGCGGCGCGTGCGCGGCCCGGCGCCGGCCCCGGCGCCGGCGCCGTTCCAGGCTCCGGACGCGAAGCCGGTGCCGCTGAGGCATCCGTAGGGGCTCCGCAGCCAGGGTCCCGCATGCGGTCCGGCTGCGGCCGCGAGCCCCGTCGCGCAACGCAAATCGCCGCCTTTCCGAGCACTTGCGCACCTCGTGCATGTTTCTGCGTCACGATGCATGGGCTCTCGACATGAGTGAGTAGAGGGAGCGCCCCAGGGCGCGCCCGACCGGAGAGAGCCGCAGGAGCGGTCGCCCCGAGGGGCGACACACCGGGGCTCTACCCGCGAACCGCAAGACGCCGGACGACGCGCCGCGCGCACGCCTCCCGTGACGTGCGCCGGCGCCCTCCCCGGAGAGGGACACCTCCATGCTCATTCTCCACGAATTCGACGGTCCCGCAGTCCATCCGCTCTCGGGCAAGCGCGTCGACGAGGGCGCGCGCCCGATGCGCCGCGCCCTCGACGCGAGGCCCCGGTGAAGGACGAGACGAAGGAGGAGACGGCCATGTGCGCTCACGACTGGCAGCCGATCCAGGGCTGGTACGCGCGCTACCGCTGCGCGCTCTGCCGCGTGCTCGGCTACAAGCCCGGCGCGGTCCACCCGCAGCACGCGCGCTGCCTGTCGATCGTGCCGTACCGGTGCGAAGCGCGCCGCGGCGACGCGCGGTGCCCGGAGCCCGCGGTGCGCGCGACGCGCGGGAAGACGTTCCGGTGCGCCGCGCACTGCGGCGACGGGCGGACGGC
>JAJYCT010000092.1 GCA_021778125.1 Myxococcales bacterium
GCGTCGTGGCCGTCGTGGGTCACCCGGTCTGGGACGACGGCGCTCTCGGCGCCGCGGACGTCGCCGTCGCCATGGCCGCCGCGGGCTCCACACCCCGCGAGTGGTCGGTCGCCCTGGTCGGCGACGACGTGCGCGACGCCGCAGCCGCGCTGGCCATCGCCCACGCGGCGCGCGACAAGGCGCGGCTCGCCATCGTCCTCGGTGCAGCCCCGGGCCTCGCGGCCCTGCTCGCCATCGGGCTGGGTGTGGCCTCGCCGGTGGTCGCGCCGATCGCTGCGGTGATCGGCGCGGTCGCCGTCGCCGCCCAGGCGCGCGAGCCGGCTACTCCGGGGTGATGCGCGCGACCGAGAAGCCGGCCTTCTCGATCGCCCGCCGCACGTCCTGCTCGCCTGCCGTGTCGAGCGTCACGTGGGCCGAGCCCACCGCGACCTGTCCGACCGTGAGGCCGGCCACGCGCCCGAGCGTCTTCTGGACGCTCCGCACGCACCCGTCGCACGACATCCCCTCGATTTCCACCCGCATGGCCTTGGTTCCCATCGCGATGGGAGCGTAGTGCGTCGCACCCCGGGATGCCCGCCGGAGGACGGAACGACGTGGCGGAAGTCACCCCGGTCGGTTGACCTCCGGCGGTCCACCGGGGCCCCCTGGCCCTCCGTCCGCGCGGCGAACGACGGCGATGCGCGGCGAGGCGAGCTCGACGCCCTCGCGGCGGAGGCGCGCCGCCACGCGCTTGCGCAGCGCGTGCTGCACGTTGCCCTGCTCCTCGAAGGACACCACGTGGAAGGAGACGGTGAAGCCCACCGCGCCGTCCAGGAAGCCCGGGGCCATCGCGACGCCCGCGGCCGGTGCGGCCGCGATCCCCGGGATGTCGGCGGAGCGCCGCGCCTCGTCGGCCAGCGCGTCTTCGACCCGGTCGAGATCCGCGTCCGGCGCGACGTCGACGCGGATGCTGCTGGCAACGCGCGGGGTCGGGCGCGAGTAGTTGGTGATGATCGCCTTGGAGAGCGTGGCGTTCGGGAGGATGACGAGGTTGTGGGCCAGCGTGCGAAGGTGCGTCGAGCGCCAGCCGATCGACTCGACGTAGCCCTCGTAGGTGGGATCCACGCGGATGAAATCGCCCGGCCGGACGGGCTTGTCGACGACGATGTAGAGGCCGGAGAAGAAGTTCGTGAGCGTGTCCTGCAGCGCGAGCGCGACGGCCAGCGATCCGACGCCGAGGGCCGTCAGCGCGGGGGCGAGGGAGACGCCCAGGGCGTCGCACACGAGGACCGCGGCGACGCTCAGGCCCACGACCCAGGTGACGGCCTTGCCGATGCCAGCCGACGAGCGGAGCCCCGGGTTGGAGCGCCCGAAGGCGTCGATTGCGCGCATCGCGACGCGCATCAGCACCCCCACGCCCAGCAGGGCGACGGTCACGGAGATGACCTTGTTCGCGCTGCGGAGGTGCAGCGTGTCGGGCGGCAGCGTGCGCAAGCCTGCCGCGATGAGGACGAGGAACACGCCGGCCCCGGCGGGGCGGGGGAGGCTCGTGGCGAGAACCTCGCTCCACTCGGTCTCGCGAGCCTTCGCGATGGCGGTCAGCGAACGCCGGAGGAGCCCCCGGACCAGCACGCCGGCAAGCGCGCAGAACGCCGCGTACGTCGCCGCGACCGACCACGAGGAGAGCTTGTCGAGGTAGGCCAGCACGGGGCGCCAAGGATAGGCGCTACGGCGAGCCCGTGGCACCCGTGACGTTCGTGCGTCGCCCCTCAGACGGCCGACAGACGCTTGGTCTTGTAGCCGTGCGCCACGAATTCGCGGAGCGTCGCGAGCTTCTGGTGCGCCCCGTCCGGCGCGCCGCGCGCGGCCGGCACGAGGAGCGTCTGCGCCACGCGGGCGAGATCCGACTGCGCCTGCCACTCCGGCGTCTCGGGCAGGCCGAGCCCGATGCGGAAGGCGTCGCCCATCTCGACGGCGCTCTCGAACCGAGCGGCCGGGTCCTTCGCCAGCGCGCGGGCGAAGAGCGCGTCGAGCACGAACGGGGCCTCGGGCACGGCCGTCCGGATGGGCGGCGGGGTCGCGTCCACCTGATCCTTGCGCACCAGGAACTCGCCGCGCTCGGCGTCGAACGGGGTCCGGCCCGAGAGCATCTCGTAGAGCACGGTGGCGGCCCCGTAGAGATCGCTGCGTGCGTCGATGGGTCTCGACAGGACCTGCTCGGGGGACATGTACGCCCCGGTCCCGAGCTCCAGCGCCGCCGTCGCCGCGGACGACGGGCGCCCCGCGAAGCGCACGATCCCGAAGTCCGCGAGCTTGACCACGCCGTCGCGCCGGATCAGCACGTTCGACGGCTTCACGTCGCGATGAACGATCCCCAGCGCGTGGATCGCGGCGAGCGCCCCCAGCAGCTGCTGGAAGTAGAACCACGCGCGCAGGAAGGGCATGCACGGCAGGCCGCCCGCGCCCGCGAGGCGTCCGCGCGCGCGGTGGCGAGCGACGACGGCCTCGAGGGTCTCGCCGTCGACGTACTCGAGCGCGAGGACCAGCGCCCCGTCGGCCTCGAAGAGATCGTGGAACGCGACCACGTTGGGGTGCGAGAGGCGTCGCATCGCCTCGGCCTCGCGCAGAAACAGGTCCCGCACGGCCGTCTGGCGCATGGCGGAGGGGCGCAGGACCTTGAGGGCGACCACCTCGGGCCGGTCGGCCCCGGGCGTGCCGGGGGCGTGGAAGCGCCAGGCACGCCAGACGACGCCCATGCCCCCCTCGCCGATGCGAGCGTCGAGCACGAGCCGCCCGGTCGCGTGTGGGAGGACGGCGCCGGCGACGAAGGGGTCGCGCGCCGGCTGCAGGGCGCGGCACATCGGGCAGACACGCTCGTCGGGGCCGAGCGGCGCGCTGCACTGGGCGCAAGGGGTGGAGCGAGCCGGCGTCTGCATCGGGGGGGGTCGCCGTCCCATTGTCGCGCGCGCGTCACGCCAGGGCGAGCCGCCTCTTTGCGGCGCGGCGGCGGGCCGACAGGTACGCGAGGACCTCATCGGTCGCGCGGGCGTTGAGGACCTGCTCGCGGCGAAGGCCGGCCCGGCGCGCGACCGACAGCCCGAGCGGCGTGTCGCGGATGCCCCGCGTGGTGTGCGCGTCGGGGTCGATGGCGAAGCGCGCCCCGCAGGCCGCGGCCCGGCGGACGTCGTCCTCGCCCAGGTCGAGCCGCTGGGGGTTCGCGTTGATCTCGAGGAACGTGTCGTTGCGCGCCGCCGCAGTCGCCACGGCCTCGACGTCGAAGGCGTACCCGGCGCGCCCCAGGAGCAGGCGGCCGGTCGGGTGCCCGAGGATGGTCACGAGCGGGTGGCTCACCGCGCGGACGAGGCGCTCGGTCATCGCGGTCGCCTCCATCTCGAGGCCGACGTGCACGCTGGCAATGACGAAGTCGAGCGATGCGAGCGTCTCGTCGTCGAGATCGAGCGAACCGTCGGGCATGACGTCGACCTCGACGCCGTGAAGAATTGCGACGCCGCCGACCTCCCGGCGCGCCTTCTTCACCTCCCGGGCCTGCGCGGCCAGGCGCTCCGCGTCGAGGCCCCGGGCGTAGCTCGCGGCCCGGGAGTGTTCCGTGATGCCGAGGTACGCGTAGCCTGCCTTGCCCGCGGCGAGGGCCATCTCCGCGACCGACGCCGAGCCGTCGCTCCACGTCGTGTGCACGTGGAACACGCCGCTCACCGAGTCCACCAGCGGAGGAATTCGCGGCGTCGCCCCCTCGCGCAGCTCCGGCGGCGCGAACGGCAGGTCGAGCGCCGAGTACACGTCGCGCTCGCTGCGCGCCTGCGCGCAGAGCCACGACAGGCCGCCGCGCCCCTGGGCGAGACGCTCCAGCCAGCGCACGTGGCGCGGGCTGCCCGTGCCCCGCAGGAGCGCCTCGACGAAGCGCGAGCGGTGCACGATGCGCACGCGCGCCGGCCCCCCTCCCTGGAACGTCATGCGTACGGCGTCCCGACCCTCCACGGTGACGCCCTCGCACGCCGCGGCGTGCCGCAAGGCGCGCGCGACGCGCTGGACGTCGGCGGGCCCTCGCAGGACGAGCGAGAGCTCGCTGACGACGGCCACTCCCCTCCGGACCTCGCCCACGATGGAGGCCTCGTCGAGACCGGCGCGCGAGAGGGCGTCGTTTGCGAGGCGCGCCATCTCGAGCGCCGAGGCGAGCAGCAGGTGTCGGCTCAGCCTCGGCAACGTCACGTCCTCCCCCATCCCTTCACGGGCGCGGGCCTTTACCACGAGCGCCCACGCAGCGCAGCCGCGTTTGGCGTGGTAACAAGGACCACCCCCCGTGAGCGACGAAGAAGGCCACGTATCCCCCGCTTCCCCCGCGCACGACTGGCGCGAGGTCCCCGTGCCCGACGATCTCGACGGGGCGCGCCTCGACAGGGCCATCGCCCAGCTCGTCCCCGAGCTCAGCCGCGCGCGCGTGCGCCGGGCCATCGACCTCGGGGCGGTGCGCGTGAACGGCAGGCGGATGCCCAAGGGGGGCTCCGTCGCCCGGGGAGACCTGCTGCGCGTCGACGTCGCCCGCGTGGCGGACGCCCCCGCGGTCGCGTCGCCGGACGCGCCTCTTCACGTGCTGCTCGAGCGGGCCGACGTCGTCGTCGTCGACAAGCCCGCGGGCCAGCCCACCTCGCCGATCCGCCCGGGCGAAGGCGGGACGCTCGTCAACGCCCTGCTCGGACGCTACCCGGAGCTGATCCCGACGGAGGCGGGATTCATCGGCCACTCCCCGCGCGACCCGGGGGTCATCCACCGCCTCGACACCGACACGAGCGGCGTGGTCGTGGTGGCGCGGACCGCGGCGGTCTTCGAGACGCTGCGGAGCGCCCTGCGAGACGGCAGGCTGGACAAGCGCTACCTGCTCGTCTGCGCGTCCGAGGGCCTGCCGGACGAGGGGTCGATCGAGTTCCCGCTCGCCAATCACCCCAAGGACCAGCGGCGCGTCTACCCCTGCATCCACCCCCGCGACGTGATGCGCTACGAGCCGCGCACGGCCCACACGACGTACCGCGTCGTGCAGCGGGCCGGGAACTGGGCGCTGGTCGAGGCGAGCGCGAGCAAGGCGCTCCGCCACCAGATCCGCGCTCACTTCGCGGCGATCGAGCACCCGCTTGCCGGCGACGAGCTCTACGGAGGCGCGGTCGTGCGCGCGATGGGGCGTCACGCCCTCCACGCGGCGCACGTCGGCTGGGCCGGGGGCGGCGGCGTCGACGCGTTCTCGGTCGACGCGCCCCTCCCCAAGGAGCTCGTCTCGCTCATCGAGGCGTCGGGCTGAGCCGTGCTCCCGGCGTCGCGCGCGCGCGGGGAGTGGCGAGGACGGGGCCGCGTGGCCCTGTTCACGGGCGCGCTGGGGGCCGTGGTCGCGGGGACGCGCGGGCCTGCCCCGCAGCATGATCTCGCGGCGCTCGCGCGTGCGCTCGCCGGCGCCTCGGGGGGCGGGGTCGTCGCCGGCGCCGACGTCCGGTGGGAACCCTCGGACGGAGCGCTGCTCGACTACGTCCGCGGACGCTGGGCGCTGTTTCTGGCGCGCCGGCCGGGCGAGGACGCCCGCGACGTGTGGCGCGCGCGCGTGCGCCTCTCGCCCGAAGGCGCCGCGCTCGATCTCTCCGGCGCCTTCGATCTGACCAACACGCCCCTGGGCGACGACCACGCGCTCGTCGCGCTCGGGCCCCACGCGGCGTTCGCGACGCGCGCCTACGGGCAGGAGCAGAGCGTCACGCTGCTCGATCTGGCCGGTGAGGGCTCGCAGAGCCGCGCCGAGAAGCCCGCCGATCGCGCCATGGCCGCGATCACGAACCTGCAGCAGACGGGGAGCCCGCACGGCGTCGGGCGCCTGGAGGTCACGCTCGAGTCGCCTGCGGCGGCCGTCGGCCTGGCGCTCCGCGACCAGGTGCTCGACATCGCGCTCTTCGACGACCCGCGACGGGGTATCCCGTCACGCTCCGCGACGGTCGACCTCGCGCGAGCGGAGCTCGCTCGCCCCCCGCCCGGCGTGCGCGCGGAGGCGTCGATGCACCTGCCGAAGCTCTTCTCGCACTGGGCCGTGGACACCCTGCGTGCGGTGCCGTGGATCGGCCCCGCGCCCGTCGCGTGGCTCGAGGACCAGGCTCTGGCGCTCCGCGACGACCTGCGCCGCTCGACGTTCCGTGCCTCCGGCGACGCCGACGTGGTCGCTCCGGCCGCGGACTCCTCACCGCCTCCGCTCGACACGTCCGAGGCCTCGCTCGAGGAGGCTCACTGGCCACCGCCGCGGATCGCCAGCATCTGGAAGGAGCCCGAGCAAGGGGAGGGCGAGTGGGTTGTGCCGGACGTCCCCTGGCTCCGCCGGGTCGCGGGCGTGACCGCCGACGCTCCGTCGCCCTTCTACCGAACGTTCCTCCGCCCGGACGAGGAGAGGCCCTACGCCAAGGTCCTGCTCGTCGCCATGGACACGCGGCAGCTCGATCTCGACATGGAAGCCGGGGTCGAGGACCCCGAGCCCCTGACCGGCCCACACGGCTCGGGCCGCATCCCGCGCGATCCCGCGATCGCCCGTCGCGTCGCCGCCGCGTTCAACGGGGCCTTCAAGACCGAGCACGGTCACTACGGCATGATGGTGCACAGGCGCGTGCTCCTGCCGCCGGTGCCGGGAGCCGCCACGGTCGCCGTCCTCGACGACGGACGCGTCGGCTTCGGCACGTGGGGTGCGGATCGAAAGGTCGGCGGCATCGCCGGCCTCGACGACGGGGCGATCGTGTCGTTCCGGCAGAACCTCGAGGCCCTCATCGACGAGGGACGGATCAACCCGACCGGGCGCAACCTCTGGGGCTTCACGCTCCCCGGCAAGGGGGCGCAGACCGAGCGCACGGGCCTCTGCGTCACGACCAGCGGGCACATGCTCTACGCGTGGGGCGACGACGTGAGCGCGACCACCCTGGCCCGGGCCATGAAGATGGGCGGCTGCGACTACGCCGTGCACCTGGACATGAACCCGTACCACACCGGGTTCCTCTTCACGGCGATCGACGATCTGGCGGGCAAGAAGTACCGCTCGCAGCTCCTCAGCTCCTCGATGTCGATCCCGACCGATCGATACGTCCAGTACGCGCCGAAGGACTTCTTCTACGTCATGGTTCGCGACGCCACCCCGCCTGCGGTGGACGGGGCGACGCCGTGGGCGCCCGACGGCGGCGCGCAGCCGCCTCCGCGCTGGATGCCGGGTCTCTGGTCGGCGCACGTCGACGGTCCCCAGGGGAGCGTGGACCTCGTCGACGTCGAGGCCGGGCGGGCGACGTGGACGGTGCGGGCGGGAGCCGCCGAGTCGCTGGGGGCGTCGCCGCTGCGCGAGCTCACCGGGGACGACACGAAGCGGGTCCTCCTCGCCGTCGGCGCGGGCGTCGCCCCGGAGAAGCGGGCGCTCGGGCTCGCGACCGCCGGGCGCGTGGCGGTGCCCGTTCGCGGAGGCGAGGACTCGGGCGTGCTCGTCGTGGGCGCGAGCGGCAACCTCACGCTCGCGCGCGCCGCGGACGCGCCGGCGCTCGATCCGACCCGTGGCGACCTCCTCGAGCTCCCCATCGCGCTCTGGGACGGCACGGCGCGCGAGTCCACGGTGGGCCCGCCCGAGCTGCGCGCCGCGATCGGCACGACGCAAAGCGGCCGGGTCCTGATCGCGCGGGGTACCTTCACGAGCGTGGCGCCGCTGGCCGAGGCCCTGGCCCGCGCGGGGTGCACGCGCGTTCTGGCGCTCGACCGCGGCGCGCACGCCACGGGGCTCCTGCAGCGGGCGGGGTCGAGCCAGCCGCCGCGCAGCCGGTACGAGGAGACGGTGCTGTACGCGATCGCGCGCCCGCTGCCCTCGCGGGCGTTCCGCTTCGAGCCCACGACGCTGGTCGCGCAGGCCGGCAAGGCTCACTGAGGCGGGTGGACGTTCGCTCCCGCGGGGCTGTCGTCGGACGGCACCTCGCCGGTCACCTCGTCGGCGCCCGCGTCCGGTGAGTCGTACTTGGGGGCCTCGCCCGGCCGCGACCGGTCGACCCAGTACGCCTTGGCGTCGCGCACGTCGAGGTGCACGAAGGTGCTGTTGGGGTAGTAGCCACATCCCGCGCTGCGCAGCGTCCGGCAGAAGTCGCGGAGATCCTCGTTCTTGACGCCCTGGATCCGGAAGTCGAGCGCCCGGCCGAGGTTGTGGTTCGAGTGAGGCGTGTACTGCGTGGGGGTGTAGGCCCGGTAGCCGCTCACGACCTCGATCGTCTTGCCGCCGAAGTGGCTCGAGACGATCCCGACGAGGGCCACCAGCCGCGGGTCGACCGGGTGCGTCGCGTTGCCCTGGCGCATCATCCGCTCGAAGGCCGACAGGACGCTGTGCGGGATGTGCCCGCGCGCGTCCTTGGTGTGGATGCGAAACTCCTCGCCCGCCCGGATCGCGTGGATCGTGTCGCTCTCGGGGCGCCCGCGCGGCTCGGCCCTGGGGAGCAGGGCGGCGGTCGGCGGGCGGATGCTGGCGTGGTGCTCGGCCACGGGCCGGGGCCCCTCCGCGCCGTGCTCGGCCTTGTCGGGCTTCTCCGCCTTGCCCGGCTTCTCCGCCTTCGCCCCCTTGGCGCCCTTGCCCTTCGCGTCGACTCCCGGAATCACCAGAACCTCGCCGGGGTGCAGGTGCTTGGGGTCCTTGAGGTGGTTGGCCTCGATGATGGCCTTTACGCTCACGTGGTACCGGTGCGCGATCGCCTCGATCGTGTGGCCGTGCGCCACGACGTGGCTGACGTCGGCGAAGAGGAGGGCGGCGACCAGCGGGAGCATCCGGACGACCCTGGCATACCGCAAAGCGGGGCGAGGGGCGAGGCACGACCTCGCGGGAGCGGCCAAGGTGCCGGCCGCCTTTTTTGACGGGCTGTAGCAGGGGGTGCCATGCTTCCGTCGTCGCCTCGGGCCCGGTGGTCCAGGGGCCCTCGAGGCATTGCGAAGCGCATGGCCGAAGGAAAGAATCTCGTCGGCGTCGACATCGGCGCGAGCTCGATCAAGGTCGTCCAGCTCAAGGAGGCGCGCAAGAAGCTCCAGGTCGTGCGCTGGGGGATCGCGCCGCTTCCGCCGCAGACGATCATCGACGGCCACGTGATGAACGCCAGCGCCGTGACCGAGGCGCTCGGGCGCCTGTTCCACGAGCAGAAGATCCAGCAGAAGGACATCGCCATCGGCGTCTACGGGCAGAGCGTGATCGTCCGCAAGATCACCGTGCCGATCATGACGCCCGCGGAGCTCGACGAGCAGATCCACTGGGAAGCCGAGCAGCACATCCCGTTCGACATCAAGCTGATGTCGATCGACTACGAGGTCCTCCGCAAGCGGCCGGAGGCCGGGCAGATGGACCTGCTGCTGGTGGCCGCCAAGAAGGACGAGATCAACGACTACGCCTCGATCCTCCGGGAGGCGAAGCTCAAGCCGGCGGTCGTCGACATCAACGCGTTCACCGTGCAGAACATCTTCGAGCACGAGTACGGCCTGCCGCAGGACGGCACCATCGCGCTGCTCAACGTGGGGGCCGCGATCTCGTCGCTGAACATCGTGTCCAAGGGCGTGAGCGCCTTCACGCGCGAGATCACCAACGCGGGCAACACCATCACGGAGGAGATCCGCAAGGGGCTCTCGTGCTCGTTCGAGCAGGCCGAGGCCTACAAGATGGGCGGCGGGCCCGGGCAGATCGTCCCGCAGGAGATCACGCCGATCATCAACCAGACCTGCCAGGGGCTCGCAGGGGAGATCCAGCGGTCGCTCGACTTCTACCTCGCCACGAGCGGAGAGCAGGAGATCTCGCGCATCTACATCTGCGGAGGGAGCGCCTATCTCGCGCCGCTCACGCAGGCCATCGAGCGGCGGGCGCGTGTCCCGGTCCAGGGCTTCGATCCGATGGTCAACCTGGCGGTGGACGCCAAGTTCGTGAACGAGGCGCAGCTGCGGGCGATCTCGGCGCAGATGGTGGTGGCGCTCGGCCTCTCGCTGCGGTGCGACAAGGAGCGGCGGCAATGGTCCGCATAAACCTCTTGCCGGAGCGCCGTCAGGCGGCGCGGCGCGCGACCTCGGGCGAGGCACCCCAGGTCTGGCTGTTCGCGGTGCTCGGCGCGCTCGTCCTCACCGTCGTCGCGTGCCTCTTCGTCCAGAAGATGAAGCAGGACGAGCTCGCGGCGGTCGTGGCCGACAACGGGCGCATACAGGGCCAGATCGACGGGATCAAGAAGACGATCGCGAACCACGCCGAGATCCAGGCGCGCCTCAAGGAGCTACGCGACCGCGAGACCGCCATCGAGAAGCTGCAGGCGGCTCGCACGGGGCCGACCGCGACGCTGCTGGAGCTGTCTCACGTGCTGACGCCCGGGCGCGGGCCGACCACGGATCGCGACAAGCTCGAGCAGCTCCGGCGCGACAGCCCGGCCGAGGTCTACAACCAGAGCTGGGACGCCCACCGCCTGTGGCTGACCTCGTACCACGAGTCGGATCGCACGGTGAAGCTCGGCGGCCTGGCCCGCGACGGAGAGGATGTGAGCGAGCTGGAGCGCCGCCTCAAGCTCAGCGACTATTTCACCGACGTGAAGCTCCTGCCCGGGCAGAGGATCGTCGACAGCACGTCGCACCAGGAGCTCTTCCGGTTCGAGCTCTCGGCAAAGGTGAAGTACTGATGGCCACCGCCGCCTCTCAATCCGCTCTCGCGAAGCTACCGGCGTGGGGGAAGGGTCTGGTCGGCCTGGGGGCCGTGCTGCTCACCGCCGGCGCGTACTGGTTCATCTTCTACTCGGACACCTCGGCGAAGATCGAGGGCGCCCGCCGCCAGCAGAAGTCGCTGAACGACGAGCTCGCGCAGCAGCAGCAGGCCGAGGCGACCTACTTCGCCGACCGCGACGAGCTCGCCCTCCGCGAGCAGCGCGCCCGCGAGCTGAACAAGGTCCTGCCGCCGGACGCCGAGACCGACGCCTTCCTGTCGACCGTGCAGACCGCGTCGAACGCCGCCGGCATCAACCTGATGGGGTACGCGCCGCTCGACGAGGTGGGGCAGAACTTCTACGCGAAGGTCCCCATGCGGATCGAGATGTCCGGCAGGTTCCAGCAGATCGCGAAGTTCGCGTACGAGCTGGGGCGGGCGGACCGGATCATCAACGTGGAGAACATCGAGCTCTCCGACCCCAAGGTCGTCGGCGACGAGGTGATCCTCAAGGGCCGCTGCCTCGCGACGGCGTTCCGCGCGATCCAGCCGAAGGTGGCCCCTCGCGGCCCGGCCCCTCCCGGGTCGCCGCCCCCCGCGCCCTCCGCAGGTGCCAAGTGAGGCGCGCTCGCTCCCTCGCCACCCTCGCGCTGGTCGCTGCGCCGCTGGCCTTCGCCTGCAACAGCGCCCCAAGGCCCACGGCGTCGTCGTCGTCGGCGCCGCCGCCGCCGGTGCGCACGGCGCCGTCGGCCTCGGCGAGCGCGTCGAGCGTCGCGGTGGCGTCCAAGGCGACCGAGTACGCGGAGAACGACTTCGTCGAGAGCGACCGCAACCGCGATCCGTTCCGCAGCTTCCTCGCGCAGAATCAGTCCACGAGCAAGCCGACGGTCAACCAGCGCAAGGTGGAGCTCGCGCAGTACTCGCTCGACGAGCTCAAGCTCGTGGCGATCGTGCAGGGATCCGACCGAGCGCGCGCGATGTTCATCGACCCGTCGGGCAAGGGGACGGTCGTCTACAAGGGGACCTTCGTCGGTCGCCCCGAGGTCGTGCACGTCGGGGGCAACAACGGCCCCGAGTACCAGCTCAACTGGCGCGTCGACCGCATCCGTGACGCCGACGTCGTCCTCATCCGCGAGGATCTGGCCCAGCCGGCGATCCCCCCGGCGACCCGCGTCGTGCCGCTGCACCCCGAGGCGGACAAGGACCCGTCGTCGCTCTCGCCCGGCTGAGGGCCGGGCAAGATCGCCACAAACTGGTCCGTCCTCGATCGCACGGCCTACGGTTGTGCACGCGATCCTGCCGGATCCGTCCGCAGGGCGCGAGGAGCCGACATGCTTGGGGCGAAAACGGTCTTGTACGCGGCTCTGCCCGCGCTGCTGCTCATCGCAGGGCAGGCGCACGCCGATGCGGCGGGCAACCACGTCCGCGACGTGAAGGTCCACGCGGGCGAGGGCGCGGTGGGGAGCACGGAGATCGAGATCGTCGGGACCGGCGCTCCGAGCTACAACGTGCGCGTCGCGGACGGGGGACGCAGGCTGCTTCTCGATCTGTCCGACTCGGACGTGGCCGGAGCGCCCGCCTCGATCACGACGCCCGTCGGCGTCGTCGGGGGCGTGCTCACCCAGGGCTACCAGACGGAGGTCGGGCACATGACGCGCCTGGCGATCAGCCTGCTCCGGGGCGCGACGTATCGGCTGGTGCCGCAGGGGACGACGCTGAAGGTCGTGCTGGCGCCGAGCGGCGCGAGCGAGAAGACCACCGCCGCGGCCGGCCCGCCGCCGGCGCCGCCAGCGAGCACGCCGATCGCGCTCGTCAAGGATGTCCGGTTCGAGCGCGCGCCCGCCACCACGCCCGGATGCGCCCCGGCGGGGTGCGACCGGGTCCTCGTCGACCTGGGGAGCATCCCGGCCTATTCGCTGTCGTCCGGCACGGGCACGGCGCTCAACCTGACGCTGCGCCAGACGGCTCTCCCCGAGACCCTGGCCCGCACCCTCGATGTGTCGCGCTACGAGGGCGCCCTCCGCTCGATCACGGCGTCGTACGACAAGGCGACGGGCACGACCACCCTCGAGCTCGCGCGCGCGGCGGACGTTCCCGGCACCGTCTCCGTCGAGGGCGGCACCCTCGTCTGGTCGTTCCCCACGCCGCGGTCGTCGGGCCGGCAGCCCGCGCCCGTCGCGCAGGTGCACATCGACGGCCGCACGCTGGCCAGGGACGGCGGCCCGGCGCGGCAGAGCATCACCGTCGCGCGCGAGCCCCAGCCGCAGGGCGTGCAGCGCATCGAGACGTCGATCCACGACGAGGACGGCGCCGACGTGGAGACGTCGGGCGGCGGCGCGGCGGGCTTCGCGGCGTCGGCCGGGGCCAACGTGCTCGGTCAGGGCCGCTACACGGGCCGGCGCATCAACATCGACGTCAAGGACGCCGACGTCCACAACATCCTCCGGCTGCTGGCGGACACCGGGCACGTGAACATCGTCACCGCCGACGACGTGGGCGGCACGATCACGATCCGGATGGTCAACGTCCCGTGGGATCAGGTCCTCGACGTGGTGCTGCAGGCCAAGGGCCTGGGGATGACGCGCCAGGGAAACCTCATCCGGGTGGCCCCGCTGGCCCAGCTCCAGAAGGAGCGCGAGCTCAAGCTCGCGGCGCAGAAGCAGGAGTACGAGCTCACGCCGCTGCTGACGCGCCTCATTCCCGTCAGCTACGCGCAGGCCGACGAGATCCAGGCGCGCGCCAAGGACCTGCTCTCGCCCCGCGGCTCGCTGGCCGTCGACGAGCGCACGAACATGCTCATCGCGCGCGACACCGAGGCCAACCTCAATTTCATCGAGGAGCTGATCCGGTCGCTCGACACGCAGACCGCCGAGGTCCTCATCGAGGCGCGCATCGTCGAGGCCACGAGCAGCTACAACAACGACGTCGGCATCCAGTGGGGCGGCGACTACACGGCGAGCGCGGCCACCGGCAACCCGACCGGCGTGGCGTTCCCCTCGACCGCCACCGTCGCGGGCGGCAACTACGACACCCAGACGCCGACGGCGGGCCTCTCGCCCTTCACGCGCACCATCCCCACGCCCAACTTTGCCGTGAACCTCCCGGCCGCCGTCGGCACCGGGTCCGGCGGCGCCCTCGGCGTCACGCTCGGCTCGATCGACAACACGATCAACCTCGGCCTCCGCCTCTCCGCGGCCGAGTCGATGGGGCTCGTGCGCATCGTCAGCGCGCCGCGCGTGATGGTGCTCGACAACCGCGAGGCGCGCATCAACCAGGGCACCCTCATCCCGTACGCCCAGGTGAGCGCGCTCGGCGTGCAGACGACCTTCCAGGAGGCCAAGCTGCAGCTGCTCGTGAAGCCGCACGTCACCGCCGACGGGTCGGTCGCGATGCACGTGAAGCTCAACCGCGACGAGCCGAACTTCAACCAGACGGGCGCGAACGGCGCGCCGACGATCCTCAAGCGCGAGGCCGAGACCGACTTGCTCGTCATGGACGGGCACACGGCCGTCATCGGCGGCATCTACACGCGCAACACGGGTCGCAACCTCATCCAGGTCCCGTTCTTCGGCGACATCCCCATCCTGGGCGTCCTCTTCCAGCGCCGGACCGCGAGCGACGCGCGCAACGAACTCGTCATCTTCATCACGCCGCACATCGTCAACCGCGCCGAGGCCTTCGGGCACTGAGCCCCGCCGCGGCGTGGCTCGCACGCGCGGCGCCGCGCCTCACGCGCCGCGCTCGCGCGGGTACGGGAAGCCCGCGATGCGCTCGGTCGGGACGATGTCGTGGAAGCGCCGGATGTCCAGCACGATGTTCCCGGCGTCGTCCTCGCTGAGGATGTCGGCGTGCCGGGCGCCCCAGACGACGTCGTCGTGCGCGTAGCGCATGCGCGCGTGGACCGCCTGGAGCGAGGTGTCGTCGGTCCCGGCGAGCGTGACGATGATCTCGATCTCGTCGCGGGCCAGCGACTCGGGGGTGGCGCCGTGCAGCGGGCTCTGCTCGTCGATCGGGTGCAGAACCGTCCAGGAACGCGCCATCGCCGGGGACCGCTCGCGCGCGAGGCGCAGGTCGAGCATCCGGTAGAACGTCGTCCCCTCCCGGAGGCGCTCGGTGCGGACGATGGCGACGCGGATCATGGCCTCCAAGATCGAGTTCCCGCGCTCGTTGCCCACGCGCATCATCAGCGTCGGCACGCCGTTCATCGGCCCGATGACCGCGTGCCGCGCGAACGCCACGCGCGCGGTCGAGCGCGAGAACTTGGCGAAGACCAGCCCAGTGGCCAGCGCCGTCACGACGAGGCTCGTGACCGACTGGACGGTCATGACGACGTTGGCCGCGACGCTCGTCGGGTACATCGAGCCGTAGCCGATGGTCCCCATCGTCTGGACGCTGAACGTGAACGCGTCCCACAGCGAGCGCGGCCTCGCGCCGGCCACGCCCCCCACCACGACATAGACCGAGGCGAAGAGGACGTTGATCGACAGCCAGGCCACGACGATGGCCGTGAGTGCCACGGGCCACGTCACGCGCAGGAACAGGTGGTAGAGGTCGCGCATGGCGCGGCGCGGGGCGCCGACCACCACCACACCGGTCGGGGAGCGGGAGGCTGACATGGGAGGGGGGCGAGTATCGTCCACCGCGGTGTGATAACAAGCCGGCCGCATGGACGCGGTGCGGCGTGGCTCGAGGGCGGGCGGCGTGGCGCTCGTGCTCACCGCCGCGGTCCTCTGGAGCACCGGCGGCCTCGGCATCAAGAGCGCCGACCTGCCCGCGCTGTCGCTCGCGGGGTGGCGCGGGCTCTTCGCGCTCCCCCTGCTCGCCGGCATGGTCGTCCTGCGTGCTCGCCGCGCGGGGGCGCTCGCCCTCGGTCCGGTCGCCCGGTCGCCGTGGGCCTGGGTGGGCGCGGCCGCCTACGGCGTCATGGTCATCGCCTTCGTCGTGGCGACCAAGCTGACGACCGCCGCCGACGCCATCTTCATCCAGTACACGTCGCCCGTGTACGTGGCGCTGCTGTCGTGGCCCCTCCTGCGCGAGAGAGTCACCTGGCGCGACGCGGTCGCGTGCGTCGGGGTGCTGGCGGGGATGGTCCTGTTCTTCGGAGAGGGGCTCTCGGCGACGGCCCGCGTGGGCAACCTCGTCGCGGTCGTCTCGAGCTTCGGCGCCGCCGCCTTGCCGCTGGCCCTGCGCGCCGACCAGCGCCGCTTCGCGGGCGCGGGCGCGTGGGAGGCCGCCGCGCTCTCGCCAGCGCTCGTCATCGTCGCGGGGGACCTCGCCGCGGTCGTCGCCTGCGCGCCAGCGATGCTCGCGTCCCCCCCCCGCGACGCCGCGTCGTGGGCGCTCGTGGCGCTGCTCGGCCTCGGTCAGATCGGCGTCCCGTACGTCCTCTACGCGCTCGCCGTGCCCCGGCTCACCGCCCTCGAGGGGGCTTTGCTGCCGACCCTGGAGCCCATCCTCAACCCGATCTGGGTCGCGATCTTCCACGGCGAGACGCCCGGGCGTCTCGCCCGGATCGGGGGCGCCTGCGTCCTCGCCGCCGTGCTCTTCCAGGCGACGGGCGCCCGCGCCGTCGCCCAGGAATGACTTGCACGCCCCTGCCGAGGGTGTAGACGCCGAGGACTCACGATGACGATCGCGCGGCGGTTTCTCCGGCTCTCGGCGAGCGCGGCCATCGCGCTGGCGGTGACGCCGGCCCTCGCGGCCGA
>JAJYCT010000502.1 GCA_021778125.1 Myxococcales bacterium
GCCGCCCCCGCGAGCGCGAGCAGGCCGACGGCGATCGCGAGCGGCGCGGGCGACGGAGGCGGAGGGGGCGGCCGGAGGGCGTCGAGGAAGCGGCGCTTGCCCTCCTCGAGCGCGGCCGGCGCGTCCTCGCCGCGGAGCACCTTGCGCATCGCCTCCTGCACCGGGACCCACACCGCGCGCATCCGGGTCGACGTGGGCATCGCTTCGGCGGACGCCGCCTGCCGGTGGAACGCCGCCAGCAACGGATCGGCCGCCACGCGAGGGTCGCGCCACGCCGCGACGTTCGCGACGACCTGGTGCGCCTCGGTCGCGCGCGCGACGGCCGACGCCTCGCCGCCGAGCCACCGCGCGAAGGCGCGCGCCTCGGGGCGCGCCGCGCCCAGCGGCGAGAGCATCACGGCCTCCACCGTCAGCGGCGGCGTCATCGCGCCGCGACCGCCGCGGCGCGCCGGCAGCTCGGCCACGTGGTAGCGCAGCCCCGCGGGCAGATCGGCCGCCAGCCACGGGCCATCGATCACCATCGCCGCGCGCCCGCTGCCGAAGAGCTGCTTGACGAGCGCGCCGCTCGCGTCGGCGGGGATCGTCCCGTCGGCGAGGAACCCCTTCACGAGCGCGAGCGACTGCTCCGCCGCCGCACCGACGAAGCCGTAGCTCCCGTCGGGCTCGAGCAGCCGGCCGCCGAAGGCCGAGAGGATCGCCGCGTGGTGGTAGGGGTTCTCGGCCTCGTACGCGAGCGGGTAGACGCCCGCGGGCAGCGCCTTGCGCAGCGTGCCCAGCTCCTCGAGCGCCGGCACGGCCGAGGCGAGCGCGTCGTTCACGTAGAGCGCGACGCACTTGCTCGACAGCGGCACGCCCCAGCGCGCCCCGTCGGCGCTGAGGGCGGCGACCGCCTCGGGATCGTACGCGCGCACGTCCTCGTCGGGCAGCGCGTCTCCGACGGGCGCCACCACGCCCTCCTGCCGGTAGATCCCCAGCCGCTCGTGCGCGTCGACGAACAGATCGGGCCCGTGCGCGTGCGGCACGGCCGCGGCGAGCTTCGCCGAGTAGGCGTCGAAGGGCAGCGCGAGCAGCTCGACGCGGATGCCGTGCTCGGCCTCGTAGCGCTTCGCGAGCTCCGCGATCGTCTTCTCTTCCTGGCCGCGGTACGAGTGCCAGAGGACCAGGCTCGGCGACTCGGCGCACGCCGGGGCGAGCGCGACCAGCGCCGCGAGCAGGACAAGCGCGAGGACCCGACCGACCACCCGCTACCTCGCGTCGAGCGCGCGCCCCGTCCTGGGCTCGAACAGGTGCACGCGCGAGGCCTCGACGCGCAGCGGGAGCTCTGCGCCCGCGCGCACGCGCTTCGCGTCGGCCGCGTCGAGGCGCGCCACGATGCGCGGCCCGCTCGACCGCAGCCACCCGTAGGCGAAGGCCTCGAAGCCGAGCGCCTCGACGAGCTCCACCTTGAGCGTCGCCGCGGCGTCCTGCGCTCCGGCGACGACGAGGTCGTGCGGGCGCACCCCGACGCGCACCGCGCGGCCCTCCTCGAGCGCGTCGCCGAAGCGGTCGTCGTCGACGGGCGCGAGCACCCCTCCCCCGTCGACCAGCCACCGGCCGTCCCTGCGTACCAGCACGGCGTCGACGAGGTTCATCTGCGGCGAGCCGAGGAACGTCGCCACGAACTCGCTGCGCGGCCGCTCGTAGACCTCGAGCGGCGCGCCCTTCTGCTCGACGACGCCGCCGTTCATGACCCAGAGCGTGTCGGCGAGCGTCATCGCCTCGACCTGGTCGTGCGTGACGTAGAGCGTCGTCGCGCCCAGCCGGTCGTGCAGGCGCCGGATCTCGACGCGCACCTCGGCGCGCAGCGCGGCGTCGAGGTTCGACAGCGGCTCGTCGAAGAGGAAGATGCTGGCGCGCCGGACGATCGCGCGGCCCATCGCGACGCGCTGGCGCTGGCCGCCCGAGAGCTGCCGGGGCAGCCGGTCGAGCAGCTTCTCGAGGCCGAGCATCGCGGCGGCCTCCCGGATGCGCGCCTCGATCTCGGCGGGGGCCACCTTGCGCAGGCGCAGGCCGAAGGCGAGGTTGTCGCGCACCGACAGGTGCGGGTAGAGCGCGTAGGACTGGAAGACCATCGCGACGTCGCGGTCGCGCGGGGGCAGCGCCGTCACGTCGCGCCCGGCGAGCTCGATGCGGCCCTCGTCGGCCGTCTCCAGGCCGGCCACCAGGCGCAGCAGCGTGCTCTTGCCGCAGCCGCTCGGGCCCACCAGCACCGCGAACGAGCCCTCGGGGATCTCGACGTCGACGCCGCGCAGGATGGGCTGGCTGCCGAAGGCCTTCTTCACGCCGCGCACGGCGCACCGGGTGGCGCGGGGCGCAGCGGGGCCGTGCTCGCTCTCGATGGGCGTGTCGACCGCGGGAGCCTTCGCCCGCGTCGAGGTCGCCGTGGTGACCCCCGGGTTCGACATGGTGGTGCAGACGATTGTGCGACGTTTTCGCCGAGGCAGGCCGGCGAAGTCGCGGCCGTTGCCTCACGCGTGAGTGACGTAGCACGCCGGGGGC
Source organism: Myxococcales bacterium (assembly GCA_021778125.1). Classification (GTDB taxonomy): domain Bacteria; phylum Myxococcota_A; class Polyangia; order Polyangiales; family Polyangiaceae; genus Palsa-1150. The sequence continues at coordinate 2,539 of JAJYCT010000502.1, forward strand.
GCGCGGAGAACGGACTTTCGGCACCCCCCGCGCCGTGTGAGCCACGGGCGAGGAGGTGCGCGCCGGCCCCCCTTCGCCCTATGCTGCGGCGCACCATGCAGACGCTCCACGTGATCCAAGAGTTCGGCAAGATGCTCCGCAACCTCGACGCCTGGCTCGACAAGGCCGGCGCGCACGCCAAGGCCAAGCCGTTCGACGCGAACGTGCTGGTCGGCGCGCGGCTCGCCCCCGACATGTACTCGCTCGACAAGCAGGTCCAGGCGGCGTGCGACGCGGCGAAGTTCGCGGCGGCGTACCTCTCGGGCAAGGAGGCCCCCCGGCACCCGGACACGGAGAAGACGATCGACGAGCTGCGCGCGCGCCTCGCGACCTGCCTCGGCTACCTCGAGACGCTCAAGGAGGCCGACTTCGCCGGCGCCGACGAGCGCCGCGTCTCGCCGCCGTGGCTGCACGGCAAGTGGCTGCGCGGCGAGGACTACCTCGCGCAGATCGCCGTGCCGAACTTCTTTTTCCACGTGACCACCGCGTACGCGATCCTCCGCCACAGCGGCGTCGATCTCGGCAAGGCCGACTACATCGGCGCGCTGCCGCTGCGCGACTGAGCGCGGCGCGGGCTACGGCGAGCCGCGGCCGCCCGCGGCTCGCGCGGCGGCGTGCGCCGGGATGGCGTCGCTGAGCACGAGGTCGACCGTGCGCCCGGCCTTGCCGTCGTCCACGCGCAGCTCGACGTGCGTGCCGGCGGGCTGCTCGCGCAGGCGCGCGCGCCACTCGCCGACCGGGCGGGACCGGGCCGGCTCGCCGCCGACGGCGACGATGCGATCGCCCTCGCGCAGGCCCGCC
>JAJYCT010000503.1:0-2835 GCA_021778125.1 Myxococcales bacterium
GCGGCAGCGGAGGCCTCGGCGCCGGTGGCACCGGCGGCGGCACGGGCGGCGGCAACGGCACCGGCAACGGCCCGGGAGAGCACGGCGTGCAGGGCGGGGCCGGCGCCGGCGCGACGCACGGCGGCCTCAACCCCGAGCAGATCCGCCGCGTCGTCATCGCGCACCGCGGCGCGCTGCAGGCCTGCTACGAGATCGAGGCGCAGAAGGACCCGACGCTCAAGGGCGGTGTCACGGTCGCGTGGACGATCGACGGCAGCGGCGCGGTCACCAGCGCCAACCTCGCCGGCTCGACGATCCACAACGCGCGCGTCGAGGGCTGCGTCGTGCGCCAGGTGCGAAACTGGCACTTCCCCGCCTCCGACGGCGTGTCGCAGGCCACCTTCCCGTTCTCCTTCGGCATCGGACGCTGACCCATGAGCCATCGACGTCCGCCGGTCGTCCTCGCCCTCGTCGCCGCGTTCCTGGTCGCCGCGGCGTGCTCGTCGGCGAGCTCCAGCGCGCCCACGGGCGCCGGCCTCGACGCGGGCGTCGACGCCTGCGCGACGTCGCCCTCGTGCGCCGGGCACTGCGGGCAGATGCCTGCGCCCTGCGGTCCGCTCGACTGCGGGACCTGCCCGTCGGGGCAGACGTGCGGCGGCGGCGGCCCGAACGTCTGCGGCACCGGGCCGTGCACCTCGACGTGCGCCGGCAAGGCGTGCGGCGCGGGCGACGGGTGCGGCGCCGTCTGCCTCGCGAGCTGCCCCGACCAGTAGCGTCAGAGCCTCGCTCCGGCAGGCGGCTTCCTCGCGCCCGCCGAGCCTCCGTCGCACTGGCCGTTGGCGGGGCGCGAGTCGTCCGGACACATGACCGCGCATTGCCCCGTGACCGAGTCGACGAGCTGGTCGGCCGCGCAGTCGTCGTCGGTCAGCGCGTTGGGGTCGCTCGGGGGAGGCGGCGGCGCGACCGTGCTCGCGACGACGACCTTGTAGGCGCTCCTCATGTACGCGCGCACCATCGCCTCGGAGATGTACGCGAACCCGTTGTCGCCCCAGTCCTTGCCCCAGCTGTTGTGCACGAGAAACTGCCGCTGGCCGTTGCTGACGCGGTAGCCCGCGAGCAGCACGGCGTGGCCGCCGTCGATGCTCGCGTCGTTCCAGTCGGCGATCGCGTCGCCGCTCGGGTTCATCCACGAGTTGCCGATGTCCATCGAGAACCACACGTCGTCCCCCGTGGCGATCACGGCGGCGAGCGAGTCCGGATCGGTTGGCACCGCGTCGTACTCGGTCACCTTCCACTGCGCGTTGCCGTCCGCGCTCTTCTCCGCCGCCTGCACTTGCGGGTCCGACGCGCCGCCGCCCTGCGTGACCGGCGGGCTGTACGGACCGCAGTCGCCCGGCTCGCCGCTCCGATCGAGCTCGCACGCGACGCGCTCGTCGTACGGCCAGACGGCCCAGTCGGCGATCGACTTGCCGACCGTCGAGTCGCCGGCGCTCCGCATGGCGGGGAAGCCGTAGCGCGACCAGATGTGGAGCGACGACATCGTGTCGCCCTTGTTCTGGCGACGGATGGCGTTGTCCATCGCGCTCGACAGCGAGAAGGCCGTGCACGAGCCGACCTGCCCCTGGTCCTTGATGGGCCCCTCGGTGCCGTCGATGCGGTGATCGACGGCCTCGGGGAGGCTCGTGCCCCGGACGGCGCTCTCGACCCGCAGGATGCCCCTGCGGAAGAGGGCCAGCTTGCGGGCCATCAGCGCCGCCGGCCTGGCGATCGTGATCGGGGCGTGGAGGTTGCAGTCGAGGTGGACCCAGTGCCCTCCGGCGAGCTGGTAGGGCCCGCACTTGCGGCCCGGGCGCAGGATGATGTGCGCCACGTCGAGGTGGCTCGCCCCCGGGTTGGACATCGGCAGGGGGTGAACGATCCGCGCCGGGAAGCGCAGCGACACGGGCGCGGGCGCCGGCGGAGGGGGAGGGACGTACAGGCGCGCCCGGGGCGCCGGAGGAGGCGCGACGGCGTGAGCGATGGACGCGCCCGGGCGGAGCTGCACGGCCGGATGGTTCGCGGGGGCCGGAGGGGCGGGCCTGGGCCTGGCCTCGCGGGCGACGGCCACCGGATGCCCGCCCGCGGGCGGGGGCGGCGGCGACGACATCGTCCCCACCTCGACCTGACAGGCCCCAAGGAGGAGCGCCACCGCGGCGCCGCCGCAGACACGCCCCACGAGCTCCAGCTTCATTCGCGCTCCTCTCCGCACCGTTCGACGTGCGCGGCGCGCGCGCTATTCGCGCCGCCACACTTCTCGCGATGGTCCTTGATATCGCGGAGGAAAGATAGGACCAAGGCCCCTTGCGGAGCCGGCCCGCGGGGTGCCATGGTGCGGCCCTGCCCGTGCAACCTCCGCGCACCTCGCGAACGTCGCGCCTCGCGCGGCACAGGGTGAGCCTCGTCGGCCTGGGCACGATGGGCCAGCGCCACCTGCGCGTGCTCGCGTCCCTCTCCGAGCGCTTCGAGGTGACGGGCGCGTGGGACCTGCGCGCCGATCTCGCGCCCGGCCACGGCGCGGCGCGCCTCGGCGGCGAGTCCGAGGCGATCGCGCGGGCCGACGTCGTCGTCGTCGCGACCCCCATCGACGCGCACGCCGCCACCGTGGTGCGCGCGCTGTCGGCGGGCCGCCACGTGCTCGTCGAGAAGCCGCTCTGCGCCACCGCGAGCGACGCGGCCGCGGCGCTCGCCGGCGCCACGCGCGGCGCGCTCTTCGTCGGGCACTCCGAGCGCTTCAACCCCGTCGTGCGCGCGCTCGCGCGGCTCGTCCGGGGCGAGGCCGTCGCGTCGATCGACCTGCACCGCGTGGGGCCCACGCGC
>JAJYCT010000503.1:2845-3373 GCA_021778125.1 Myxococcales bacterium
ACATTGTGGCGTTTACAGCACTAGCGTTTTTAGCGGTTGGTAACTTGATTCGGAATTTGATGGCGTTGGGAATCGAGTCGCAGCGGCAGTATCCCCCAATCGCTCGCGTCGATCGTCCTGCACCGCGTGGAGCCCACGCGCCCGACCGACCACGGCGTGCTGCTCAACCTGGGCGTGCACGATCTCGACCTCGGGCGCTACCTCGGCGGCGGCGACGTCGTCGTGCGCGACGCCCTCGGCGACGACTCGTTCGCCGACGTGCTCTTCGAGACGACGTCGGGCGCCTCGGGGCACCTGCACGTCGATCGCCGGCCGCACGTGCGGCGGCGCGAGCTGTCGCTCACGACGGCGCAGTGGATCTACGAGGGCGACCTGCTCGCGCACCGGCTGGTGCGCACCTCGCGCACGACCGGCGCCCGCACCGAGGTCCCGCTGCCGCTCGACGAGCCGCTCGCGGCGCAGGCGCGCGCCCTGGCCGACGCCCTCGACGGCGGGCCCGTGCGCGAGATCGCCACGGGGGCCGACGGC
>JAJYCT010000504.1 GCA_021778125.1 Myxococcales bacterium
CGGCGTGGGATCCTCGGCGCTCAGTGCAGAAAGTACAGCCGCTGGTGGCCGAGATCGACAAGCCGCCCGCTCCGCCCGTCTTCGAGGAGCTCCCTCTTTCGCCGCCACCAACCGAGATCGTTCTAGGACACCCAGAGCCGTTCTTGCTCTGGACCTCCCGTCCCTCCGGCGAGCCGCTCCGACTGGATGCGGTACGTATCGCGGAGCTATGGGGGCTCGTCGGGCTCGGCAGCGCTGCTCAGATCGAGCGGCAGAGGCCTCTCCTCGTGGAGAGTGGGGGCACGAGCGGACCGGCGCGGTTTGCTCACGCGCTCGGTCTGGATCGCGTCCTTTCGGGCCGCCCCGTCACGGGGCCCGCACAGCCCGAGCGCACGGTGCCCCTTCGGCGTGTGAGCGAGCCAAGCGAGATCATGCCGGCGGCACGCACCGTTGCTGCTCTCATCACCCTGGGACAAGGGAGCTCGATGAACAAGGCACTCGAGTACGTCTTCATCGAGCTGCTCAGGAACGTCGTCCAGCATAGCCGCGACCCGCTGGGCGGCGTCGTCGGTGCACAGGTCAACAGCCAGGGGCCGCATGCGAAGCGGCCGGTGTTCCAGGTGGCGGTCGCGGATTCGGGCATTGGCATCCCGGAAAGCCTTCGACGCATGCATCGCGCGGACGATCCGAGAGAAGCGCTCGAGCGCTCCCTCTGGCCGCACATCTCGGGTACCTTCCCGCAGGGGCTGACCGGAAGCGGCGAGAACGCCGGACTCGGCCTGTTCTTCATCGCGGAGATGGCAAAGCTCGCCAAGGGTCGCATGCTCATCGCCACGCGCGACGCGGCACTGATGCTGACGGAGGCCGCGGGCGTCCTGACGGAGCGTGTCGGTCCGCGGTTCTTGAAGCCTGATGGTGTCGGCTTTCCTGGGACGCTAGTCGCCTTCGAGATCCCGATCGACAGCATCCCGGACTTCGAGTCGATGAAGGTGGAGATCGGCGCGCGCGCGCGCGAGCGAACGCCGCAGCGGGTCGTCCACCGTTGGATCCGATTCGAGTCCGTCGAGCGAGCAGACCTCGTCGTCCGCGTCGCCGACCTAGCCGAGGACACGATCCGCGCTGCCGACCTCGTCAAGACTGCTATCCGTCCAGCCATTTTTCGTGGGGAGACGGTGCTCCTCGATTTCGCCGGCGTCGCGATCTGCACCCAGAGCTTCCTCCATGCCCTGCTCTACGAGCCGGTGCGCCTCGCCTGGGCAACCCGCACCACCATGCACGCCGTCAATGCGGTTCCTGCGGTGCTGAGCGGCGTCGAGTTCCTCGAGCGCTACGCGCTGGGCGGCTGATCTACTACGAGCCGCAGTAAGGGGACGGACGTGGGACGGAAGCAAGAGGAGACGCCGGTCGCGATGAGCGTGGCGCTGCAGCAGCTGATGCTGCCGCTGTTGCCCGCGGCCTCGGGAGCAGCTCATTCCCGTCGAACCCACCATGACCGTCCCCACCTACGACCACTTCATCGAGCCGCTGCTCCGGTTCCTCGCCGAGCACCCCGAGGGAGTGAAGGCCGCCGACGCGCACGAGGCCGTCGCCACCATGCTCGGCCTCAGCGAGGAGGATCGGTCCGAGCGCATCCCCAGCGGCACCCAGCCTCTCTACAAGAACCGGAACGGCTGGGCGCACGACCGGATCAAGCGTGCGAACCTGTCTACCAGTCCGCGCATCGGCTTCTGGAGGCTGACGCCCGAGGGCGTCGAGTACACCGCGAAGCACAAGCACCTGACGGATGCCGAGGTGGAGCGCCTGGCGGCGACCGACAAGACCTCGCGCCTGCGACCGAAGAAGGGCGAGGACGGCGAGATGATCCCGGCCACGTACCAGCCGGCGGCGGGACCGGACAAGTCCAGCCCGGAGGAGCGCATCGAGGACGCCATCGAGGAGCTCCGCGAGAGCGTCGCCCGTGACCTGCTCGAGAACATCGGCGCACGGCCGCACGCTACATCGCGCGCGTCGCGCAGTTCTTCGAGGACGTCCTGCTCAAGTACTATCGCCTCTGGGAGGGCATCGCCGACGCGCTCCTCAGCGGCGCATGACGCCGCCGTCGTTCATCCACCCAAACCCATCCACCGCGCCGCCGATGCCCCCGGGCGACGGCACCGACGACGCCCAGGCGATACCGATGGCGTTGGAACATGGGGGAAGGGGGCCATGTCTCAACGCCTCGTCACGCGATCGCGCTCAGCACGTCACGCCGCCCACCGCCGCCGACCTCGGGAAACTCCAGTTGGGTAACCTCGTGGTCGTCGTACCGCCTGGGCGTGTGGAACTGCCCAATGTGACGTGCTGTCACAAGTTCGACGTGATCTCGGTCCACTGGGGCGGCGACCCTTGGCAGATCCACGCGGGCACGACGCAGGCGCCGTCGGGGGCGTAACGTCCGTTGTCCGTGCCCACGACGCAACCAACCGGGAAGCCGCCGTCCGACTCGAGGCCACCGAAGGGCGTCGGGCTCGAACAGGTGCCGGCGTCACGAGTGGCACCAGCGTCGGGACATTGGAGGACGATCGACAGTCCGCCGCAGGTCGTGCCTGGCCTCGGTGAGCCGCTGTCACCGGAGGCGTCCGCTTTGCTTGGTGGAGGTGAGTCGAAGGTGCTCGACCGCGACGTCGCCGGCTCGCAGGCGCAGGTGAACAGCGCGGCGAGGAGCAGAACCCCTTTCGGGCCGAGCCACATGCCCGACATGATGAGGGGTGTGGGTCGGCGCGGCCAGGCCGAAAAGCTTCGGCTGCACCCATGGGGCGGCAGCCCGAAGGCGCCCGCACCAACCAGGGCGGGAACGGCAACGATCGACACGACGCTGACCTTCATGCCCTCGCACGCGTCGGCCTCGGCGGCGGTGATCCCGGGGAACGAGGTGACGAACCGGCGTCGTTCGCCGGAGCGCCTCGGGTTCCCCGGTCCCGGCCCGGTCCCGGTGGGCTCGGGTCAGAAAGGAGAATCGAAATCCACTGTCGAGCACCAAGAGCAAGAGCAAGAAGAAGGTGGCGGGACGGCCACGATCGAAGCGCGGCGTGAACCGAGAATCGCTTCCACGCAAGGACGCCCACGACGCGTCCATGGCCGGGCTCAAGCCCGGTGGCGCGTGGCATCCGCCCGCCGTGCGCCCGTACGCGCCCTTCGCGTCGCGCGGAAGCGCCTCACGTTCCGCTCCGATTTTCGCTCCGGCCGACGAGTGGACCTGGTGAGAGGACGGCGCGACGGGTGCGCGTCCTCCACCAGGAGGGCCGGAGATGAGGGCGAAGATCAGCGCGCACCGCGGCAGCGAGGCCGAGACTCAGCTCACGCACATGCACCTGGGGCGCCGCGTCGGCGACGTCCTCGTCGGCCTGGAGGCG
>JAJYCT010000093.1 GCA_021778125.1 Myxococcales bacterium
AGCGCGCTCGGCGGCGCGCTCCCCACGGCCGTGCGCACGAAGCGACCCGTGAAGGTGGCGGGCGTCCGGGGGGGCCTCCACGGGGCCTCGCAGGCGGTCCAGGTGACCCTCGAGCCCCTCGACGAGGCCGCGGCGCTGCGCGGGACGGTGCTCGTCGTCTTCGCCGACGTCGCGGCGCCGGCCGACGGGGCCGCGCCGCCGGCCAGGGGCAAGCGCGCCGGGGCCCAGACGACCGATCGGGTCCGCCTCGAGCGAGAGCTCCGGCGAGCCCAGGACGAGCTGCGCACCACCAGCGACGAGGCCCAGACCGCGCAGGAGGAGCTCAAGAGCACGAACGAAGAGCTGCAGTCCACCAACGAGGAGCTGCAGTCCACCAACGAGGAGCTGACCACGTCGAAGGAGGAGATGCAGTCGATGAACGAGGAGCTGCAGACGCTCAACGCCGAGCTGCAGGCGAAGGTGGACGACCTCTCGCGCGCCAGCAACGACATGAAGAACCTCCTCGACAGCACCGCGATCGCGGTGCTCTTCCTCGACGAGGCGCTCAACGTGCGCCGCTTCACGCCCCAGGCGGCGACGCTCATCAAGCTCATCCCCGGCGACGTCGGCCGGCCGCTGGCCGATCTCGCCACGAGCCTGGAGTACCCCTCCCTCTACGACGACGCCCGCGAGGTCTTGCGCACGCTCGTGTTCAAGGAGACCCTCGTCGATGCGCGCGACGGGCGCCGGTTCGTCGTCCGTGTCATGCCCTACCGTACGACCGACAACCGGATCGACGGCGTCGTGATCACGTTCCAGAGCGTCCCCGTCACGGGGGCGCCCGCGGACGAGTCGAAGGGGAGTCCGTCATGAAGAAGGGGAGCGACCAGGCGCCTGATCCGGACGACGTCCGCAGGCGCGCCGAGCAGCAGCTCGCCGCGCGCCGATCGCGCGAGGGTGGCGACCCATCCCCTTCCCTCGCGGAGGCGGCCGCGCTCGTCCACGAGCTCCAGGTCCACCAGATCGAGCTCGAGATGCAGAACGAGGAGCTCCTGCGCTCGCGCGCCGAGGCGGAGGCGGCGCGCGAGCGGTACGCCGACCTCTACGACTTCGCCCCGGTCGGCTACTTCACGGTCACCGGCGACTCGACGATCCGTCAGCTGAACCTGACCGGCGCCCGCCTGCTCGGCCTCGAGCGCTCGCGGCTCGTCGACCGCCGGCTCGGGGGGCTGCTGGCCGAGGCCGATCGCCCCGCGCTCGAGGCCGCGCTCCGGAAGGCGGCCCTCGACCAGACCCGGGAGTCGTGCGAGGTGGCGCTCGCCGCGGCGCCCGGGGGCCCAGGCCATCCGCGCACCTTGCAGATGACCGTCTCGGCCCCCCGGGGCGAGCCGGCGGAGCTGCGCGTGGTGGCCGTCGACGTCACCGAGCGCAGGCGGTCCGAGGAGCAGCTCCGGACGTCGCAGAAGCTCGACGCCATCGGGCGACTGGCGGGGGGCGTCGCGCACGACTTCAACAACGTGCTCACCGTGATCCTCAACCACGCCGAGGTCGCGCTCGGCGCCGTCGCCCCGGACGCCCCGCTGCACGGCAGCCTGGTCGCCATCCAGGAGGCCGCCCAGCGCGCGGCCGCCCTGACCCGCCAGCTCCTGGCGTTCAACCGCAGGCAGGCGGTGCGTCCCCAGGTCGTCGACCTGAACGTCCTCGTGCGCGGGTTCGCCGACATGCTCCACCGCGTGCTGGGCGAGGACATCGACCTCGTGCTGTCGCTCGACCCGAACGTCGCCCCCGTCGAGGTCGATCCGACGCAGATCGATCAGGTGATCATGAACCTCGCGGTCAACGCGCGCGACGCGATGCCCCGCGGGGGCAGCCTGACCCTGTCGACCGCCGGCGTGGCGCTCGACCCGGCCCACCGGCCGCGGGGCGGAGCCGCGAGCGCCTTCGTGCGCCTGACGGTCACCGACACGGGGGCGGGCATGGATCCCGGCACGATGGCGCACCTGTTCGAGCCGTTCTTCACGACGAAGGAGCGGGGGAGCGGGACCGGCCTCGGGCTCTCGACCGTGTTCGGCATCGTCAAGCAGAGCGGAGGCCACGTCACCGTCTCCAGCGAGCCCGGCAAGGGCACGAGCTTCGAGATCAACCTCCCTCGCAGCACGGCGCTCCCCGCACCCCCGCCGCGACGGGCGGACGAGCGCACGAGCTCCGAGCGGGGCACCGAGACCATCCTGGTCCTCGAGGACGAGGACGCCCTGCTGCGCATCTGCACGCTCGTGCTGGCGGCGGCCGGCTACACGGTGCTCGGCGCGGCCAGCGGCGCCGAGGCGCTGCGGGCGTGCGAGGAGCACGAAGGGACCATCCACCTGGCCCTGTCCGACATCATCATGCCCGGGATGTCCGGCGTCGGCTTCGCCCGGCGCCTGCGTGCTCTGCGCCCCGAGACGAAGGTCCTGTACATGTCCGGCTACACCGACGACGCGCTCGCCTCGCACGGCGTCGCCGAGCGGGACGTGCCGCTGCTCGGCAAGCCGTTCACCGGCGAGCAGCTCCGGCAGAAGGTCCGCGAGGTCCTCGACGCCCCCGTCTCGACGCGGGCGACGCCGGCGCGGTAGAGGCCCGGAGCGCACCGGCCCTGCGCGGCCTCGCGCTCCGACTCGTGCCCGTGCGAGTGCAGCACGCGCGTCGTCAGCGGGCCCGGGGCCGCCGCCTTCCTCACCGACGCCATGGCATCACGACGGGCGGATCGTGCCCGGGGCGCTACACTGACGTCGGGATGACCGCCGCAGGTCCGTCGCGAGGCGCGCTCGACGCTCTGCCGATCGACAGCGCCCTCGCGGGGCTGCTGTCCGCCACGCGCGCCCTGTCCGACGGCCTGCGCGCCGGCGGGCCGCCCCAGACCATCGCCGCCCTCCACGCGCGCTTCGAGGCCGCGCACGCGGCGTGGCGCGACGCGATCACGCCGCGGTAGCTCCGGATGGGTGAAGCCTCGCTCGGGATGGCCTATCCTGAGGGCGGCTCGTGTCAGACCCCGACGCCCCGCGCGATCGCCTTCGTGGCGTGCTGGCGAGCGGCCCTCCGCTCCGGCTGGCCGTGCTCTTCGGATCGCGCGCGCGCGGGCGCGCCCGCCCGGACAGCGACTTCGACGTCGGCATCCTCCCGGTCGATCCCGGCCTGTCGCTGCACGACGAGCTCGAGCTCGCGTCCGCGCTCTCCGCGGCCGTCGGCGCCGAGGTCGACGTCGTGCGCCTCGACGACGACGCTCCGCTGCTGGGCGCCGAGGCGGCGCGCGACGGCGTCGCCCTGATCGAGCAGGCGCCCGGCACGTTCGCGGCATACCGGGCGCGGGCCATGTCGCGCTGGATCGACTTCGAGGGCACCCTCGCGCCGCACCGCCGGCGCATGCTGCGCCGGCTCGCCGGAGGACGGCCGTGACCAACGTCGCCCTGGTCGCGCGCAAGCTGGCCGTGATCGAGGAGCACCTGCGGCGCCTGCGCGACCGCAGACCCGCGGAGCTCGCCGCGTTCGAGCGAGACCTGCTGGTGCAGGACGCCGTCGCGATGAGCGTCCTGGTGATCATCCAGGAGGCCATGGACATCGCGCTGCACATCGCGAGCGACGAGGGCTGGGAGCTCGCCGGGACGTACCGCGAGGCGTTCGCCGTCCTCGCCCGTCACGGCGTCGTCGACGACGCGCTCGCCGCCTCGCTCGGCGGCGCCGCTCAGCTGCGCAACCGCATCGCGCACGGGTACGCGTCGCTCGACGCCGCACGGCTCTGGGCCGAGCTGCCGCAGGGGGTTGCGTCGTTCTCGGCGTTCGCCGGAGCGATCGCTGCGTTTCTGCGACGGACCGGAGCGCCGTAGGGGCCCGCTCACGCGGCGCCGAGCACCTCGGCGGCGGTGGTGACGGTGGCCGCGCGTGCGAGCCAGCATCGCCGGGTGGACGACGAACGAAGAGCCCGAGGTCGCCTCACCCCCACGTCGTCAGGAACACGCAGGCCTGCTCGCCGCGATGAACACACTTCGGGTGCCTCGCCCGCACGTTCCTCGCCCCGACGAGCTCGAAGAGGCGGCCCGAGTAGGGCAGCACGCAGTCGCAGTAGGTCGCGCTGCCCGCGAACTCGTGGAGGGTGCAGCTCGCCCCGTTCGGAAGGCGCTCGACGACCCACCTTCCGTGGGTGTGAAAGCGGCTCCAGTACTCCGCCGTCTTCTCCAGCACGAACGCCGGGTTGGCCATCTTCAGAAAGAGACGATGGAACATGGTCAGGTCGGACTCCGCCGCGGCCCGGCCGTAGTCGACGAGGACCGTCGGGGCCGCGGGCATATGGGCGCGCTTGAAGGCCTCGAACGTCGCCATCACCTGCCGCGTCGAGTACCAGCCGACCGCGACGACCGACCCGATGACCGCGCGGTCCTCGGGCGTCAAACCCTGCAGGACCCGCTCCCAGCCGGCCTCGCCGAAACGCATGACCGTGTACTTTCGCAGCACCGTGACGATCGTCCCCTTGGAGTCGCGGGCGCTCGGCGTGGGGGCGCCGGCGGAGCGCCGTGCAGGTGTCGCCGAGGGCCTCGCGGACGGCGCGGGAGAGACCGCGACCGGCCTCGCCATGTCGAGCGCGGTCTCGCGCATCGCCAGGTGCTCGCGGCTGTCCTTGACCGCGGTGGAGGTGACGACGAGGGAGGGTGCGGGCTTCGTCTCCGCAGAGGAAGGACCGGCGAGCGCGGCACGGAGCCCATCGGCGAGGTCGCGGGCGGACTGGAAGCGGTCCTCGGGTGCGCGCGCGCACGCCCTGGAGAACCACGCGTCGACCGCCGGGGGCAGGTCGGGGGCCAGCACCGTGGGCGGCCGCGCGCGCCCCTCGTGAACGAGGAGCGCCTGCCCCGTGAGGCTCTCCGCCTTGAACGGCAGCGCGCCCGTCAGCGCCTCGTAGACGACGATCCCGACGCTCCACAGGTCGCTGCGAAGATCGATGGTCCTGCTGTCGCGGAACTGCTCGGGGCTCATGTAGTAGGGCGTTCCCAGGCTCTGCCCGGCCTGGGTCGCGCGGGGCGTCGAGGGATCGCGGGCGATCCTGTCGAGCTTCGCGATGCCGAAGTCGAGCAGCTTCACGAACAGCTCCCGGCCCTCGCGGGTCAAGAAGACGTTGCCCGGCTTGATGTCGCGATGCACGACGCCGGCGTCGTGCGCGGACTCGAGGGCCTTGCAGAGCTGCGTCACGACGAGCAGGGTGGTCGCCGCATCGAGCCTCCGCGCGCGGTGCAGGTGCTCGGCGAGGTCCACGCCCGTCAGTAGCTCCATGATGATGAACGGGGTCCGCCCCTCGATGAGGCCGTAGTCGTAGACCTTGACCGCGTGCGAGCTCTTCACGCGCGACGCCGACGCGGCCTCCTGCGAGAAGCGATTGAGCGACGCAGGATCGTCGGCGAGCTCGCCCTGGAGGAACTTGACGGCCACCTCCGTCCCCAGCCCGAGGTGCTGCGCCACCCAGACGGTGCCGATCCCGCCCTCACCGAGCGGCCGCACCAGACGCACCGTGGGCGTCACGTGCACACCTGCCTCGATCTTCATGCTGCGTTCGGTGGCGACATGCCCCCTCATTCAAGGCTACCGAACGACCGGCGCGGTCTCAAGCCCCCCCCCGCCCGATGCCCTGTCCGTCGAGGTGAAGAGGAGCCCCCGGGACGCGCGGCGGGCAGGGCAGCGCCACCGGCAACTGCGACGACGCCGATCGCCCCGACATGGCTCCGAAGTAGCGGGACGCGGCTCGCCGGAGCGCTCGCGGAGGCTACACTACCGACCGTGCGCGAGGTCGGCAGGCGAAAGCACGGAACGGGCGATCGAGAGGGCCTCGACGCGCTGGCCCTCGCGTTCGGCGGCGGAGCCCCCAAGGGCGTCTTCCGCTATCGCACGCAAGAGGAAGCCAACCGGGACCAGGACCGATGGATGAGCGAACGCGTGCAGCGACGTATCAGGACGTTCGCCGGGTCGCCGAGCTCCTCGAGCGGGAGCACGTAGAGTACGCGCTCATCGGGGGCTACGCGCTGGCCCTCCAGGGCATCGTGCGGCTCACCGAGGACGTCGACATCCTGGTCGAGCCGACGCCGGAGAACGCCCGGCGCTGGGTCAGGGCGCTGTCGCAGCTCCCCGACGGCGCCGCCAGGGAGCTCGCGGGCGACGACACGCTGCACGCCGAGCTCTATGCGATCCGCGTGAACGACGAGTTCACCGTCGACATCATGAACTCGGCCTCGGGCCTCTCCTGGAGCGATCTCTTGCCCTACCGGACGCGCATCGACGACATCCAGGTCGTCTCCCTCGAGGGTCTGCTGCGCATGAAGGAGCACGGGCGGCTCAAGGACCAGGCGGACGCCGAGGCCATTCGCAAGGCGCTGGGGCGCTGAGCGCGGCTGCGCGACGCTCGTCGTGGTCTCGGTGTGGCGACTGAAGAGGGGCGGAGGCGAGTCGGCGTGTCGAGAGGCTCACCCGCGCCGCCTCGCGGCTCCCGCCGCGAGGAACAATCTGCGGGCCGCGGCGCGATTTCGGCTCCGACCGAGCGCCCACATCAGCCGCGCGAGCGCCGTCTCCTTGGTGGCTCCGCCCGACGACAGCGCCCCCGCGCGCAGCAGCGCGCGCCCGCCGGCGTAGCGATGCCGCACGCGACCGTAGGTGCACTGGCTCGCGAGGACGACCAGACGCCGCCGCGCCAGACGCGAGAGGGCAGCGACCAGCTCGTCGGGCACGTTGCCGTCGCCGTAGCCCTCGACCAGGACGCCGCGGTGCCTCGCGAGCGCCTCCACGAAGGCCCGATCGATGGCGGGCGTCAGCTTGCACGTAGCGACCCTCGTCTCGAGGCGCGTGCTCAGCGCCAGACGCCCTCCGGAGGCGGCCGGCCTGACGCGCCACACGATTCGGTCGCCCGTCAGGCGCCCGAGCGGAGACCCGGTGACGCTCTCGAACGCCGCATCGCCCGCGGTCCGCGTCTTGGATACGGCGCTGCCCGCGAGAATCCGGCCGGCGAAGACGACCAGCACCCCGGCGATGCCACGGGCCGACGCGACGCGCAGCGCGTCCGACAGGTTGCGCGGCCCGTCGCTGCGCGCGCCCGCCATCGGGCGCATCGCCCCGGTGAGCACCACGGGCTTGCCGAGGTGGCGGAGAATGACGGCGAGGGCCGCCGCCGCGTACGCGAGCGTGTCGGTGCCGAGGGTCACGACGATCCCGTCGCACGCGTCGTGCACTCGCGCCACGCTGCGGGCGAGCGCCACCCAGTCCGCGGGGGAGAGCGTGGTCCGCTGCGCCATGTCGATCGCGCGCACACGCACGCCGGCCGGCACGCGCGCGCGCGCGAGCAGAGCCTCGGCGCGCAGCCGTGGCACCAGACCGGCGCGCGTCTGTACGCATGCGATCGTCCCACCGAGCGCGATGTGCACCAGCGTGCGCCGCGGCCGCCGATCAGCCACCCGATCTCCCTCGTCGCCACAGCAGACACGGCGCGCCGCTCACGGCAATCATGAGCACGGAGGCGACCGCGACGGCGCGGTCGCTGCGCACCCAGTTGCCCCAGACGACGAGCGGGAACCCCACCGACACGGCCGCGACGATGCCCCAGAAGACGGCGCGCTCGTCGAGATCGTCGCGGTACAGGCTCAGCACGGTCGGCGCCGACACCGCCGCGGACGTGGCAATCCCGACGAGGAAGAGCTGCTTCACGCCGAAGCCGGCGATGAAGTACGCGCCATATGCCAGGGCCACGCCGAGCGCCGAGACGCCCACCATGGCGGCGCGCGAGTGGCGGATCATGCGCGCGTCCGCGGGGCCGCCGTCTTGGGGGTCGTGCGCTCCGTCGCTCGGGGCCGCGGCGGGTGCGGCGGGTGCGGCGGGTGCGGCGGCCGCCCGCAGCCGCTCGCGGTGGCGCACGACGTCGATGGTCCAGAGCGCGCTCGCCGCCGACATCGCCGAGTCCATCGCGGAGCTCAGCCCGCACAGCAGCACGAGCATGAAGACGACCACGGTCGGCGTCCCCAGCAGGCGGTTCACCGTCAGGACGCCGACGAGCGACGGATCGGTCCCCGGCGGTAGCTGCGGGCCCGCGCGGCCGCTCGCCGCCAGGAAGCCGAGCACCGAAAGGCCAAGGGGCACGACCGCGAAGAGCAACGCGCCGAGGAGGAACGCGCCGGCGATGTGCCCCGACCTCAGCGCGAAGGCGCGCTGCCAGAACTGCTGGCCGGTGATGGTCTGCGACACGAGGCCGACCGACGTCACGACGCCGAACGAGAGCGCGATGCCGGGATCGAGCACGTTGGTCGTCCCGTGCAGCCCCGACAGCCCCGCCGCGACGGCGGGCAGCCCCCCGGCGGCGGCGACGGCCGGGGGAACGATCGCCCCGATGCCGGCGAAGATGACCAGGAGCTGCACGAAGTCGGTGACGATGGAAGCCTCGAGGCCCGACACCAGGGTGTAGACGAGGGCGATGCCGACGAGGACCGGCATGACGACCGGCAGCGGGATGCCGGTCAGCAGTGAGACCAGGGCGCCGCCGGCGAAGGCGTTGAACGTGATGGCCAGCAACTGGCCGAAGAAGAAGGGCACGAGGTAGACGGCGTGGACGCGGCCGCTCGCCAGACGGCCGTGCACGTACTCGGGCAGCGTGTAGCCGCGGTCGAACCGGCGGCGGATGCGCGGACCGAGCACCGTGAAGATCGCGAGCGCCAGGACGTTGGGCAGCGTGAACCAGAAGACGCCGGCGAGGCCCTGGTCGTACGCGATCTCGGTCGATACGAGCAGGGCGCCCGCCCAGATCCACGCCGCGGCGATGCTCGGTCCGGTGAGCCACCAGGTCGTGCGGCGCTCGGCGACGAGGAACCCCTCGAGCGTCCTCCACGCCCTCCAGCGGGCGAAGCCGTAGGTGACGGCGAGCATCGCGACGGTGAAGACGCCGAGCAGGCCCCAGCCCAGGCGGGCCGACACGAGCGGCGCCAGCGGCACAGAGGCGTCGCTCACGACTTCGTCCGCGGCGTCGCAGCGGCGTCGCCGGCCGGAGGCTGCGCCGTGAAGAGCGCCCGGAGCCAGAGCGCGTCGGGCGCGCCGTGGTGTCGCTGGTAGGCGACCTGCAGCACCAGCGGCCCGAGCGGCACGAACAGGTGCGGCCCGACCGAGACGTCGTCGATCCCGCCGCCCCAGAGGTCTTCGGTCTCGACGCCCACGAGCGCGAGGGTCGCGCCGCGGCGCGCGACCGCGAAGTCGGCCTGCGCGTAGGCGTAAAACTGCGATCGCGCCCCGGCGAAGAGGTCGATGTACTCGACGTTGGCCCACGCGTAGAAGGGCATCAAGGCGGTCAGCTCGGCGCGCGAGTCGACGACCGAGGTGCCCTCCAGGTCGGAGACGTACGCGCCCCCCATGAGCTCGATGTTCCAGGTCGGCTGCGCGTAGCGCGGGCCCACGATGCCGAGCCACTTCCCCGGCGCGGTGGAGACGTCGGGCGCCACGACCCATCCGCCCAGGCCGAAGCCGTGCGCATCGGGCACGTCCGCAAAGCCGTGCAGCAGCAGGCGGAAGTGCGAGGGAGGATCCGCGGCTGCCGCAGGCGCCGCGGCGCCCATCACCACCGAGATCGCCGCGACGATCGCCGGCCCATGAGTGCGCGCGCGGCGGCCCAAACCGCCCAGGAGCATCACGCGGGTATGGCGCGTGGTCCATGACGAGCGTCATGAGCGCGGCGCCGCCCGGGGGGGGATGCTCGCCGTGCAGCGAGCCTCGTCGCGTGGGGCGTTGGGCGTGGGCCGTGGGGCGTGGGGCGGCATCGCCGCTGCTCGCCCTCACCCCCGCCGGCCATGCAGGGCGCGAGGAAGCGGCGAGGATCCAGTAGGATCGGCCTGGTGGCGGCGCTGGCGGACCGGATCGGCGAAGGACCGGAGGACGGGCTGCTGCGCTGGCGGCCGCGAGCCTTGACGATCCTGATCTGGGTGACGTTCTTCGCGCGGCTGCCGCACACGCTCAACACGGTGCTCGGCCCGGTCTCGGGAACCATGGGGCCGCTGGCGCGGATCGCGGTGCCGTTTCACCTCGCCTACCTGGGACTCGCCCTCGCCCGGCGGATGAACCACGTGCTCCGCGCCTGGGCCTTCCTCTGCCTCCAGTCGGCGTCGGTGGTCATCCTGCTCCTCGGGCTCGGACTCTCGGGCATGGGCCGCATGTTGCTGGTCGTGCAGCCCATCTACGCGCTGGTGCTGCTGGGGCGCCGCCCGGGGTTGATCTGGGCGGCCCTGAGCCTCCTCTTGTACGCGGCGGTCACCGCGGCGGTGGGGTGCGGCGTCCTGGCTCACACCCTGCTCCTCGAGCAGAACTCCACGAAGCTCGGAGTCTGGGTCGTGAGCGGCTCCAGCCTGGTCGCCGTCATCCTGCCGTCGGCGGTCCTGCTCGAGCGCTTCCTCGCACTGCTGCAGCGGACCAGCGACTCGGAGCACGCAGCCCACCGGCGGCTCGAGGCGGAGACCCGGGAGCGGCGGCTCCTGGACGTGGCCCTGATGGAGACCTCGGAGCGAGAGCGCACCGTCGTGGGTCACGAACTGCACGACGGGGTCTGCCAGCAGCTCACGGCGGCCATGCTGCGCTGCCAGGTGCTGCAGCGGACCCTGCGCGAGAAGGATGCCCCCGAGGCCGGCCCCCTGCGGGCGATCGTCGACCTGCTCGACGAGTCGCTGAGCCATGCGCACGACCTGGCCCGAGGCCTGAGCCCGGGCGATCTCGAGCCCGGCGCGCTGGGGCCGGCGCTGCGCGATCTGGCGCGACGCGCGCGCGAGACCCGCGACCTCGTCTGCGAGGTCGAAGAGGACGGCTGCGGCGCCGGGGTGGACCGGACCGTCGCGATGCAACTCTACCGGATCGCCCAGGAGGCGGTGACCAACGCCCTCAAGCACGGGGATCCGGGCCACGTGTGGATCCGTCTCCTGCGCGACGAGGCGGGCGTGCGCCTCGAGGTGGAAAACGACGGACGCAGCTTGCGCTCGGACAACGGTGCGGGCATGGGCGTGCGCATCATGCGCAACCGCGCAGCGCGGGCAGGCGGAGAGCTCACGCTGGGGGCGCGGCCCGAAGGGGGCACGACCCTGCGATGCAGCGCGCCCTTGCGCGGCAAGGCGCCGCCGTGAGCGGCGGCAGCCCGTGCGGCCCGCGCGTCTTCCTCGTCGAGGATCACCCCGCGGTGTGCCTGGGCCTGCGCCTGCTGCTCGAGCAGAACGCGATCCAGGTGTGCGGCGAGGCACGCGACGGCGAGCACGCGCTCAAGGCGCTGGGCGAGGTGCGGGGCGACCTCGTGATCGTGGATCTGTCCCTGGGCGCGGAGGACGGGCTCGTTCTCCTGCGCCGCCTCGCGAAGCAGGCCCCGGGGCTGCCCCTGCTCGTCTACTCGATGCACGAGGATGCCTCGCGGGTGGCCGGGGCCTTCGACGCGGGGGCCCGCGGGTACGTGACCAAGCGGGAGTCCGCCGAGGCGCTGGTGACGGCCGTCCTCGAGTGCCTCGCCGGTCGCACCTTCGCCAGCCCTCGGGCGGCGCAGAGCCTCGCCGACGCGCCGCGCGCGCGCGCGGCCGCGGAGCCGTTGAGCCTCCAGGAACGGAGGGTCTACGACCTGCTGGGCCAGGGTTTCTCGGCCGGGGAGATCACCGAACGGCTCGAGCTCAGTCGGCACACGGTGGAGACCTACTTCGGTCGCATCCAGGTGAAGCTCGGCCTGCATGGCATGCGCGAGCTGCGCCACCACGCGGCCACGCGTCGTCCCTGAGTCCACCCGCTGCCTGTCGGGGATTTGCCCGACATACGCGCGACGCGACGACGCGTATCGTCGCGGCTGGCTCAGGCGACGATCGCCTGCGATCTGCGGCGACGCCGGAAGGAGACTCGTATGGTCCGACAACTCGCGGAGGCCCTTTGCGCCCTGCCGTTCGTGCTTGCCCTGACGACCGGCTGCTCCAGCAGCCCGTTCGAGTCGTCCGGCGGAGACGCGGGCGCGGGCGGCCTCCCGTTCGTCGACAGCGGCGGCGGCGGACCCGACGCCAGCACGCGGCGCGACGCGGGCGACAGCGGCAACCCCGTCGACAGCGGCCACGCCGACGCGGGCGGCGGCGATGGCGGCGCGCACGACTCGGGTCCCACGTGCTCGAACGACCTGTCGAACGTCGGCACGGGCGACTTCAGCATCTCGTTCAAGGTCCAGACCGCGCTCGGCGACGCCGGCGCCCCCGCGATGGTCGCCCTGCTGGACCAGCGCGCGAGCTGCGGCAGCGGCGGCGGCGCGTACTGGTCGCTGCGCATGCAGAACGGCGAGCTCTACGTCGAGACGATGGCGCCCGCCGACGGCGGCACCGCCTACACGCACGCCTACAGCGCCGGGCCCCGCCTCGACGACGACGCGCAGCACGGTGTCGAGGTCGAGCGCGTGTCCGGGAGCCTCTACGTCCTCGTCGACGGCAGCCAGGTGAACATCGGCGGCGGCTCCTCGGTGGCGTCGACGGCCTCGTTCGCCTCGCTCCCGGCCCTCAGGGTGGGGACGGATCCCTGCGCCGCGGCGGTCGATGCCGGCGGCGACGGCACACTGGACTTCGCCGCGACCGGAGGCACGATAGGCGACGTTTGCGTGACGAGCAGCGCGGACGGGGGAATCGTCGCGCCGCCCTCGCTGGCCATCTCGCCGCCGAACGCGCACATCCAGCCTGCCGGCGCGACGATCGTGCTCACGGCCACGCTCACGGGCGCCACGGGGACCATCCAGTGGGCGCCGCTGACCGCCGCCGAGGGGACGCTGTCCACGCCGACGGTCGGCTCCGGTACGTCGACCGTCACGTACACCTCGCCGCCGACAGCCATGCCCGGCGGGCAGGCCGTCCAGTTGACGGCCAGCGCCGGCAACTGCGACGCGGGCGTGGACGCGGGCGGTTGCCTCGAGGGCCAGGCGGAGATCACCGTCGACCCCCTGCCGTCGGACGCGGGCTCGCCGCTCGGCAACGGCGTCGTGTTCCTCGATCGCGTCGTCGACTTCGCGGTCCTGGGCGCGCCCGACCCCTCGGGCTCGACGACCGACAACCTGGCCGTGCGCGCGCCCTACTCCGTCTTCAACGTCCTCAACACCTCGGACCCGTCCCCGGGGCCCGACAAGGTCTACCTGCACGAGGGCGACCCCTCGGGCGCCTTCGGCCCGGCCACGGTGAAGGTGGCTCACTCGGCCAACCTGGACGACGACTTCGCCGAGGAGACCGTCGCGCTGACGTGGACCCCGGAGGCGTGGGGCACCACCACCGGGGGCGCCATGGCTACCGTGCAGATCCTCGACCCCACCCCCGGCGACGCCGGCAGCCCGAGCTACGCCGTGCTGACGCCGGCGCTCGAGGCCGACGGCGGAGCGCGGACGCTCGACCCGGACCCGCGCTGCACGACAGGGTGCAACTATGACTACGATCTCGCGCTCGCCGACATCGACGGCGACGGCTACGACGAGATCCTCGTCTCGGGCACGATCACGGGGCAGCTCGACAACTCCAACGCGCAGGCGCCGGTTCTCTGGAACGGCATGGTCTGGGCCTTCGACGACCTGCACGACAGCCCCGCCGGCACGCTCAGGCTGCTCTGGCAGCAGCCGCTCATGGGCCAGGGCTTCGGCACCAGTATCGCCCGCATCGCCGCCGGGAGCATGAGGAGCGACGGCTCCGTGCAGCTCGCGGTGGGGTGGTTCGACGGGATGTCGTGGGTCAGCGCCTGGGGCAACGGCCCGAGCCCGTACAACCAGGCCGGGATCCCGCGGGTCGGGTACCAGATCTTCAACGTCACCGGCGCGGGCGCGACCGACCTCACTCCCACGCCCCCCGGGGCGCCCTTCCCACCCTCCGAGACGTCGACCTCGACCTCCGCGATCCTGGGCAACTGGTGCTACTACCTCCAGACGACCAACGTCCTGGGCGTGGCCCTCGCCGACGTCGACGCGGACGGGCGCAAGGAGCTCGTGATCGGCGGCTGGAACACGTATCGCAACAACAGCGGCACGGGCTACTGGACCACGGTCCGGCTCCAGGTCTACGACGACCTCGACTCGGTGACGAGCCCCACGGATCCGGCCGCCCTGCCGCTCCTCGCCGCGTCCGAGTCGATCCCCGAGGTCCGGCTCGACACCACGCCGGGCTCCAGCGGCTGCCCGGGCGGCACCTGCCCCACCATCAACACGTTCGCCGGCCCGTATCGCTGGCTCGCGCCCATGGGGTTCGTCGGTCAACCGCCCGTGTGCCTCGTGGACGCCGGCACCACCGCCGACGGAGGCACGAACCCCCTCTGCGCGGACAACAGCGGCGACGCCGGCAGCGAGGGCGGCCTCCCCCTGGCCGGCGGCGGCCTCATGTCGGACGACCTGCTCGCGGGCAACAACGTCGTCATGTACGACTGGACCCAGAGCGACTCGACCCGGCGCATCGTCTGGAACGCGGGCCTGCCCGGGCACGACGGGGCCTACTGGAGCTACAACCCCACCGTCTACACGCCGTTCGACACGCCCGACTACTACTACGACCAGACGACGACCGACTCGGTCGACTTGAAGATCGAGGACGTCCAGGTCGGCGACGTCAACGCCGACGGCCTCGACGACCTGATCATCCTCTGGAACAACGGCGGGGTCCGGGCGTACGGCTGGATGTGCCAGGACACGAGCGTGCCGTGCAAGAAGCTGGCATGGGAGAGCATGAGCCCGAGCTTCTATTCCAACGGCGACTCCTGGTCGCCCGCGAGCGTGTCCGTCCGCAACGCGATCATCGTTCCGACCGCCGCCGACAACGAGAGCGTCACGGCGCGGTACAACGGCAGTCACACGGTGATCTTCCAGAGCAACAAGGTCATCGGCGTGCTGGCGGGGCCGCCCGTGCTCGCGGGCCAGAACACCGGCGAGACGACGTTCGGCACGGGCAGCAGCACGACGTTCTCCAAGGGGATGAACTTCTCGGTGAGCGCCGGCGTCACGGCCGGCTTCGACGTCGAGGTCATGGGCGGAGTCGGCGTCGAGACGAAGATCGGCGAGGTCAAGGCGCTGATGCACAGCGAGCTCGAGCTCTCCGGCGCGTGGGACAACGCCTCGTCGCAGACCATCAGCACCGATTACTCGCGAGCGGAAGGCAACGACGGCGTTCTCTTCGTGACCAGGCCGTATGACCGATACGGCTACACCATCCTGTCGAGCCCCAACCCGCAGGCCGTCGGGAGCAACGCGTACATCGACGTGCCCGAGGCGCCGGGAACCCGGTTCGTCCCGCGCGACTACTTCAACCGCGTGGTCAACGCCGGGCAATTCCAGATCAACGACGCCATCCTGTCGGACGTGCCGTACGACCTGTGCACGTACCCGAGGGCGCTGCTGCCGGCCGCGAGCGGCGCTTCCATCGACGTCGGCTTGCCCGGCAACCAGACCGTGTGCAGCACCGTCATCCCCTGGGGGGTGTGGCCGGCGCAGGCCGTGGCCACCGACCCGGGCAACTCCTCCACCGGAACCGTCGACACCTCGACCGACACGACGTGGAGTGCGGACGAGAAGTTCAGCACCGACTTCGAGGCCGAGATCGACCTGGGGTCGGCCGTCACGGGCTTCAACGCGGGTTTCAGCGTGGGTGCCCAGCAGTCGTGGTCTGCCGAGAACTCCCTGAGCTTCTCGGGGCAGGTGACCGGCCTTCCCGTGTCCGTCTGGAGCGCCGACCAGTACTCCTGGGGCGTGCAGGGCTACAAGCAGATCCTCACCGACTGCAGCACCGGCGCGGTGTTCCAGTCGTTCTTCGTGGTCAGCTACTACGTCCCGTCGCGCCTGGTCTGCCAGTAGGGACGTCGCCTCGTCCCCCCAGGCCGAGGACGAGCGCCGGTGCTCACCGGCCCGCCGCGCCGCTGCCGTCCGCGTCCCAGACGTTGTCGCCGCGCGCGGCGAAGGTGAGCAGCAGGCCGAGCGCCTCGAGGGCCGCTGCGCTGATCATGCCCGCCACTCCGACGTTTTCCAGCCCGGAGTTGCCCATCGCGGCCCCTGCCGCCGCGGCCGAGGCGAAGGTCACGAACCCCGTCCCGGCGACGATGCTGCCCAAGAAGACCGCCATCGAATTCACGCGCCGCCGCTCGTGCACGCGCAGCAGGTTGTCCCGGGGCGTGCTCACCACGAAGGGCACGCCGATGCGGGCCCCAGCGCAGGTCCCCTGCAGGGCGCTCGCGAACGAGGCCACGTCGCCCTCGTCCGTGGCCGTGTCGCTGAGCGTCGCGCAGAGCGGCGCGCGCAGCCCCCCCGCGAAGTCCGGCGACCCGACGTCCGCCAGATGAACCTCGTCGAGAG
>JAJYCT010000094.1 GCA_021778125.1 Myxococcales bacterium
CGAGGTCGCGAGGAAGAGGAGCCCGACCGCGTACGCGTCGGCGAAGTACGTCCAGGCCTTCTTGCCGCGGTTGAGGTGCAGCCAGTTGGCGGCGCGGACGAAGAAGCGCGGCCTCTGCTGCTCGTCGACGACGTGGCCGGTGGCGGTGGTCACGTGCAGCGTCCGGTGCTCGAAGAGCACCTCGAGCTCGTCGCCCTCCCGGTACACCTCCCGGGGCGCCTCCGAGATCCCGAGCGCGCCGAGCACCCGCGCGCGTGCCGCGCCGTCGTCGTCCGGCAGCGATCGCCCGAGCTCGTGCGTCTCGGTGGTGCGGACGAAGTTCGGGTCCCACGCGGCGACGTGATTCACCGCGAGGCCGCTCACCGCGTACACGAACGTCAGGCCCACGGCGACGTAGCCGACGTCTCGATGGAGGGCCCGGAGCCAGGCGCGCGCGGGGACGCGCTTGCGGCGCGCCTCAACCATACCGCTCCTCTTTCCACGGGTCCGCGTGGTTGTGGTACCCGCGCGTCTCCCAGTAGCCGGGCGCGTCCTCGCGCGCGAAGCGAACCCCGGTGAGCCACTTGGCGCTCTTCCAGAAGTACAGGTCGGGCACGAGCGCCCGCGCGGGAGCGCCGTGGGCGCGCGCCAGGGGGGTCCCCTCGTGGCGATGGGCGACGAGGACGCTCGGCGCCAGCGCCTCGTGCAGCGGCACGTTCGCGGTGTACCCGTAGGCAGCCTCGAAGATGACGTAGTGGGCGCCGGGCCGCACCCTCGCACGCTCCGCGAGATCGGCGACGCGCACGCCCGTGAAGTGGGCCCCGAGCACGGTCCATTTCGTCACGCAGTGGACGTCGCACTCCTGCTCCACCTGCGGCATGGCCCGGAGCCCCTCGAAGTCGAGCGTGTACGGGCTGTCGACCTCGCCGTGGACCTGAAGGCGGAAGCCGCCCGGGCTCGGATCGCCCTGGTCGCCGCCCATGGGGCGGAGGCGCTGCAGCAGGTGCTGGCCCGGCGGCAGCCGCGGCCGGCCGTCGGGGCGGAGCGTGGCTCTCGCGCGCTCCTCGTCCTCGCTGTCGGCCAGCACGTACGCCCCGCCGCCGAGCGCCATGACGACCGTCCCCGCGGAGACCGCCCGGAGGAACGTTCGCCGCTGCATCGAGGGGTGCAGCCGAGCGGGCGCAGCAGCACGACGGACGGGCGTGTGGGACATCGCGTGCCTCCGATCAGACTACGCCGATGGCCCCCCCGCGGTTACGCTGCAAGCGATGCCAACCGTGGGGCGCGACCCGCTCGCGAGCTTCGACGCCGGCCTCCTCGGCCGCACGCTGCTCGACGCCGCCGGGTCCGCGGGCATCGGGGTCACGGTGACGTACGTCGACGCGCCGACGCCGCAGAACGTCTACGTCAGCCCGGCCGCGGCGGCGATCCTCGGCTGGTCCGTCGGCGAGCTCATGGCGCGCAGCGCGCTCGACTTCGTGGCGCCCCGGGACCGCGCGCGAATCCTCGACCGGTGGGGCCGCCGCCACGGGGGCGAGGTCGGCATCCACCGCGAGGAGCTCGCGATCGTCCGCGAGGACGGGCGGGAGGTCTTCGTCGACATGACGACGACCGAGGCGACGCTCGACGGGCGCGCCGCCGTGTTCGCGTTCCTGTTCGACGCGACGGCGCGAAGGGAGGCCGCGGAGCAGCGCTCGCGCGCCGAGGCGCACTTCCGGGAGCTGCTCGAGATCGCGCCCGAGTACGTCAGCATCGTGCGCGACGGTCGCTTCGTGTACGCGAACCGGGCCTACTGGGAGGGGCTCGGCTACGGCAGCCTGGACGAGATGCGGGCGGTCCCGCTCGGGGCGATGGTCGACGCGGAGGACGCCGCCACGCAGCGCGCGCGCGAGGACGATCTGCTGGCGCGCCGGCTGCCCGTGGCGGCGCACACCTACAGCGCCAGGCGCAAGGACGGCTCGCGCATCCTGCTCGAGGTCAACAGCGTCACCTTCGAGTACGAGGGGAAGCCGTCGGTCCTCACGATGGCCCGGGACGTGACGCAGCGCAGGCAGCTCGAGCACCAGCTCATGCAGGCCGACCGGCTCGCCGCGCTCGGCACGCTCGCCGCGGGCGTCGCCCACGAGATCAACAACCCCCTCGCCTACCTGATGCTCAACCTCGAGTGGATCGCGCGCAAGCTGCCCGGCGTGATCGACGACCCGACCAGCTTGCCCGGGCTCACGGTGATGCTGGAGGAGGCGCGCCAGGGGGCGTCGCGCGTGTCGGGCATCGTGAGGGAGCTGCGCAGCTTCGCCCGGGCCGACGGGGAGACGCGCCGCCCCGTCGACCTGGCGACCGTCGTGCAGTCGGCGATCCGCATCGTGGGGCACGAGATCCGCCACCGCGCGAACGTCTTCACGTCGTTCGAGCCGACACGCCCGGTCCTGGCGAACGAGTCGCGGCTCGAGCAGGTCGTTCTCAACCTGCTGCTCAACGCGGCGCAGGCGATGCCCGAGGAGCGCGCGGCGAACAACGAGATCCGCGTCGCGATCCGACAGGACGGCGAGCGACGGGCGATCCTCGAGGTCGCCGACAACGGCCCGGGGATCCCGACCGACGTGCTGCCGCGCGTCTTCGATCCCTTCTTCACGACCAAGCCCGTGGGCCTCGGCACGGGCCTCGGGCTCTCGATCTGCCACGGCATCGTGGCCTCGCTGGGCGGGAAGATCGCCGCCTACAGCGCCCCCGGCGAGGGGGCCACCTTCCGCGTCGTGCTCCCGACGACCGAGACGCTCGCGCGCGACTCCGCGGCCCCCTCGACCGACGCTGCCCCCTCGCGCGAGGCCGTGCGTGCGCGCGTCCTCGTCATCGACGACGAGCCCGCGATCGCGAGCACGCTCCGGGAGCTGCTCGCGCCCGAGCACCAGGTCTCGTCCGCCACGACCGCGGCGGAGGCCCTCGCGAAGCTCGAGCGCGAGGCCTTCGACGTCGTGTTCTGCGACCTCATGATGCCCGGGACCAGCGGCATCGAGCTCTACGAGCAGATCCGCCGGACGCGCCGCGGGCTCGAGTCGCGCATCGTCTTCATGACGGGCGGGGCCTTCACCGCGCGCGCCGCCGAGTTCCTGGCGTCGGTCCCCAACCGCCGCATCGAGAAGCCGTTCAGCCTGGGGCTCGTCGAGGGGATCGTGCGCGACCTGGCGCACGCGGCGAGCAACGTCGCGCGCGCGACCTGACGCAGGCCGGCCCCCTGACCGTCTCCCTTCGCAGCCGCCGGGTCGACGGACTAGGATGCCGGCCCGCTCATGATTCAGCGCCTCGTCGACTTCGCCCTGCGAATGCCGTTCATCGTCCTGGCGACGGCGAGCTGCCTGATCATCGCCGGGCTCGCCGCGTACAGCCGGCTCGACATCGAGGCGTACCCGAACCCGGTCCCGCCGCTCGTCGAGGTCATCACGCAGCCCGACGGGTGGAGCGCCGAGGAGGTCGAGCGCTACGTGACCGTCCCGCTCGAGATCGGGCTGGCGGGCATGCCGGGGCTCGAGCACACGCGCTCGCAGTCGCTGTTCAGCCTGAGCGACGTGAAGTGCTACTTCGACTGGAGCACCACCTACGAGAAGGCGCGGCAGGAGGTCATCAACCGCCTCGGCTTCATCCAGCTCCCGAGCGGCACCGCGGCGACGATCTCCCCGTGGAACGCCATCGGCGAGGTGTTCCGCTACGAGATCCGCGGCAAGGGGTACACGACGCGCGACCTGAAGACCGCCGAGGACTGGCTGCTGGAGCGGCAGTTCAAGCAGGTCAAGGGCGTCATCGACGTCGTGAGCTTCGGCGGCGAGTCCAAGCAGTACCACGTGGCCGTCGACCCGTTCCGCCTGCGCGGGCAGTCGGTCCCGCTCTCGCAGCTCATCTCCTCCATCCAGGAGGCCAACACCAACGTCGGCGGCCAGCGGCTCGTCATGGGCGAGCAGGCCTACACGGTCCGCGGCATCGGCCTGCTCCGGGACGTGCACGACATCGAGGACGTGGTGCTCGGCGAGCAGCACGGCGTTCCCGTCCGCGTCAAGGACATCGCCAACGTCGACGTCGGCTACGCCCCTCGCCTGGGCATCGTGGGTCACGACGACACGCCGGACATCGTCCAGGGCGTCGTCCTCATGCGCTACGGCGGCGAGACGGCGCCGACGCTCGAGGGCATCCACGCGCGCCTCGACATGATCCGGCAGAACCACGTCCTGCCGCCGGGCATGGAGATCGTGCCGTACTACGACCGCGGGAACCTGGTGAAGCTCACGACGCACACCGTCCTCGAGAACCTGCTCGTCGGGATGCTCCTCGTGTCGGTCGTGCTCTTCCTGTTCCTCGGGCACACGCGCGCGGCGCTCATCACCGCCCTCAACATCCCCCTCGCGCTGCTCGTCGCGTTCTGCGGGATGGTCGGCACCGGCACGCCGGCCAACCTCATCTCGCTCGGCGCCGTCGACTTCGGCATCGTCGTCGACTCGACGGTCATCATGATGGAGAACATCTTCCGGCACCTCGGGCCGCACGGCAAAGGCCCGATGGGCGAGCGGATCCTGCAGGGGTCGCGCGAGGTCGCCGGGCCGATGACGTTCTCCACGCTCATCATCGGCGTCGCGTTCCTGCCCCTCTTCACGATGACGGGCGTCGCGGGCGTCATCTTCTCGCCGATGGCGATGACGTACGCGTTCGCGATCGGCGGCGCGATCCTGCTGGCGCTGACGCTGACGCCCGTGCTCGCGGGCAAGTTCGTGTCCGCCCAGGAAGAGGAGAAGGACCCGCTCGTCATGCGGGGGCTCCACGCCGTCTACAGCCCCCTCTTTCGCATCGCGCTCGCGCGGCCCAGGCGCGTGCTGGCCATCGCGCTCGTCCCGGTCGCGCTGGGGATGGTGGCGTTCCGGTGGCTGGGCGGCGAGTTCATGCCGCACCTCGAGGAGGGCAACTTCTGGATCCGCGCGACGTTGCCCATGTCGATCTCGCTCGAGCAGTCGTCGAAGTACGTCGGGCGCATGCGCGCCATCCTGCGCGGCTGCCCGGAGGACCCGAACGTCGCCTGCGACGACGCGAGCCGCACGCACAAGGAGGTGCTCACGGTCATCTCGCAGCTCGGGCGCCCCGACGACGGGACCGACGTGGCGGGCTTCCAGAACATCGAGCTGTTCGCCCCGCTCGCGCCGTTCGACGAGTGGCCCCGCGGGCTCACCAAGGACAAGCTCACCGAGGAGCTCTCCGAGAAGCTGCACGAGGCCTTCCCGGGCGTCGTCTTCAACTTCTCGCAGATGATCAGCGACAACGTCGAGGAGGCCGTCTCGGGCGTCAAGGGGGAGAACTCGGTGAAGGTCTTCGGCCAGGACCTCGAGGAGAACGAGAAGAACGCGGCGACGATCGTCGACGTGATGTCCAAGGTCCCCGGCGTGCAGGACCTCGGCATGTTCAGCTCCATGGGCCAGCCGAGCGTCGTCATCACGCCCGACCGCAGGGCGTGCTCGCGCTACGGTCTGAACACCGGCGACGTCGAGGCGGTCGTGCAGGCGGCCATGGGCGGCATCGCCGTGACGCAGGTCTTCGAGGGCGAGAAGCGCTTCGACCTGACGGTGCGCTGGATCGAGCAGTACCGCACGTCGCTCGAGTCGATCCGCGAGCTGAGCATCTCGACGCCGACCGGGGGAACGATCCCTCTCGGCCAGGTCGCCAAGGTGACCATCACCGAGGGCCCCAGCAACATCTACCGCGAGGACGGGCAGCGCTACACCCCGGTGAAGTTCAGCGTGCGCGGGCGCGACCTGGAGAGCACGATCGGCGACGCGCGCGCGCGCATCGCCGCCAGCGTGCACCTGCCCTACGACTCGCACCTCGAGTGGGCGGGAGAGATCAACCAGCTCAAGGAGGCCGAGGACCGCCTCAAGCTCATCCTGCCGGTCACGCTCCTGCTCATCGCGTTCCTCGTCTACAGCGCGACCAAGAGCTGGATCGACTCGCTCATCGTGTTCTTCAACATCCCGGTGGCGACCGCGGGGGGCGTGCTCGCGCTCTTCCTCACGGGGATCCACTTCTCGGTCTCGGCGGCGATGGGGTTCATCTCGATCTTCGGGATCGCCGTGCAGGACGCGATCCTGGTCGTCACCTACTTCCAGCGCCTGCGGAGCGTCGAGGGCATGGGAATCCTCGAGGCGGCGCGCGAGGCCTCGGAGAAGCGGCTCCGGCCGTGCCTCATGACCACGCTGGTGGCCATGATCGGCCTCTTCCCCGCGGCCGTGTCGACGGGGATCGGCTCGCAGACCCAGAAGCCGCTCGCGGTCGTCGTCATCGGCGGGGCCTTCCTCGTCGCCGTCGTCGCCCGTGCGGTCCAGCCGCCCCTGCTCCTGCTCACGCACTCCTGGCTGGAGCGTCGCCGGACGGGTAGAGGAGGAGGAGGGATGTCGATGCCGCCGCCTCCCGTCACCGAGCCCGAGGCGTTCGCGTGAGCGTCGCGGCCCGCTTCGTCACGAGAACGTCACCCGGCGACCCTTCGGACACACGCGCCCTCTGGACGTTTCCAGAAGGACGGTAATCCGCTCCGGGCGCGTCGCCGGCTTTCCTTGCGGCAGCTCCTCCCACCACGTAGGAAGAGGCCAAACCTCTCCCCGGAGCCCGTCCATGCGCCCCATCGTCGCCCTCACGCTCCTCGCCTCCTCGGCCCTCGCCAGCGCCCTGCCCGCCTGCTCGTCCGCCAGTAGCACGGGCTTCCTCGCAGACGACGGTGGCAGCGGCAGCGGCGGAAGCTCCGGCGGAAGCTCCGGCGGGAGCAGCGGCAGCAGCAGCGGCTTCAACAGCAGCGACGGGGGCCTCCTGGGCGACGGCGCGACCGGCAGCTCGTCGGGCGGCGGCGACGGCGGCACGACCGTCACGTACACGGTCTACGCGAACACGGACACCGCGCTCTACTCGGTCGATCCGGCGACCAACGCGGTCACGCAGATCGGGGCGTTCACGGGCCTGCCCTCCTCCGGCACGTCGACCCCCGCCGTGACGGACCTCGCGGTCGACGGCAACGGCAACGTCTACGTCAACACGGAGACGGCCGTCTTCAAGGCGGCCCTCCCGTCGGGCGGGACGGGGAGCGTGGCCCTCACGCAGATCGCCACGATCACGGGCGCCGGCAAGATGTACGCGCTGGCCTTCACGCCCGCCGGGTCGCTCGACCCGAGCAACGAGATCCTCCTCGGCGGCGACGGGACCGGCGCGGTCTGGTCCATCAACACGAGCACCGGGGCCGCCACGAACCTCGGCAACTTCGGCGCCGACCCGTCGAACAGCTGCACGAACGGCAGCGGCTGCGTGCTGGGGCTGTCGGGCGACTTCGTCTTCTACATGGACGCCAGCAACAACCCCACGGGGCTCGCCACGATCCGCTCCTGCAGCAGCACCGGCAGCGGCTGCTCCGCCGACTGGCTCGCCGGCGTGGACATGGGCGCCCTCAAGACGGCGTTCACGAGCGGAACGCCCGCGACCACGGGCCACGCGTTGCTGGGAGGCATCTACGGGGGCAGCAGCACGGCGCTCGGCAGCGGCACCGGGTACCACAGCGTGTTCGGGCTGGGCGCCTGGAACTCGACGATCTACGGCTTCACGCGCGCGAGCACGAGCACCACGAACCCTCAGCCGGCGTCGCTCATCACGATCGACACGGGTACGGGCGCTGGAGCGCTGGTGACCAGCAGCTTCAACTTCACCAAGGGCGGCTGGTCCGGCGCGGGGGTGAGCACCAAGGTGACGGTCCACGCGCCGCCGCCGCCGCCGCCGCCGGCGCAGTGACCTAAGCCAGCGACACCCGCCGTTTTTCGGCGGTCATGACGCAAGGCAACATCGATGCGGCGCGCCGCATCAGGTCGGGCTAGAACTGCGCTCCGAAGGAGATCAGGGATGGCCAGACCGATCCGTCGTGCCGCCGTCATCGGCGCGGGCGTCATGGGAAGCGGCATCGCCGCGCACCTCGCGAACGCGGGCATCGAGGTCCTGCTCATGGACATCGTCCCCCCGGGGCTGAGCGAGGCCGAGAAGGGCCAGCGCAGCGCGCGCGACCGGTTCGCCGCCGGGGGCCTGGAGAAGGCCCTCAAGGCGCGCCCCGCGGCGTTCTACGCCAGGGAGCGGGCGCGCCTCGTGTCCGTCGGCAACACCGAGGACGACCTCAAGAAGGTGGCCGACTGCGACCTCGTGATCGAGGCGATCATCGAGAAGATCGAGCCCAAGCGCGCCCTCTTCGAGAAGTTCGAGGCCCTGGTCCCGCCCCACTGCATCGTCGCGTCGAACACGAGCGGCCTGCGCATCGCCGAGATGATGCAGGGCCGGTCGGCCGCCTTCCGCAGCCGCTTCCTCGTGATGCACTTCTTCAACCCCGTCCGGTACATGAAGCTCCTCGAGCTCGTGACCGGGCCCGACACGTCCGCCGAGACGCTCGAGACCGTGCGCCGCTTCGGCGAGGACGTCCTGGGCAAGGGCATCGTGGTCGGCAAGGACACGCCGAACTTCGTGGGCAACCGCATCGGCGCCCACGCCATGATGACGACCATCCACCTGATGCTCGAGGACGGCCTCGCGCCCGAGGACGTCGACGCGATCTCGGGCGAGGCGATGGCGCACCCCAAGAGCGCGAGCTTCCGCACCGCAGACCTCGTCGGCGTCGACACGTTCGTGCACGTCGCCGACAACTGCTACGCGTCGCTGACGGCCGACGAGGACCGCAAGGTCTTCGAGGTCCCGGCCTACATCCGGACCATGGCCGAGAAGAAGCTGCTCGGCGACAAGACCCGCGGCGGCTTCTACCGCAGGGCCAAGGGCGAGGGCGGCGTCGAGACGCTCGACCCCAGGACGCTCGAGTACCGGGCGCGCGGCGGCGACAAGGAGATCAAGAACGCCACCAAGGAGATCGCCAAGATCGAGGATCCGCGCGAGCGCGTGCGCAAGCTCGCGCAGGCCCCCGGCAAGGCGGGCGCGTTCGCGTGGAAGGTCCTCTCGCGGTCGCTCGCGTACTCGGCGCGCCGCGTGGGCGAGATCGCCGACGACGTCGCGGCGATCGATGACGCGATGAGGTGGGGCTACAACTGGGAGCTCGGCCCCTTCGAGACGTGGGACGCGCTCGGCTTCGAGGCCACCGTCGACCGGATGAAGAAGGACGGCGTGGCGCTGCCCGCGTCGATCGACAAGATGCGCGCGGCCGGCGCCCGGTCGTTCTACACCGACGACGGCCGCGTCTTCGACCTGCTCGCGGGCAAGTACGTCGCCCGCAAGGCCGACCCGCGCAACGCGACGCTCACCGTCCTGCGCAAGGGCCAGGCGCCCGTGCTCAAGAACGACGGCGCCGAGGCGTGGGACCTGGGCGACGGCGTGCTCGGCCTCACGTTCAAGACGAAGGCCAACAGCATCGATCCGGACGTCATCAAGATGATCCACGACTCGGTCGCGAGGGCCGAGACCGACTTCCGCGCGATGGTGCTGGCCAACCAGGGCGAGCACTTCTGCGTCGGGGCGAACCTGTTCCTCGTGGTGATGGCGGCGAGCCAGCAGCAGTGGGGGCAGCTGCGCGAGATGGTCGGAGGCTTCCAGGCCGCCTGCCAGCGCATGAAGTACGCGAGCGTCCCGGTGGTCGCGGCCCCGTACGGGATGGCGCTCGGCGGCGGCCTCGAGGTGTGCCTGGGCGCGGGCAACGTGCAGGCGGCGGCCGAGACGTACTCGGGCCTCGTCGAGGTCGGCGTCGGGCTCGTCGCCGGCGGCGGCGGCACGATGAACCTGCTCTGGCGCGCGCTCGAGGGCGTGCCCGACGGAGCGACGGTCGACACGTACGCGCTCGTCACGCAGGTGTTCAAGAACGTCGCGCTCGCGCGCGTCGCCACGAGCGCCGAGGAGGGCAAGTCGTTCGGCTACCTCGCGCGCGCGAGCGGCGTGAGCTTCGACCGCGCGCGCCTGCTCACGGACGCGAAGGCCCGCGCGATCGGCCTGGCCGAGAGCGGCTGGCACCCGCCGTCGCCACGGGCGTACGTGCTGCCGGGCGAGAGCGGCATCGCGACCCTCAGGATGATGGTCGGGACGCTCGTCGACGCCGGGCAGGCCAGCCCGCACGACGCGAAGATCGCCACCAAGCTCGCCGAGCTGCTCTGCGGTGGCGTGAGCGGGTCGTCGCACGAGGTCACCGAGTCCGAGATGCTCGAGCTCGAGCGCGAGGCCTTCGTGAGCCTCTGCGGAGAGCCCAAGAGCCAGGAGCGCATGCAGTACATGCTCATGAACAACAAGCCGCTGAGGAACTAGCCATGATCGACAACGTCGTGATCGCGGATGCGGTGCGCTCGGCCGTCGGCCGCGCCCACAAGGGGACGCTCGCTCTGACGCGCCCCGACGAGCTCGCGGGGCAGGTCATCGCGGCGCTGCTCGCGCGGGTGCCCCAGGTCAAGGCCGCGGAGGTCGAGGATCTGATCCTCGGCTGCGCGATGCCCGAGGGCGAGCAGGGGCTCAACGTGGCGCGCGTCGCCGGGGTGCTCGGGGGGCTCCCGATCGAGACGAGCGCCATGACGATCAACCGGTTCTGCTCGAGCGGCTTGCAGGCGATCGCGCTGGCGGCCGGGTCGATCGCGACGGGCACCGCCGACGTGCTCGTCGCCGGGGGCGTCGAGTCGATGACGATGGTCCCGATGACCGGCAACAAGCTGAGCGCGTCGCCGGCGGCGATGGCCCGCTGCCCCGAGGTGTACACGCCGATGGGGATCACCGCCGAGAACGTCGCCAGGAAGTTCTCCGTCTCGCGCGCCGACCAGGACGCCTTCGCGCTGCGCAGCCAGCAGAAGGCCTCGGCGGCGGTGAAGGCGGGCGCGTTCGCCGACGAGATCGTGGCGGTGAGGGCCACGCGCTACGAAGGCGGCAAGCACGTCGACGTGACGTTCGACAAGGACGAGCTGCCGCGCGCCGACACGACGCTCGAGGGCCTCTCGTCGCTCAAGCCCGCGTTCTCCAAGGACGGCTCGGTCACGGCGGGCAACTCGTCGCCGCTGTCGGACGGCGCCGCGGCCGCGCTCGTGATGAGCAAGGCCAAGGCCGACGCCCTCGGCGTCAGGCCGCTCGGCGCCTTCCGCGCCTACGCGACCGTGGGCGTCGATCCCGCCCTCATGGGCATCGGTCCCGTACCGGCGGTGCGCAAGCTCCTGTCGCGCACCGGCCTGTCGATGAAGGACATCGACCTCTTCGAGGTGAACGAGGCCTTCGCGAGCCAGTCGGTCTACGTCCAGCGGACGCTCGAGATCCCCGACGAGAAGCTCAACGTGCACGGCGGAGCGATCGCCCTCGGTCACCCGCTCGGGTGCACCGGGGCCAAGCTCGCCGCCACGGCCCTCTACGAGCTCCGGCGTCGCAAGGGCCGCTACGCCGTCGTCACGATGTGCATCGGCGGAGGCATGGGCGCGGCGGGCCTGTTCGAAGCCGCGCGCTGACCCGGCCCCCGGCGGGTCCCCCGTGAGGCACGCCGTCCGCGGCGTGCTATCCACGCCCCTTCCATGCGCACCGGATCCACGCTCGACGAGCTGCGGGTCCTCTTCCGCCTGGCCCTGCCCATCGCCCTCGCGCACCTGGGCCTCATCGCGATGTCGCTCGTCGACACCGCGGTGATCGGCCGGATCTCGGTCGACGATCTGGCCGGAGCCGGGATGGGGCGGGCGATCGGCTTCGCGGCCGTGATCGTCGCCCTCGGCGTCACGGCGGGCCTCGAGCCGCTCGCCGCCCAGGCGGTGGGCGCGGGGGAGACGGCGCGCGCGTGGCACGCGTACGTCGCGAACCTGCGCGCGGTGCTCCTGCTCTGGGCGCCGGCGATGGGGATGGCCTTCGCGGTGACGTGCGTGCTGCCGGTGTGGGGCGTGTCGCCGGCGGTCGTGCTGCGCGTGCGCCTGTACCTGGCGGGGCAGGCGCCGGGGTTCGCGGCGATTCTCGCGTACTCGTCGGCCAAGACGTTCCTGCAGGCGCACGGGCGCACCGCGCCGGCGCTCGTGGGGAGCCTGGTCGCCAACGTCGTGAACGTCTTCGCGAGCAACCTGCTCGTGCGGGGCGACGGGGCCCTGGTCGCCGTGGGCCTCGCGCCGCGCGGCCTGCCGGCGCTCGGCGCGCTCGGCGGCGGCCTGGCCTTCAGCCTCGCGTCCTTCGTGCTGCTCGCGTTCGTCGCGCGGCCGGCGGCCCGCTATCGCGACGACGCGCCCGGCGGCGGGGTGTCGCTCGCGAAGGTGTACCGCGTGGGCCTGCCCATCGGCTTTCAGATGCTCGCCGAGATGGGCGTCTTCTCGCTGGTCGCCCTGATGTCGGGCGTGCTCGGCCCCGAGGTGGCCTCGGCGCACCAGGTCGCGATCGGCCTGGCGAGCTTCACGTTCATGGGCGCGCTGGGCGTCGCGGGCGCGACCGCGGTGCGCGTAGGGCACGCGATCGGCGCGGGCACCTCGCCGCGTCGCGCCGGCGCCGTCGGGATCGGCCTGGGCGCGGCGTCGATGCTCGTCGGCGCGGCGGTCTTCGCGGCCGCGCCGCACCTGCTCGTGTCGCTGTTCACCACCGACCCGCGCGTGCGCGCCATCGGCGTGGACCTGGTGCGCATCGCGGCGCTCTTCCAGCTCTTCGACGGCGTGCAGTGCGTCTCGGCCGGCGCGCTGCGGGGCGCGGGCGACGTGCGCTTTCCGTTCGTGGCCAACGTGATCGCGCACTGGGCCATCGGCTTTCCCATCGCCCTGGCCCTCGGCTTCGGCCTGCACGGCGGCGCACCGGGCCTCTGGTGGGGGCTGACGGCGGGCCTCGTCGTGGTGAGCGTCGCGCTCGCCGCGCGCTTTCGCGTCGTGTCGGGACGGACGATCGTGCGGGTGTAGTCCGAGGGAGTCCGAGGGTGAGGGGCGCGCCTCGGCACCTCGCGCCCGCTCACGAAGGGATCGCGTCCCGTCGCGGGTCGCGAGGCCCTGGGGTCCGCCCTGTCCATGCGAAATCACGACGGAAACGGCACTCCTGGCCGGGCAGCCCGGCGGCCCGCGTCGTGCACTGGCCACCCCCATGTCTCTGCGAACCGTCCTGGCCACGTCCGCCGTCACCGCGCTGGCGCTCGGCTGCTCCTCCGCTCCCGGATCGTCCGCCGAGGAACTCGCCCGGTCGCGCGCGGCCCTAACGCCGCAGGTCTCGGGCGCCGACATCGTCAGCCTCGCCCTCGCCAACGTGGGCGGCATGGCCTGCGGCACCAACTCGCTCGGCGGGACGACCTTCGAGTCGAGCTGCACGGGCAACGGCGGACAGCCCGAGTACTGGTGCGCCGACTTCGCCCAGTGGGTCTGGGCCCACTCGGGCGTCGACACGAGCGGCCTCGACGCCGCGGCGGGCAGCTTCTACTGCTACGGCCAGAACAACGGCACCCTGTCGAACACGCCGCAGCCTGGCGACGCCGTGGTGTTCGACTACCAGGGCAACTGCGTGGCCGATCACGTCGCCATCGTCACGCAGGTCAACTCCAACGGGACGATCGAGAGCGCCAGCGGCGACTGGGGCGGGCAGAGCGGCTCGGAGGCGACGTTCTCGTCCACGTCGCACGTCGTGCTCAACTCGCCGGCCTACGACGGCACCGTGGGCGGCACGCCGTCGGTCATCGGCATGACGATCTCGGGCTACATCGCGCCCAAGGGCGGGCTGGCGCAGGCCTACGCGGCGTCCTACGTGAAGCAGTCGTTCCCGCTGGCGAGCACGGCGCTGCAGATGACCGCCGGCCAGACGATCCCGTCCTACATCGAGATGAAAAACTCGGGCGGCCTGACGTGGGACTCGAACACGCGCCTGGCCACGACGCAGCCGCGCGACCGCATGAGCGCCTTCGCCGACTCGTCGTGGATCAGCCCCAACCGCCTCGCCGCCGTCAGCGGGACGGTGCCGCCCGGGGGCACGTACAAGTTCCAGTTCAACCTGCACGCCCCGAGCACGCCGGGCACGTACTACGAGTACTTCAACCTGGTCGA
Organism: Myxococcales bacterium; assembly: GCA_021778125.1. Taxonomy (GTDB): domain Bacteria; phylum Myxococcota_A; class Polyangia; order Polyangiales; family Polyangiaceae; genus Palsa-1150. The sequence goes on from JAJYCT010000094.1 coordinate 13,968, forward strand.
GGAGGGCGTCGCGTGGTTCAGCGATCCTGGACAGGGCGGCCCGCCGGACAACGATCTCGAGGTGCAGGTCGTCGTCGTCGCGGGCCCCGCGACGCCCGACGCGGGGACGACCGGCGGCGGCGCCGACGGAGGGAGCTCGAGCGGCAGCAGCTCCGGCGACGCGTCGAGCGGCGGCTCGGGATCGAGCAGCGGCGGCCTGACGTGGGGGACGGACGCCGGGACCCTGCCGGGCGACGACGCCGGCAGCATGGACGGACCCTCCGGGTCGTCGGGAGGGTGCCGCGTCGCGCCGGGCGATGCGAGCGGGGGGCTCGCGGGATGGCTTGCCGTGGTCGGGCTGCTCGTCGTGGGCGTCCGGCGGCGAGGACACGCGACCGGCATGGAGCCCTGAGGCGCGCCGGATGCGGGCCCGGGGGACGGAAGGCTTCCCGCCCTCACGCCATCGACGCGTTGACCCCGGCCTCTTCGGCGGCCACCGACGCCGTCTGCAGATCGAGGTCGCCACCCTGCGGCGGCTCGTAGGCGGCGCGGCCGATCTGGTGCGTGCGGTACCGGTCGCTGAAGATGCCGAGGACGTACGCGCGGAAGCAGTAGCCGAAGATGCTCGGCTGCTTGAGCTCCGGGTGGATGTGCGCCTCGATCTTCGCGTGCAGCTCCGGGAGCTTCGTCCAGTGAAGGCCGGCGCTCTCGTGGTGCGCCGTGTGGTAGCCGTTGTTGAAGACGAGCCAGTTGCCGAGCCGGGAGACGAAGTTGCGCGAGTGGTCGTGCTCCGACCACGGATCGGCGTGCACGTGCTGGATGTAGTTGATGAAGATCATCGACCAGTTCGCGAACATGGCCGACACGCCGAAGCCGAAGAACCACACGACCGGCCCGCGCCACCAGGCGTCGTGGTGCAGCGCGACGGCGAGCGCCAGCAGCCCCCCCTGCGCGACGGCGAGCGTCGCGTACTGGCCGACGATCTGCCGGTAGAGCTTGGGGTTCTGCGCCTTGGCCTTGGCGATGTACTCCTTGATGACGCTCGACTGCCAGTAGGCCGACACGAAGTAGTACGTGCTCGCGACGAGCCACGTGTTCCTCTTCGAGTAGCGCCAGGTGATCGTCGCGTCGCCGGCCTTGTTGACGAACTTGTGGTGGTTCAGGTTGTGCGTCGGGATCCAGGCGAAGGTCGGGAACCCGTAGAAGACGCTCAGCCACGCCGAGAAGAACGCGTTCATCTTGCGGTTCTTGAACGTCGGCGTGTGGTTGTGGTTGTGGCTGAAGACGCCCGCGCAGAAGCCGAGGTAGAGGCTGAGCGGCAGCGTCCAGGGGATGAGGCGCGGCTCCACGTAGGGGGCGAGCCCCACGGCGGGGAACAGGACGAAGGCCCAGAGCAGCGTGCGCCAATCCTCGCGGTAACGGAGCATGGGTTCCTTCCCTCGAACGGCGCGAGGTTACCCGGTTTCGCCGGAGCGGCCAGTGCGCATGGCCGTTCGCAGCGAGGGGGGGGTACTACCGCCGCTTGCCGTCGGCCGTGCCGAGCACGTCGTAGAGCTCCGGCCGCCGGTCGCGGAAGAAGCCCCACGAGGCGCGCGTCCGGGCCACCGCGTCGAGGTCGAACGTCGCCGCGGCGACGCCCTCTTCGCCCCGATCGAGCTCGGCGACCTTGTCGCCGCGCGTGTCGGCCACGAACGACGACCCGTAGAAGCGCTGCCCGTCCTCGAGCCCGACGCGGTTGGCGGCCACGACCGGCACGATGTTCGAGACGGCGTGGCCGATCATCGCCCGCTGCCACGGATCGCGCGTGTCCAGGTCCGGCTCGTGGGGCTCGCTGCCGATGGCCGTCGGATAGAGCAGCACCTCGGCGCCGAGCAGCATCATCGCGCGCGCGGTCTCGGGGAACCACTGGTCCCAGCAGATGCCCACGCCGATCGTCGCGTGGCGCGTCTTCCACACGCGGAATCCGGTGTCGCCGGGGCGGAAGTAGAACTTCTCCTCGTAGCCGGGGCCGTCGGGGATGTGGCTCTTGCGGTACGTGCCGAGCACGGCGCCGTCGGCGTCGATCACGGCCACCGTGTTGAAGTACGCCTGTCCCGCGCGCTCGAAGAACGAGACGGGCACCACGACGCCCAGCTCGCGCGCCACCTCGCGCAGGCGCGCCACGGCCTCGTCGTCCTCGAGCGCGCGCGCCTCGGCGAACCACTCGGGCCTCTCCTCGCGGCAGAAGTAGGGCCCCTCGAGCAGCTCCGGCGGCAGGACGATCTGCGCGCCCCGCGCGGCGGCGGC
>JAJYCT010000505.1 GCA_021778125.1 Myxococcales bacterium
CGCCCGCGACCCGGCCGGGGCTCCGATCGCGCCGGGGCGCGGGTCTGCCGCCCGCGCGCTGCGCGCCGACCTCGAGGCGCGCGAGGGAGCCCTCCGCGGCGCGGTCGTCACGTTCGCGAGCGTGACCGCGCTGCGCCGGGCAGAGGGCGAGCAGCGGACGCTCGCGGACCTCGGCGCGTCGATCGGCGCGTCCCTCGACTTCTCGGAGACGGTCACCGCGGTGTGCCGGGTTCTCGTGCCGCGGTTCGCGGACATGTGCTTCGTGGACATCGCGCGCGGCGTGGGGCGCGCCGAGCGCTCCCGCGTCGTGTTCGCCGACGCGGCGAGCGAGCGCCTCGCAGACGCCATGCGCGCGCAGGCGCCCTTGCCGGGCTGGACGACGCCCCAGGCGGAGGCGCTCGCGACGGGAGAGGCGATCCTCGTCGCCAGCGCCAAGGCGTCGCTGGCCGGGGCGCACGACGACGCGCAGCGCGAGGCCCTGCGCGAGGTGGGGGTCACCTCGCAGATCGTCGTGCCGCTCGAGGCGCACGGTCGCGTCTTCGGCGCCCTGACGTGCGCGACGCTCGGCGCGGGGCGGCTCTATCACCTCTCCGACCTCGCGCTCGCCCAGGGCATCGCGCAGCGCTCGCCCTCGAGAACGCGCGGCTGTACCAGGAGCTCTTGGCGGCCATGCACGCGCGCGAGGAGATCCTCGCCGTCGTCTCGCACGACCTTCGCAATCCGCTCTCGGGGATCGTGCTGGCGGCGAAGATGCTGCGGCGCAGCGTGGACCGGGGCGACGACGCGGCGAGTCGCGAGACGGCCGACCGGATCTTTCGCGTGGGCATGCGCATGAACGGTCTGATCGAGCGGCTCCTGGACTTCAGCCGCCTCGAGCTCGGGCAGCTCGCGCTCAAGCTCGAGGACAGCGACCTCGCGGCGCTCGTGGCCGAGGCCGTCGCCACGGTCGAGCCGATCGCGGCCGAGAAGGGGATCACGCTGCGCTCGGAGATCGAGCCGGAGTTGCCGCACGTGCGCTGCGACGCCCCTCGCATCGAGCAGGTCATCGGCAACCTGCTCGGCAACGCGCTGAACTTCACGCCGGAGGGCGGCACGATCGGGGTGCGCACCGAGCGCAAGGGGCGGAGCGTGCACGTCTGCATCTCCGACACGGGGGCCGGGATCCCCGCGGCGCATCGCGAGGCGATCTTCCAGGCGTTCTGGCAGGCCGAGCCCGGTGTTCGCGGCGGCGGCGCGGGGCTCGGGCTCGCGATCGCCCGCGGCATCGTCGACGCGCACGGCGGCCGCATCTGGGTCGCGAGCGAGGTCGGCGTGGGCAGCACGTTCGTCGTGGAGCTGCCCATCGCCTGAGGGCTCCCGTCGACTCGCGGCGACGGCAGGGCCGCTCACTTCAGGTCGGCGTGAAACGTCCCGTCCCAGTCCGGCGGCGGCGGCTCCCGGACATACCGGGCGCAACGTTCGACCATGACCTGGCTCGGCCCATCCCCCGCACACGTCTCGAACAGCGCGCGCGCGGCAGCGAAATCGCGCGCAAGGTAGCGCTCGAGGGCCTGCTCGTAGGTCCGGGCCACCTGCAACACCGAGGGGTCCGCGCCCGATCCGAGCAGCTCGTAGACGCGGATCGCGCGCGTCTTGCCTGCCACCGCAACCACGTCGACGAGGCGGAAGGCGTACTGCTCGCGAGCCCGCCTCTGTACGGTCTCGCTGACGAGGACGGGCACGCCGTACTGCTTGCAGAGGCTCTCCAGGCGGGCTGCCACGTTCACGGCATCGCCCATGGCCGTGTAGCTCAGGCGGGCAGGAGCGCCGAAGTGGCCGATCAGCGCCAGGTCCGTGTTGACGCCGAAGCGAGTGTGCAGCGGCTCTCGACCGGCCCACGCCTCCGAGGCGTAGAGGCGTCGGGTCGCCTCTCGACACGCCAGCACGGCGCGACACGCCGCGACGGGATGATCCGGGCAGACGCCAGGTGCATTCCAGAACGCCATGATCGAGTCGCCGATGAACTTGTCGATCGTGCCGCCGCTCTCGGTGATGGCCGAGGTCAGCGCCTCGAAGTAGAGGCCGAGCACGCGCGCCAGCTCGGCGGGCGCAAGCCCCTCGGAGAGGCGCGTGAAGCCCTGGATGTCGGTGAACATCAGGGTCATCTCGCGCAGCTCGCTGCCCAGGACGGGTTCGCGATTCTCCTCGAACAGGTGGCGCACCACGTCGAGCGGGAGGTACTTGCCCATCGTGCGCGCCACCGTCTTCGCGCGCTCCAGGCCGTCCATGACGTCCTGGACGTCGGCCAGGGCCGTCGTGCCGCCCGCGGGCGCGAAGTCGAAGCGGCGCATGCGCGCGGTGGTCTCCAGCACGAGACCGAGCCCGCGCCGAACCGTGCGCAGGGCCAGGAGCCCGCCCGCGAGGACCAGGACGCTGACGACCCCGTAGACGACGAGGAACCGATCGCGCAGGCTCACCAGGGCGTGAACGTAGTAGTCCTCGGGTACGACGATCCCCACGACCCATCCCTCCGGGTGTCGCAACCGGTGGAACGTCACGAGGTAGGGTTGGCCGTCCACCCGGATGCTCCCCGATCCGTCGGGCTGGCTCTGATCGAGGCGACCCAGGAGCGAGCTCCGAAGCGCCGTCGAGACGGCGCGGGGGATGTCCGTCGCGTCGACGCGCAGGACGCCACCCGCGTCGACGAACCGATCGCGCCGTGAGGCACGCGTGACGAGCCGCCCGGTCGCGTCGCAGAGAAAGACGCGGTGGGGATCGTTCGGATCGCGCGGGTTGACCTTCGCGTTCGCGATCTCGTCGAGCGCGTCCGCCGAGAGCGAGACCCGGACCATCCCCTGCTCGGCCCCCGCCGCATCGCGCAGAACCTGCCCTGCGTCGAGGACCACCTGCCCGGGCGCATCGGGTTGCTCCGCGTCCGCCCTGGCGTACCTCATGTCGCCGAAGCGCACGCCCGCCGACGTCGGCACGGCTCCCAGCGGTGGCATCGACCGCGCGGCCGGATCGACGGTGGTCCCCACCAGGCGAAAGGCCCCGGACTGCAAGTCGGCCCCGGGAGGACGACTCCGGAGCTCGCGGACGAAGTTGCCCGCATCGAGCTCGACGAGCTGGGTGAAGATGGGGCTCCCGGGGCCAGGGGATGGGCGGTAGACCGAGATCTGCCATGGAGCACGCCCGTCCGGGCCGGCGACCAGGGGGCGGGTTCGCGTGAGCTCGATCTGGCGCAACTCGGGCGCCTGGAGCAGCTCGGTGAAGAGCAGCGGCTCGATCGATCGGCCGCTCGACATGTCGCCCACGCCGTGGTGGATGGCGCGCTCGATGTTCTGGACCGCGCCCTCGGTCCGGGAGAGCTCG
>JAJYCT010000095.1 GCA_021778125.1 Myxococcales bacterium
CGACGCCGAGCGCGCCGCCTCGCCGCTCTCCGGCCTCGACGAGGCCGCGCGCGAGCGCGCCGCCGCGCGCGCCCGCCACGACGCGCTCGCGTGCTTCGACGCCCTGCGCGGCGCAGGAGACCGGGCAGGCGCCACCGCGGAGCTCGCCCGACTGCGCACGCTGCTCGGATCCACGGCGCGCTTCCTCGGCGTCGAGCTCCGCGACGCGCTGGCCGCCGGCGACGACGGGGCAGCGCAGCGCTCGTTCGGAGCGATGCGGCCCGCGGAGCGCACGCTCGCAGCGCTCGCGTCGCTCGACGCGTCGCCCGACCTCCGCGATCGCCTCGTGCGCGCGGCGCTCGCGGCCCGCGACGCCCCGGGCGCCCTCTCCCCCCTCTTGCACGCGGCGGGCGACGATCCGGCGCACGAGTTCGAGGGCGTGGCCGAGAAGCTCGTGGCCCAAGACCGCGCCGCGCCGATCCTGCCGGCGGCCGCCACGGCGGTGCTCTCGCACACCGAGCGGTACACCGTCGACGCCTCGGGGCTGGTCCGCTGGGTGCTGTTCGATCTGCGCCGCGTGAGCGGCACGACCGACGTCGACCAGAACGCCCAGGCGGCGGCCCCCGACGTGTGGGGTCGCGGCTCGATGCGCGCGCTGCGCCGGCGCATCTGGAAGCGCGACGGGCGCGTGCTCGAGCCGGACCGCGCGCCGCGCGCGTCGCAGGCGGCCGCCGACCTCTCGCAGCTCGAAGGGGGCGACGTCGTCGAGGCCGTCTACGAGGGCTGGGCGCTGCCGGGCGAGACCGGCGACGTCGGGATCGACACGCCCGATCTCCTGCCCGAGCGCGTCGCCGTCCACGACGCGACGCTCGAGCTGCGCCTCCCGCCCCGCCTCGAGGGCGCCCTCTGGAGCCACCGCCTGCTCGGCAAGGCCGACGAACGCCAGGACGGCGGCGCGCGCGTGCTGCGCTGGCACGTGGTCGACGAGCCCGCGCGCCGCGTCGAGGACGGCGTCCCCAAGATGGACCGGTCGGCGGGCGTGAGCTTCTCGACGGCTCGGTGGAGCGGCGTCGCCCGGGCGCTGCGCGAGACCCTGGCGTCGCTCGACGAGCACGATCCGGAAGTCGACGCGTGGGCGCGCGAGGCCGCCGGCGGCGACGCCGCGAAGCCGACGCGGGCCGCCGTCGACGCGCTGGTCTCGGCCGTCGGCAAGGCGCTGCGCGAGTCCGACGCGGGCACGCTGAGCGACTACGGCGCCGCGATCACGCCCGTACAGCAGGCGACCGCTCGCAGCTTCCTCGCCTCGCACGACGGCAGCCGCTCGTGGCTGTTGCTGCGGGGGCTGCGCGTGCTCGGCGTGCCCGCGGAGCTGCGCGTGGCCGAGAGCGAGCCGTTCAGCGCCGATCCCGCCTTTCCGCCGCACTACGGGCGGTTCGTCCACCCGCTGGTGCTGGCGCACGTCGAGGGGAAGGACGTCTGGATCGACGCCGACGTCGCGGGGCCGCCGCTGCCGGCGGGCCGCGTCTCGCCGGAGCTGCGCGGACGCACGGCGCTCGGCACCGACGGCTCGATGACGACCCTGCCGGCACGCAGCGCCGACGAGGGCGACGAGATCGACGTCCGCCTCGCGCTCGACGACCGCGGCGACGCCCGCGGGACGTTCGCGGCCGTCCTGCGCGGACGTGACGCCCAGGAGCTCTCCGAGGCCCTGTTCCGCATCGTGGGCGCCGAGCGCCAGCGGGCGCTGCGCGACGTCGTGCTCGCGTGGCTCCCCTGGGCGAACGTCGACGAGGTGCAGCTCGCCTCGAGCGAGGGGAGCTGGCAGGTCAGCCTGCGCGCGCAGGTCACCGTCGGCGGCTACGCGCAGCGCGACGGCGACAAGACGTGGCTGCTGCCGGGCCTCGACACGCTGCACCAGGCCTGGCCGCGCGCCCGCGTCTCGAGCCTCGGGGCGACGTACGCCACGCGCGCAGGGCGCGAGAGCGCGCTCGCCGTGAGCACCGCCGTGCAGTACCACGTGCACCGGCGCGTCGAGTTGCCCAAGGGGGCGACGGTCGCGCGCGCGCCGGGGCCGCTCGACGCCCGCGGCAAGCTCGTCGAGGCGTCGCGGAGCCTGAGCGTCAGCGGCGCGGCGATCGAGGAGGACTTCACGCTCGGCGTCGCGACGGGGACGGTCGCGACGGGCGACTACGACGCCTTCGTCGCGCTCGCGCACGCGGCCGACGACGGGTTCCTCGCCGCCACGCGCGTCCGCCTGCCGTAGTATCCTCCGAGGATGCGCGCGCAGACGCTCGCCGAGCTCGGGCTCGCCCTCGGGGCGTGCGCCGGAAGCGGCGGTGGCGGCGCCACCGGTGGCGGGGCGGACGCGCTGGCCGAGGCGGCCGACGCGGCGGGCGCGGACGCCGCGGACGCCGGCCGCACCGACGCGGGGGGCGACGCGAGCGCCGCGGACGCCGCCGCGGCCACGACCGACGGCGCGTTGCCCGACGGCGACGGCGGTCTCTCGCTCTCTCCGGCCCTGCGCGCGACGAGCGGCTGGCAGGTCTACCCGGGCGGCAGCTACCACTACGGCCCGTCGATCCTCATCGACACCGACCAGTCGATCCACATGTGGACGTGCTCGCCGGGCACCGGCGGCGCGTGGGACTACGTCCGCTACCACCACTCGGCCGACGGCGGGCACACGTGGACCCCCGACGTCGTGGCGCTGCAGCCGACCGCCGGCTCGGCCGACGCGTACTCGACCTGCGATCCGGGCGCCGTGAAGGTGGGCCCGTACTTCTACGTCGGGTACACCTCGACGACCAACTCGGCGGGCACCGACAACGACGTGTTCGTCGCGCGCTCCACGTCGCCGAGCGGTCCCTTCGACAAGTGGAACGGCGCGGGCTGGGGCGGCAATCCCACGGCGATCCTGGCGTACACCGGCGTGGCCACCGACTACGGCTACGGCGAGCCGTCGCTCGTGCTCGTGGGCACCAAGCTCTACGTCTACTACTCGGACGACGAGGCGACGCAGTTCACCAACGTCGCCACGGTCGACGACGCCACGGTGGACGACTGGCCGCTGCACCTCGTGGACCACGGCCACGCCATCACGCGCGACCACGCGGCCCAGGACTCGGCGGACGTGAAATACGTCGACGCCCTCGGGCGGTTTCTCGCCGTGACGACGGTCGACCGGTTCACCCCCAACGCATCGGTCGAGGTCTTCCAGTCGGCCGACGGGCTCACGTTCGCTCCGGCGCCATACCTCGGCGCGCGCGCCCAGCTCGGCGCGCACAACATCGGCGTGAGCGGCGACCTGACCGGCCACCTCGACGTCGGCGCCTCGAACTTCGTCGCCTACGCGTATCAGCCCGCCGGCAACACGTGGGGCGACTGGCCGACGTTCCTCGATCCGGTCACGCTCGTCGCGGCGCCGTGGGGCACGCCGGTCGCCGGCGAGGTCTCGTCGATCGTCGGCGGCGGCGACTGGAGCTGGTCGGGCCCGCGCGCCTGGGACGGCGACCCGACGACGGTCTTCTCGAGCGTCTCGCACGGCACGACGACCGCGGCCACCGAGTGGGCGTGGGTCGACACGGGCGCGACCTACTCGCTCACCGGCCTGACGATCGTACCGCGCGCGATGGGCTACGGGTTCCCCGTCGCGTTCCGTGTCCAGACGAGCCCCGACGCGTCGGCGTGGACCGACGTCCCGGGCCAGACGTACACGGCCTTTCCCAACCCCGGGAGCACCCCGGTGACGCTCACGTTCGCCTCGCCCGTCGCGGCGCGCTACGTGCGCCTCAGCGCGACCGCGCTCGGCCTCGACGACCTGGGCAACGCGTACCTGCAGCTCGCGGAGCTCGTCCCCGCGATCGGCCCCTAGCGGGCCTCGGTCCGCGCGATGAGATCGCGCAGCTGCAGCTCGAGCTGCCTGTAGGCGGGGTCCGGATCGAGCGCCTCGGCCTTCGCGACGCGGGCGAGGGCGTCCTGGCCCTTGCCGCGCAGGACGAGCAGCACCGCGGCGTCGTAGTGCATCGCCGCCGCCACCCATCGATCGCCGCCCTCGAGCGAGGCGCTCGCCGCGATGAGGGCCTCGCACGCCTCGCCCGCGGCGCCGTGGGTGCTCTGCACCTCGGCGAACGCCTGCTCGCACGTCATGCCGCAGCTGCGCCACGGGAGCTTCGCGAGGGGCGCGCCCTGCGAGGTGACGCTGACGGTCTCCGCACAGGCGGAGAGGGTGATCGCGGAGAGCGCGGCGACGGCGAGGCGGACGAAGACGCGGGCCATGTAGCGGATGAGCCTACCACAGCCTCCCACCACGTCGCTCGCGCGCGCGACGATCGATCACGTCGGCCTTTGGACTTTCCCGTTTCGTTGTGATCAAAGAGGGAGTCCGTGACTCTCCCTCTTCCGAGCGATCTGGTGGCGCGCTCCCAGGCGCCCCGCGTCCGTCTCTTCGCCGACCACGTGCTCATCACGCGCACCGACGGCCTGTCGTGCGAGATGGACGAGTCGCTGGTGCCGCTGCTGTCGCTGCGCACCGAGGGCCTCGACCGCGCGAGCGAGAACGAGGCGCGGCGCGTCCTCGAGCGCCTCGGCGCCGTGGAGCTCGAGTGCGTCGACGAGATCGCCCCGCCCGACGGGTGCGAGGCCGACTACGTCGTGCGCGCCGACGGCGACGCCCACACGTTCTGCGCGTTCACGGCGCGCGCCCTCGCCCAGTGGCGCGCGCTCGGCTGGCACGTAGAGATCGACGCCCGCTACCCGTTTCGCGTCGGCGACGAGGAGCCCGCGTGGTACGCGCGCGTCGAGCCGAGCGACGAAAAGCCCGACTGGTTCGGGCTCGAGCTCGGCGTCGAGGTCGGCGGCGTCCGGATCGACCTGCTCCCGGTGCTGCTCGATCTGCTCGACCGGCTCGACGCCGAGGGCGGCCTCGACGCGCTGGTGACCTCGTGCCGGACCACGTGGGCGCTCAAGGTGAGCGAGACGCACCACGTGATGGTGCCGATCGAGCGGCTGCGCGCGCTCCTGCGCGTCGTCGCGGAGCTCTACCAGGGCGAGCACCGCCGCCTCCGCACGTTCCCCGAGCTGCGCGCCACGGCCCTCGTCGAGCTCGACTCGGCGTTCGAGCGCGCGGGCGCGCGCATCACGTGGACCGATCGCACCGGCGTGACCGAGCGGGCGCGGGCGCGCGTGGCCCCGCTCGCGCCCGTCGCGCCCCCCCAGGGCCTGCAGGCGACGTTGCGCCCCTACCAGGCCGAGGGCGTCGCCTTCCTCCAGCGCCTCGCCGAGGACGGCGGCGGCGGTGTGCTCGCCGACGAGATGGGGCTCGGCAAGACGCTCCAGACGATCGCCCACATCTGCGTCGAGCGCGCGGCGGGGCGGCTCGAGGCGCCGGCGCTCGTCGTGGGGCCCACGAGCCTCGTCGGCAACTGGGCGCGCGAGCTCGCCCGCTTCGCGCCCGCGCTGCGCGTCGTCGTGCTGCACGGGCCGGAGCGCCGGGCGCGCTGGAGCGAGGTGCCGCGGGCGCACGTCGTCGTGACGACGTACCCGGTCCTCGTCCGCGACGAGGACCGCTTCGCCGAGCAGCGCTTCCACCTCGTCGTGCTCGACGAGGCGCAGGCGATCAAGAACGTGCGCAGCCAGGCCCGGCGCGCGGTGTCGCGCCTGCAGTCGAGCCATCGCGTCTGCCTCACGGGCACGCCGGTCGAAAACCACCTGGGCGAGCTCTGGTCGATCTTCGACTGGCTGACGCCGGGGCTGCTCGGCGGCGAGCTCGCGTTCCGCCGCTTCTTCCGGCAGCCGATCGAACAGCGCGGCGACGCCGACCGGCTCGCCGCCCTGCGCGAGGCCGTGGCGCCCCACGTGCTGCGGCGCCTCAAGCGCGACGTCGCCAAGGAGCTGCCGCCCAAGACGGAGCTCGTGGTGCCCGTCGAGCTCGGGGGCAAGCAGCGCGAGCTCTACGAGGCCATCCGTGTCGCCGCGCACGCCGACGTGCGCAGGGCGATCCGCGCCAAGGGCCTTGCGGCGTCGGCGGTGACGATCCTCGACGCGCTCACCAAGCTGCGCCAGGCGTGCTGCGATCCGCGCCTGGTGCGGATGGACGCGGCGCGCCACGTGGGCGACTCCGCCAAGCTCGACGCGCTGCTCACGATGCTCGGCGAGCAGCTCGAGGACGGACACCGGATCCTCGTCTTCTCGCAGTTCACGAGCATGCTGGCGCTCATCTCCGAGGCCCTGCGGGCGCGCGACGTGCGGTACCTGATGCTCACGGGCGAGACGCGCGAGCGGCAGCGCGTCGTCGACGCGTTCGAGGAGGGGCGCGCCGACGTCTTCCTCATCAGCCTCAAGGCGGGCGGCACGGGCCTGAACCTGACCAGCGCGGACACGGTCGTCCACTTCGATCCGTGGTGGAACCCGGCGGCGCAGGCGCAGGCCACCGATCGCGCGTACCGCATCGGGCAGACGCGCCCCGTCTTCGTGCACAACCTCTACGTGGCCGGGAGCGTCGAGGAGCGCGTGATGCGCCTGCAGGACAAGAAGCGGTGGCTGTCGAGCGCGCTGCTCGGCGACGCCGCGGCCGGGGCGCACCTGAGCGAGGACGACGTCGAGGCCCTGCTCGCGCCCCTGTCGTCCGCGGAGCCCTGATCGCCCCCCCCCGGGCGCTTGACGGGCGGGGAGCCGGCCGGCACCTTCTCGCTCGAGTCGCGCGGGCGAGTGGCGCAACGGCAGACGCGCCGGGCTTAAAACCCGGGACACACTGCGGGTTCGAGTCCCGCCTCGCCCACCCCCCCCCACCCGCCTTCCGCCGCGCCGGGACCATGGTTAGCTTCCTTGGTCCCATGGTCACCCTCCGACGCGCTGCCGACCGCGGCCACGCCGATCACGGCTGGCTGGACACCCGCCACACGTTCTCGTTTGCCGACTACTACGACTCCAGGCACATGGGCTTCCGCAGCCTACGGGTCATCAACGAGGACCGCGTGCAGCCCCGCCAGGGCTTCGGCACGCACGGGCACCGCGACATGGAGATCGTCTCCTACGTGCTCGAGGGCGCGCTGGCCCACAAGGACTCGATGGGCAACGGCTCGACGATCCGCCCCGGCGACGTGCAGCGCATGAGCGCGGGCGCGGGCGTCCTGCACAGCGAGCACAACGCCTCGAGCGACGAGGCGGTCCACTTCCTCCAGATCTGGCTGTTGCCGTCGAAGCCGGGCGGGGCGCCGAGCTACGAGCAGAAGACCTTCTCCGACGACGACAAGCGCGGCCGCCTGCGCCTCGTCGCCTCGCCCGACGGCAAGGACGGGAGCGTCACGATCCACACCGCGGCCTCCGTCTACGCCTCCGTTCTGTCGCCCGGACAGCGCGTCGAGCACGAGGTAGAGGCAGGCCGCCACGCGTGGGTGCACGTGGCGCGCGGCAGCGTCAAGGTCGCGGGCGAGACGCTGGGGGCCGGGGACGGCGCCTCGACGAGCGACGCGGGGCGCGTCGCGATCGAGGGCGTCACCGACGCCGAGGTGCTCGTCTTCGATCTCGCGTGAGGGGCCCGACCGGGGGGGGTGGAGCGCGACGACGCGCGCGGCGCCCGTGCCCGCCGGACCCTCAGAGCGCGGCGGCGAACTCGCGCCCGAGCTCCATGGGCGTGGGGCGGTCGCCGGGCGCGTGCGCGGTGGCGGCGCGCAGCAGGCGCGCGATCGCCGCCGGAAAGGAGCGCAGGCGCTCGGCGTCGTCGAACGGGTCGCGACGCATGTGCGCGATGATCCGGTCGCGCGGGCTCTCGATCTCGTCGAAGAACGCCCGGCCCGTCGTGACGTTGTAGATGCACCCGGCGAGAGCGTAGACGTCGGCGCGCGGGTCGAGCTCGACGGGGTCGAGCACCTGCTCGGGCGCGATGTAGCCGGCCGTCCCCGCCACGAACCGCCCGCCCGCCTCCTGCGCGACGCGGATGGAGCGCACCATGCCGAAGTCGATGACGACCGTCGCGAGCGGCGGCGTGACGGCGGGATCGCGGTCCTTGGCGGGGTCGAACCGCTCGCCGCCCGCGAGCGGCAGGCGCAGCCAGAGGTTGGCCGGCTTCACGTCGCGGTGGACCAGGCCGGCGCTGTGCAGCGCTGCGAGCCCCGCGCACGCCTCGAGCACCACGCGCCGCAGCTCGAAGAGCGACATCAGGCGAGCGGCGGCGTACTGCTTGAGGTCCGCGCCGATCAGGTACTCGAGCACCAGGTACGGCACGCCCGACGAGACGCCCCGGTCGATGATGTTGGCGACGTTGGGGTGGTAGAGGCCCGCCAGCGCGCGCGCCTCCTCCACGAAGGAGGCGAGGATCCCCTCGCGCTCCACGTCCGTCGCGTTCTGGAGCGCGTCGGCCTTGGGGATCTTGAGGACGAAGAGGCGGTCGGCCCCCGGCTTGCGCACCAGCCACACCGAGCCGATGCCCCCCTCCCCGAGCGGCTTGATCAGCTCGTAGCCCTCGAGCGTCTTTGGCTCCTTCTTCTTCGGCTGCGGCGGCGGCGGCGGCGTCCTGCGGATCGCGCCGTGCACGGCGTCCTCGAGCAGCGCCGACGCCACGGGCCCGAGCGCCGCGAACCACACGTCGAGCATCGACAGCTCGCGCGCCCGGATCGCCCGCGCGATGAGCGCGGCCACGCGCGGCGCGTTCTCGGTCGCCGCGCGCGACAGCGAGTCCTCGGCGCCGGCCTCGGGCACCGGGTGCAGCGCCTTGACCGGATCGGCCAGCGCCGCCTGCAGGCGCTCGCCCGCCAGCACGAGCTCGAGGCACATGCCCTCGAGGTTGGGCTTCGGGCCCGCGGCGATCCTGAAATCGCCGAGCGCCGTGGCCAGGCCCGCGAGCGCCGCCGCGAGCTCGGTGTCGCCCGCGTGCATCGACGTGAGGGCCTCGGCCGCCGACGGGCCCCACAGCCCGTCGACCTCGCCCACCGAGACGGCCGTGCGCAGCGCCTCGGCGCGCTCGCAGCAGAGCTCGAGCGCGCCCGCGGCCATCATCGGCAGCGCGGTCGCGAGCTGCAGCAGCACGGCCGGCCGGTCGATGACGAGCGCCCACCACGCGGCGAACGGCCCGAGCCACTGCGCGTCGTCGACCTCGCCGAGCGCCGTGCCGCGCGTCGTGTCGACGAGGCGCCAGAAGAGCGCGCTCAGCGCCGCCTGAAGCTCCGGCGGCATCTCGCGCGAGCCGTCCGTGAGCCCCTCGAGCTTGCGCAGCCAGAGGCACGTGTCGTGCGCCGTCGGCCCGCGCCCGGGGCCGAGGTCGGAGGCCTCGCCGCACGCGTCGAGCGCATAGCCGCCCAGGCGCACCGCGAGCACCTCGAGCGGGACGCTCGCCGCCACGTCCTCCGCGCGGCTCTGGCGGCGCTCCCGCACGACGTCGAGGATCTCGGCGGGGGCCTTGGCGATCGTCTTCCACGTCCCGGCGAGATCGGGCTCCTCGAACGGCGTCCCCGAGGAACGCGTCGCGAGCAGGGGACCCCAGAGGCGCAGCGCGAAGGCGCGCGCGCAGCCCTCGATGGCGTTGAACGCCGCGGCGCGCTGGCGCAGGCGCCCCCCGTCCAGCGAGATCCGGCGGGCCTCCTCGAACGTCGGCGCGACCCACTGCGCGAAGCGCAGCGCGCGCGCGTCGGCCTCCTCGTCGTCGTACTGCGCGGCGACGCGCATCAGGTTCTCGAGGCCGAGCTCCAGGTCCAGCGGATCGCGCTCTGCGGCGTCGACCGCGTCGGTCAGCGCGACGACCTCGATCCAGCGGCGCGACGCATCGAGCGTCGCAGGCGTCGCGCGCCGCGCCATCTCGCGCAGCGCCCGGAACGGCGCCTCGACGGCCTCCGGCTGGTGCCCGCGCCGCCACAGCGTCCCGAGGCCACGCGCGAGGGCACGGGCCGCGATGGGGCCGCCATCGCCGGCCAGGACGCGGCGCGCGAGCCGGTCCCAGAGGTCCCTGCGCTCGACGAACAGGTACGGCGTCGCGGCGGCGACCGCCGCGAGCACCCAGGGCTCCTCGTCGCGCGACTCGATGATGGACACGAGCTGCCCCGCGAGCAACGACAGGCGCTCGGCCGGGAGCGAGGCGAACGCCGTCACCGCGCGCTGGCGCAGCACGCGCGACTCGCCGAGCACCCAGTCGAGGACCGTCCCCTCGAGGTGCTGCACGGGCCCGACCAGGCGCCCGAGCGCGCGCGCCGCGTGCACCCAGACGAGCGGCTCGGGGTGCAGGATGAGCGGCTGGAGGATCTGGAGCGTGCGGCCGAGCAGCTCCGGATCGGTCGCCTCGGGCATGCCCCGCGCGCTCACCTCGAGGCAGCGCGCCGCCAGCACCCGGCCGCGCAGCGCGCGGTGCGCGGGCGCGCCGACGAGCGCGTCGAAGGTGGAGGGGGAGCCCCAGACCCACGCGCCCAGATCGGGCACCTCCAGCGCGCTCGCGCCGGCCTCCCAGAGCAGGATCTCGAGGCGCGAGCGCGCCATGGCGTGGTCGGGCGACGACAGCCGGGCGCCGTCGCCCACGAGCGGCGCGCACGCGAGCGCGTCGGTGAGCGGCCCGTCGACGAGGCGAGCGCGGGCCAGGACAGCGTCGTCGGGGGCCCCCGCGAGGGCGATCCAGGGCGCCAGGGTGACGTCGCGCCGCGCGGTGCTCGCCGCGCACCATGCGAGCATCGCGCGTCGCCCGGGCCCCGCGAGAAGCCTCGCGACGTCCGCGCGATCGGCGCCGTCGGGGCGCAGGGCCACGAGCTCCCGGCCGAGGACGTCCACGGCCGCGGAAAGCGCGGGGTCGAGCGGCAGGGGCGCCGCGCCGGGGCGCAGCCGGGCGCGCACCGCGGCCTCGAGATCCGGCTGGGCGGAGAGAGCCTCCGACACGCGAACGAGCGTTTGCTGGACGTGAGCGGAGACCATGGCGCGCGTGCCAGAGTACGCCGGATCACGCCCTGGCGTGCGCCGTCAGACCGGCAGCCCCTGGGCGTCGAACAGCCCCTCGAACAGCGCCGTGCTGAGATAGCGCTCCCCCGAGTCGGGCAGGATGACGACGATCGTCTTGCCCTCGTACTCCGGGCGCGACGCCAGGCGCGTGGCCACGGCGACCGCGGCGCCGCTCGAGATCCCCGACAGGATGCCCTCGTCGCGCGCGAGGCGCCGCGCGAAGTCGAACGCCTCCTCGTTGGTGGCGGGCTCGATGCGGTCGACGAGGGAGAGGTCGAGCACGTCCGGCACGAAGCCGGCGCCGAGGCCCTGGATCTTGTGCGGCGCGGGCCGGATCGGCTGGCCGGCGCGCGTCTGCGCGAGGACCGGGCTCGCCGCGGGCTCGACGGCTACCGACTCGAGGGGCCTGCCGCGGACGCGCTCGAAGTAGCGCGACACGCCCGTGATCGTCCCGCCCGTGCCGACGCCGGAGACCAGGGCGTCGACCTGCCCGTCGGTGTCATCCCAGATCTCGGGCCCGGTCGTCGTCTCGTGGATGGCGGGGTTCGCGGGGTTCTTGAACTGCTGCAGCAGCACGTATCGCGATGGATCGGACGCCGCGAGCTCCTCGGCCCTCGCGATCGCGCCGGCCATCCCGCGGGGCCCCTCGGTCAGCACGAGCTTCGCGCCGAACGCGGCCAGCAGCTTGCGCCGCTCGACGCTCATCGTCTCGGGCATCGTGAGCGTGAGCGGGTAGCCGCGCGCCGCGGCGACGAAGGCGAGCGCGATGCCCGTGTTGCCGCTCGTCGGCTCGACGATCTCCTTGCCCGGGCCGAGCAGGCCGCGCGCCTCGGCGTCCCAGACCATCGCGGCGCCCAGGCGGCACTTGACCGAGTAGGCCGGATTGCGGCCCTCGACCTTCGCGAGCACGAGGGCGCGCGAGCCCGGCAGGCGGTTGAGCCGCACGAGCGGCGTGCGACCGATCGAACGGGCGTTGTCCTCGTACCAGCGCGGCATCGGGCACCTCGTCGTGTGCCCCCGACCATGGCGACCGGGGGCGAGGTCCATGATGATGGAGCACACGCCCGCCGCGTCAACAGGCAGTCGCCGGCAGGCGGCCGGCAAGACCTGGCGAGCGCGGCCCCACCGTGCCACAACCTTGCTCGTGAGCAGCGCGCCCTCGGCCACCGAGCTGCGCTCGCGCGGGGCGCCCGACCGGCTCGTCGTCGTCTTCAGCGACATCGAGATGGGCGCGGGTGGACCGTACGACGACTTCCTGCGGTCCGACTACCTCGCCGACGTGATCCGCGGATACGGCCTGGACCCGCTTCGCCGGCTCGCCGTGGACCTCGTCTTCAACGGGGACACGTTCGACCTCCTCAAGACGAGCTCGCGTGGCGGCTGGCCGACGCACGTGACGCGCGACATCGCGCTCGACAAGATGGAGCGCGTGGCGGCAGCGCACCCGGCGTTCTTCGAGGCCGTACGCGAGCACCTGCGCGCGGACCCCGGGAGCCGACGCGCGTTCTTCGTCGTGGGCAACCACGACATGGATCTGCTCTACCCCGAGGTCCAGGCCGCGGTGCGCGAGCGGCTCGGCGGCTCGCCCGGCGTCCACTTCCCCGGCTTCGACCTGTCGCTCGGCCGCGTGCACGTGGAGCACGGCTCGCAGCTCGACCCGCTGTTCTACGTCGACCCCGCGCGTCCTTTCGTCGCGATGCGCAGCGGCGAGAACGTCCTGGGTCTCAGCTGGGCGACCGTCGCGCTTCTCGAGGTCGTGATCCCGCTCCAGCCGCTGCTCTACCACCACGATCGCCTCAAGCCCAAGGAGCTCGTGCTCGAGCTCCTCCCGGAGGTGAGGGAGCTTTTCACGAACGGGTTCTGGACGTACTGGACGCATCGCTACCTCCGCGAGCTCGTCTCGGGCGATCCGCTCAAGTCGGTCAGCTGGACGATGCTCAAGGAGCTCGTGCGCCGCCGCGTCTCCGGCGACGTCGACGTCGCGATGGGCGACGCGCTCCAGCGCCGGATGATCGAGAGCGACGACGCCGACCTGTACCTGGTGGGTCACCAGCACGAGCCGGGCTGGTGGAGCCATGGCCACCGCAAGGTGCTGCGCACGGGCTGCGTGCGCGACGAGTTCATGCTCCTCGAGCGAGGGCGCGCGCAGGTGCCCCTCAACAAGACGTGGGCCGAGGTCTACCTGCGCGGCGACCAGGTCGTGCGGTCGCACCTGGTCGAGCGGGTGGCCCCCGAGCGCCCCCCCGGCACGACGCCCGACTCCATCTTCGACGTCGTGCCTGCGCTGCGCGAGCGCCTGGCGGAGCAGCGAGCGTCGACGGACACACGAAAGGCCGCGCAGGCCGCGCAGGAGGCGCGCGAGCGCTCGGGCTGAACGCCTGCTCGGAGGTGCCCGAGCGCCCGTGGGGCGCGTGGGGCGCCCTCGAACGCGAGCGAGGCCCCATGCAGCGACGCGAGGTCCCTCGGGGAGAGGCGACCTCGCGTCGTCGTTTCCGGTTGCGCGGGATGGATTTGAACCATCGACCTTCGGGTTATGAGCCCGACGAGCTACCAGGCTGCTCCACCGCGCGAGAGCCTCTTAGCGAATGCGTGCGGGTACCGCAAGCACCTTCGCGCACGACGCGCGTCTTCCTCACCCCGAGAACGGTACGAAGTCCCTCGAGCCCTGCGCGCGATCGTGGACGGAGTTGACCGCGTCCATCGCGGAATCGCGCAGCTGCTCGTCGACGAGTGACTGCGGCGCGGGCACGCCGGGGCGCAGGAGGAGGTCGAGCTTGAGCACGGTCCACTCGGCGCCGGCGGCGTGCATCGACCAGAGCAGCTGCGAGTCGTCGATGTTGCCCTTGCCCGGGACCATCTGCCCCTCGACGACCTCGACGCCGTCGGGCGCGGCCTTGAGCGGCGCGAAGCGCATCACGCTCCAGAGGCTGATCGTGTTGTTGAGCACACCCATCGCCAGGTAGACGTCCGACGCGCCGTCGGGCTCGTGGCCCACGACGCGCGAGGTCGTGATGCTCGGCGCGAGCTCGCGGTAGCGCACGTAGTCGACGACCAGGTGGCGCACCGCCGCGAGGGGGGCGTGGATGAGCGTCTCGGCGTGGCCGTAGCGAGCGCTTCGCCCGGGCGGGACCCAGTTCCACTTCACGGAGTGCCCGGTGGCCGACAGGCGCGCCGCGTCGGCGTCGAGAGCGGCGGGCGCGGGCGCCGGATCGTCGGCCATCGCCGGCGCGGTCAGGGCGAGCGAGCCAAGGAGGACCGCGGCAGCGGTCGAGCGAATCAGGGCGAGCTTCATGGGAGGCCTCTCACACGCACGGGACGTACCAGACGGTTGGACGGACCTGCCCGACCGGAGATTCAGGCCTTGCGCCTGAACCGGGCCTTGCCCTCCGTGATCCACCAGTCGCGGTACCTCTGCTGCGCCCGTTCACGGTCCCGGGCAGGCAGATCCGCGGCGTAGCCGAAGTACTCCTTGGTGAGCGCCTTGAGCTCGTCGCCGGCGCCGCGGCGGATCTCGCCGACGTCGTGCGTCAGGGCGTCGATGAGCCACTCGATGCGGTGGCGCTGCGCGTTGACCTCCCACCACTTGAGCCAGCGCCGGGCGTCGGAGCCGAGGTCCTGCCGCGTCAGGGTGACCAGGCCCGCCACCGCCGCCTGCACCACGACGTCGTCGCCGTCGGCCAGGCCGTGCACGAGCTCGGGGACGAGCTCCGGCTCCCGGAGCTCCGCCAGCGCGCGCATGGCCGCGGCGCGGTTGTGCGGCTCGGGCGCCTGGGCGAGGGCCTCGATCATGCCGCGCGCCTCGTCGGGAAAGGCGCGTCCGATCGCGGCGACGGCCCGCGCCGCCGAGGCCCGGGTCGCCACGTCGATGTCCTGCAGCCGGACGAGCGCGTGCGGGAGGGCGTCGACGTAGGGCAGCTCGACGAGCAGGTGCGTCGCCCACCCGCGCACCTCGGGGTCGGCGTCGCCCAGCCTCTCGAGCACGAACGGCAGGGCGACCTTGCGCTGCCGCGCCACCAGGCGCAGCACGGGGCCGCACTCGCTCGCGCGAAGCGGGCTGGCCACGGCGGCGATCCGGGAGCGCGCGTACGACGTGGGCCCCGGGAAGTGCCGCATGATGACGCGCATGGCGCGCTCGCCCGTGCGCAGCAGCTCGCCCTCCGCGCCTCCGTCGGCGTCGCCCTCGATGACGCGCCGGACCAGCGCCTCGAGATCCTCGTCCATGTTGACGATGACCGACGGGAGGGCCTCGTTCGGCGCGTGGCGGATCGCCGGCGCGTGCGCCGGGACCACGATCGCCGAAGACGGCGGCTCCCCGGGCGCTCCCTCGTCGTCGAGCCCCGCGTCCCATCCGAGCTCGTCGAACAGGCCGCTCGCCGCCTCGACCTCGGTCATCGTCACGTGCACGCTCGGCGACGATGCCGGGGCGACGTCTTCCACCGGCACGCGGGCCGGCGACTCGGGCTCCTCGCGCGGAATGGGGGGCCCCGAGAGCGCCCGCAACGCCGCGATGTTCACGGGCGGCGGCGGGGGCGCCGACGCGGTCGGCATGGGGGGTGTCGACGGCCTCGCCGTGCGGACCGCGGGGGCCGGTGAGGGGGACGCGGTGCGCTCGAACACCGGGGGCGGGCCCGGCGCCGTGCGGACCTCGGGCGCGAAGGCCGTCGCGGAGGGCGGCGTCGGCGTACCGAACGGGATCGCCAGGGCCGGAGGTCGCGGGGAGGGCTCCGGCGCCGCGACCACCGGCGGCACCGACGTCTTCGGAGGCACGAGGGAGGCGTCGATCTTGCCGGAGCTCGCGCCCTTGCTCCCGGCGACGAAGCCCTCGAGCTTGCGGCGCACGATGATGCGCTCGAACGCCTTGCCGATGACCGACGCGAACCGGACGATCTGCTGCACGGCGGAGCGCTCGACCCCGACCTCGCCGCAGTCGCCGACCAGCAACGCGACGGCACGCGTGCGCACGACGAGCGGCACGATCGCGAGCTCTACGTCGCGCGGCCGTTGCAGGTCGGCGAGCAGCTGCGCGTCGAGCCCGTCGGCGGGGGGCTTCGCCACGACCGACGCGCGCCGGTCGCGCGCCTGAGACATGAGCCCCGGCAGATCGAGCGGCACGCCGATGCCGACGACGCCCTCGCGCCCCACGCCCGTCCCGAAGGCGTCGCGCCCCTCGGCGATGTCGCCGTGCACGACGAAGATCGCCGTGTAGTCGAAGAACTGACGCGCGAAGTCGAAGAAGAGATCGAGCAGCGCGTCGCGATCGGTCGCGTCCTCGGCGTCGGCCGTCGCGACCTCGAGGGTGACCGGACCGCGACGCCGCCGC